>JARKQH010000429.1 GCA_029974925.1 Verrucomicrobiota bacterium
ACTGGGTGCCCACGAACAGCAAGTCCAGCAGCGATTCCTGCGTTTGCAGCGTGCAGGCAAACGACGCGGCGACCGACACCGCTTCCTCGAAGGCCTGGCTCAAGGGGTCCTCAATAAAGGTGTCCAGAACCAGGGCATGCCTCACAAAAAACTCGTCCTCAAACTCCCGTACCACCGGCTTGCCCGCTTTGGCCCAGCTTCGCCAGTGGATGTGACGCAGCGGATCCCCGCGGCGATAGTCGCGCAACGCCACGAATTCATCGCTCAATCCAACATTCGAAGCCAGAGCCACGCCCCCTTGCTGGTACTTCCGCGTCCCGGGCAGGGCGATGGAGGGCAGAGCGTAGCGGCGCGGCAGGATCAGCGCACTCTGGGGGGCGGGAACACGCACAAAGGCGCGAAACAAACCCAGCGGGTCGGTCCGCGCCACTGTCACCTCGTCGAGGCGCAGCAGGCCGCGCCGCACGGGCGTCATTTCAACCGGCACATCCGCCTCCTCCCCCGGCTCCAGGTTGACCGGCGCGGTTTCCCCGGCCGCGGCGACTTTGAACGGATCGCTCCGCCGTTGTTGCGAAACCCGAAAGCTCCGAACGCGCCGCATTTCCGCGCGCTGGGCGGCCAGCCAGTCCCGGTAGGAAGGCCGCGGCTCGGCCCACGTCTCCAGCAGCGTCAGCCCTCGTTGCGGCCGGCGGTCAAGGTTCTGGAGGCGAACCTGGTAGCGCAACGGATGCCCGACGGTGCCGAACCGGGGGAGCAGGCGGGTGGCGGCGAAGCGGCCTCGGAAGAACGGGCTCCACAGCACCGCCAGCACCAGCAGGCACAGCGACAGCGCAAAGGCCTGGTAGGCCACGTTGTTTTCCGTGTCCGGGCCCATCATGGCCGTGACCAGGGTGATGCCCAGCACCCCCAAACCCAGCGGGGTAAACCGGCGCAAACACCAGCGCTTCAACGCGTAAAGCCAGAAGTAGAGCCGATAGAGAAACCGAAACATGGGAACGGACAGTTACCGCTTCAGCGCCGGGGTGTTCGTGGACCAAACATCAGCAAGCCATGGCCGCGTCAAAGGAACTAGACCGGGACTTTCACTTTGCGCAGCGCCTCCTCGACCACGGCGCGGGCGGTCAGGCCGGAAAACCGGGCCTGGGGTTCCATGACCAGACGGTGGGCAATCACCGCGACGGCCAGTTCCTGGATTTGGTCCGGCGTGACGAATTCAAGTCCATCGAACAAGGCCAGCGCCTGGGCCGCTTTCATCAGTGCCAGCGACGCGCGGGGGCTGGCGCCCAACTGCACCCCCGGCGCCGTTCGCGTCGCGCTGACCAGCTCCACCGTGTAGCGCTTGAGCTCCTCGCTCATCCGAATGTCGCCCGCCGCCCGCTTGAGCGCCACCACTTCCGTCAAGGACGCCACCGGCTGCAGGTGTGTCAGCGGATGGTTGTGTTCCTGCGCGGTCAGAATGGCCACCTCGTCGGCGGACTGCACATAGCCCAGCGAAAACTGCATGGCAAAGCGGTCCATCTGCGCTTCCGGCAGGGGGTACGTGCCCCGAAACTCGACCGGGTTCTCTGTCGCAATAACAAAGAACAAATCGGCCAGCTCGCGCTGCTGGCCGTCCACGCTTACCTGCCCCTCGCCCATGGCCTCCAGCAGCGCCGATTGCGTCCGGGGCGAGGCGCGGTTAATTTCGTCCGCCAGCAGAATGTTGGTAAAGACCGGGCCTTCGTGGAAATGAAACAACTGGTCCCGCTGGCTGAACACCGACACGCCGAGAATGTCCGAAGGCAGCAAGTCCGGCGTGAACTGAATGCGCTTGAACCGTGCGGCAATCGAGCGGGCCAGCGCCTTGGCCAAAGTCGTTTTCCCCGTGCCGGGATAGTCTTCCAGCAGCACATGGCCCCCGCTGGCCAGCGCCGCCAGAAGTTTGCGGGTGGCCGCCGCCTGGCCTTGCATCACGCGCGCGATGTTGGCCGAAATTCGATGATAAACCTCCCGCGCCTGCCGATGCTGCTCGGCGGCCGTCTCCGCCACCGTCCCCGGACCGGCGGGCGTTCGCTCCGGCGCGGCGGCAGCCATGGACTCCGTCATTTGCGACATGCAGTCATCCTAATTGGGGGACCCCGTGGGCGCGAATAAAACTTTCAACCGGCGCTCCAAGATGTTTCCAGGTCTCGGCCTCGGACGCCTGGCGGATAAACGGCTGGAATCCAAAGCTCCGGTAAAGCCGCAGTGCGGCAGGGCGCCCCGCCTCCGTGCGAAGGAACGCCCGAACGTGGCCGAGCTCCGCCAGGCGTTCACACACGGCCCTCAGCAAGGGCCGGGACAGACCGCGCCCCTGCCAGCCCGGCACAATGGCGACCCAGTGCACCCGCCCCCACCCGCCCCCCTCGAAATGCTCATCAAACCAGGCCGTCGCGGTGCCAATCGCTTCACCCGACGGCGCCACCAGGTAGAATTGCCGTTCCTCCAGCAGCCGGTCGTCCGACCCAAACTGCCGGCGAAAGAGCCCGGAGGTGATGGGGTTTAGCTGGTCGGCCGCCACGAGGATCGCGGTCCAGTTCGCCTCGTCGCCCGGTTGGAACCGCCGGATTCCGAACCCGTGGGGCAGGGACGCGGCGGGAAGGCCCTGCAAGGTGGGCCGCACCATGCAAAGCTGCTGGCGAGCATCAACAAAACTCATACTTGTGCGCCGGATCGCGTTTTCCCAAGAAATAGCTTGTCACACTAGCGCGATGCAGTAGCGTTGCGCCCCATGAAAGTTGAATTCTATGGCCATGTAAGGCAATACAACAATATCAAGAGCGAGATTGATCGCAACATGCAGGAAGTGCTCCTGAGCGGGCAATACGTCCAGGGCCCCATGCTCAAGCGCTTCGAGGCGGAGCTTGCCGCCTACCACGGCACCAAGTACGCCGTGGGGGTCGGCAACGGTACGGACGCCATCTGGCTGGCGTTGATGGCCCTGGGGATCGGCCCCGGGGACGAAGTGATCACCCATCCCAACACCTTCTTTGCCACCGCGGAAGCAATCTGGATCGCCGGCGCCACGGCCGTCTTCGTGGACTGCTGCCCGAAAACCAAATGCATTTGCCCCGCGAACATCGAAGCGGCGATCACGCCCAAGACCAAGGCCATCATCCCCGTGCACCTCTATGGTCAGTGCGCCGACATGGTCGCGATCAAAAAAATCGCCGACAAACACCACCTCAAATTGATTGAGGACAACGCGCAGGCCATCGGCGCCCACGGGCCCAACTTCAAGATCGGCCAGCTCAGCGACGCGGCCACCACCAGCTTCATCATCCAGAAAAACCTCGGGACCTTCGGCGACGGCGGCGCCCTGGTGACCAACAACCCCGACATTGACGCCCAGGTGCGCAAGCTGCGCAACCACGGTTCGACCGCTCGCAACGTTCACAGCTACGGCTTCAACAGCCGGCTGGACGACCTGCATGCCGGCGTGCTCAGCGCCAAGCTCAAGCACATTGACGCCTGGAACGACGACCGCCGGAAATGGGCCGCGCGTTATACCGCCGGCTTGAAGGACTGCAAGACGATTGACCTGCCGGTTGAACTGCCCGGCTATCGCCACGTCTTCCACCTCTACGTGATCGAAACCAAGAAGCCCGAATGGCGCGATCAACTGCTGGATTACCTGGTCAAGGAAGGCGTTGACGCCAAGACCCATTACTCCATCGCCATCCACAAGCAGGCGGGTTATCCGTGGGGCAAAGGGGCGCGCATTGTCGGCAGCCTGGCCAACGCCGAGGCCAACGCCGCTTGCTGCATCAGCCTCCCCATGTTCCCCGAATTGCGCGAAGACGAAGTGGACTACGTCATCGCCAAGGTGAAGGAATGGGATGCCAAAATGGCCTCCCAGGCGCCCGCCGGCAAAGGGCCTGCCCAGAGCGGCAAAACCTGCCCGGTCTGCTCCTGAGCCGACCCATCGCAGCCATTGAATGCCGGAGCAGTGGAGCCCGGAGGCTTCACTCTCCGGCATCCTTGTAGCGTGTCTTTTTGGCTGACAACCCCGGCCGGCTTTGAGAGCCTCAAGCCGGTTGTTTCACCACGTTAACACCGAATCGCAACTGAAATTGAATCCATGAGCAAGTACTCCGTTCTCGTAGTCGGGATGGGCAAACGCGGGATGCACCACGCCACCGCCTTCAACGCCAACCCGAAGTTCCAGGTCACCGGCATTTGCGACATTGACCCGGCGCGCCTGGCCGACGCCGCCGCCAAGCTGGGCAATCCCCAGACCGGCACCGACGCCGCCGCCTTGGCCAAAGCCGTCAAGCCCGACGTGTTCTGCTTCTGCACGATGCCCCACCTGCGCACGCCGTTCATCAAGGCGGCCATCGAAGCGGGCGCCAAACTGATCGCTTTCGAGAAGCCGGTCGCGCTCACCAGCGCCGAGCTGTTTGCCATTCGCGACATGCTGCGCCAGGCGGGGGTCAAGGCCGTGGTCAGCCACCAGCATCGCTACGGCAAGCACTATCAGAAAGTGAAGGAAATCGTCGCCAGCGGCGCCCTGGGCCGCGTCCACACGGTTTATGGCACCGCCACCGGCTGGATGACTCACATGCTCTCCCACCTTATTGACTACACTTGCTGGTTCAACGATTACACCCCGGCCACGTGGGCCATGGGGCAGGCGGCCGGCACCTCGAAGTTCAAAGACAATCATCCCTCCCCGGACTACATCGCGGGCTTTGTCCAATTCGCCAACGGCGTGCGCGGCATCTATGAGTGCGGCGCCGGCGCGCCTGACCAGCCCGAAGTCGCCAAATGGTGGGGCAAGAATCGAATTGGCGCCCAAGGCACCGAAGGTTTTGCCGAAGTCCTCACCAACGGCGGCTGGCGCGCGGTGACCCGAACCGGCGGCTACCAGAGCGGGGAAGGGGCCATGGCCTACGACCTCGATATGCCGCCTTACATCCAGGAAATGGCTGACTGGCTGGATAACCCCGCCAAAGTCCATCAGTGCAACTTCGAGCACGCCGCCCTGGGCGCCGAGATCATGCTCGCGCTCCAGCGCAGCGCCGCTCAAGGGGGGCAGGTCGCCCTCCCACTGGCTCATCCCGCCGACGAACAAGCCCTCCTCAAGGCCAAAGTCGAGGACCGCCCCGTCCTGGTTTCCTGCGAGCTGAACAAGAAGGAATTTGGCCTCGCCTGATCCCGATCCCAACCAAGGCATTGCGCAAGCGCCGGCCTCAACCCCGGCGCTTTTTCCTGCGTGCACCCGGCCGGGCGCACTGACTCGTTGGTTAAAGTCCGACGCACACCCGGCAGGGAGAAGCGCTGGCCGAACAGCAAGGGGGTCGCTCACGAGGCCGAATCCCAACAAAGTTGTGGGCAAAACGCTCGGCTGAGTAACAGGAATCACCTGCAAGGCAGCCGCAGGGGATTAGAGGGCGCAAAGACTCAAAGTCCGCAAGAGGATGGGATGGGGTTTCAACCGTCACCCCGTATAGCTTGTCGGTTGTCCCTCCGGGACAGGGACGCGGGGCAGGGGGGAGCCAAGGAGGACGCCATACGCATGAGGTCAGTTTCCGAGGCCGGACACGGTTTTCCCAGCGATGCATGCTCGCAGCCAACGGGATGCGGCTGTTGCACCCGGCGGGTACATCCGCCGGCCTTGAGGATTGACGAACCGGAAGAAACCTCGACCCTGATGAGGGTGAAGGCGAATCGGCGAAACAGTGGATTTACGTTGATCGAGTTGTTGGTGGTCGTGGCGATCATCGCCATCCTGGCCGCGATGTTGCTCCCCGCCCTGGCCAAGGCCAAAAACCGCGCGCGACGCGCTTCCTGTCTTTCGAATCTGCGTCAACTCGGCCTTGCGACCACGCTTTACATGAACGATGCGGGCGGCCGGATGCCGTGGGTGGCGGACTCCGAGTTGCAGTTGACGCCGCGGGTCAATTCCAGTGGGAAGCGGTACGCTTCGCTGGGGTCGTTTATGCCGCTTCTGGCGCCGTACCTGGGCAGCGACCCGGGCGTGTTTATTTGTCCGCCGGTGGGCCTGATCACCAACGATTGGCGCGCGCATTTCGCCAGCCCCTGGCGTGAAAACGGCACCAATGCGCCCGAGCGCGGCTGGGGCAATTTCATCAGCGACAAGCTGGCCGAGCTGGACCCCGCCCAGCCGCGCTACCTGCGCGGGCGCACCCCGGAGAGCGTCGCGTTGCTCCGCCAGGCTTCGATGTCGGAGGAGGAATGGCTGATGAGCCCGTTTTTCGAGCGGGGCTGGTGGGCGGGATTTCATTCCGAGTGGAGTCTGAACGGCACCGAGCCGCCCGCCCGCGGATGGTCCGCGCACAATGGGGGGCGCAACCAGCTTTACCTCGACATGCACGCGGCCTGGGTGCGCCGGGACATCGCGGCGGATTAAGCGCATCGGTTGCGGACGGCCCCGGGGAGACTGCGAGTGGAAGGCGCGCGGCGGCCGAAGGGCGCCAAAAGAGGCTTTGCGGGTTGGCATTTTTCGGCGAAATTGCGGCGGTGTTTGAGCGGACTATATGGCGGCTCATGGCTGCGTGGATTCTGCTGAGCGGCGGCCCTGCGTGGGGCGGCGGCAGCGGGCTCAACGTGGTCGTGGTCGTGAACCAGAACAGTTCGAACTCGGTCGCGTTGGGCAATTACTACCGCGAGTTGCGGGGCGTGCCGCCGCAAAATGTCTTTCGCATATCGTGGGCGGGTGGGAACACCGACTGGAGTCAAAGCGCGTTTGAAACGACCTTGCGGGCTCCGCTGGCTTCGTTTCTGGCCGGCGCGCGATTAACCAACCAGGTGGATTTCCTGGTGCTTTCGATGGATATTCCCTACCGGGTCACCAACAGCACCACCATAGACTCGACCACCTCGGCGCTGTTCTACGGCTTCAAAAACAACAGCACACCGCCGCCGGGCGCGCCGGCGTCCTGCTCCCTGCCCCCCGCGTCGTCCAACGCCTACGCGGGCACCGAAGGGGCGTTTCGCTCGATTGCCCCCGGCAGCCTGGGCTACACCAACCTGTTGGCCACGATGATCACCTCGAGCAACCTGCCGCTCGCCCAACAGATCGTGTATCAGGGCGCCCTGTCGGACGGCACGTTCCCCACCCAAACGGTTTTTCTGGCCAAGAGCACCGATTACGATCGGAACATTCGCTTTCCCTTGTTTGACGACGCGGTTTTTGACGCGCGGGTGCGCGGGGGTTACGCCATTCAGCGGACCAATGCCAACTCCATCTTCGCCCTAGGCCACCTGCTGGGTTTCCAAAGCGGTTCTTACAGTTATGGCGTGGTCAACGCCTCGTTCGCCCCCGGCGCCCTGGCCGACAACCTCACTTCCTACGGGGGGCTCTTGTTCCAATACAGCGCCGGCCAGTTGAACATCCTGTCGCTGCTCGGGGCGGGCGCAGCCGGCACGTACGGCACCGTGGATGAACCCTGCGCCTATCTCGAGAAATTCCCATCGCCGCGCATCTATTTTTACCAGGCGCGCGGGTTCAGTCTGGCCGAGTGTTATTACCTCGGAATCACCAACCCGTATCAAGGATTGGTCATGGGGGACCCCCTGGCCGCGCCGTTTGCACGACCCGCGACCGGCGCCTGGCTCAACCTGACGGAAGACGCGGTCCTCACCGGGAACGTCCCGATTCAAGTCGAGTTCAGCTCGGGCGGGGATGCCAGCCGTCCCATTCAGCAGATGGACCTGTTTGTGGATGGTCTTTGGAACCGGACGCTGACCAATCTGCCGCCCGGGCGCAGCAATGTTCTGACGGTCACCTTGAACGGCCATACGATGAATTATCTTGTCCCGCTCAATGCCAGTCTGGCGTCGGTGGCCGGTGGTCTGGCGGCGCTCCTGAACACCGCCGCCAACACCAACGCCACGAAGGTGCTGGCGTTCGCCATTGGCGACCGGCTCGAGCTGCAATCCTTCGACCGGGCCCGCCCCGCGGGGGCCACCACTCTTGCCGTCACCAGCACTCAGGGTTCGGGGAGCCTCCTATGCACATTCCTTGGCGCGAGCCGGACCGTTTTTCTTGAAAGCCCCGCTTGGGGCTGGCGCAGCTTCAGCCTCACCGGCCAGCCGGCCAATAACCACTACGCCCAGCTCGTCATCACCAAGACCAATGGCACTCAGATTCTGGTCGGGGTGACGAATACCTCCGGCCTGACCCTGCATCAGATGGCGCTGGCGCTGGTGGACCAAATCAACACCAACGCCGCCTTGCAGGAGCCCGATGGGCTGGTGGCCGAAGACCTGCAAACCAATCTCGTCAGCACGTCCCCCCAGGTGGAGTTCACCCTCCGCGCGCGGGCGGCGGGATGGGATGCGGCCCGGATTCAGGCCGACCTCAACGCCTCCGCCGCCCTTTCCCCCTCGCCCTCCGCCGTAGTCACGCTGGCGGAGAACCTGCGGGATTTGCGCCCGCGCAATCACTTGTATGTCTCGGCCGGCCTCACGCAATTTCCGCTGGGTTTCAACCTGGATACCTCCCCGCTGGCGGACGGTTATCATGAGCTGGCTGTGGTGGCTTACGAAGGCAGTCATGTTCGAACGCAAACCCGGATCAGCCGGCGCGTCCGGGTCCAGAACCGGCCGCTCAGCGCCTCGTTCTCCCTCCTCAGCGGGGCCAGCAACACTTTCATCCACGTTCCCTTGCAGTTTTCCATCGTGGCCAACACCAACAACATCGCCAACATCGAGTTGTTCAGCACCGGCGGCCTGTTGACCAACCTCACCGGCCAGTCCAGCGCCTTGTTCACCATCGCCGGCAGCCGGCTCGGACCGGGCCTGCACCCGTTTTATGCGATCGTCACCGCCGCCACAGGCTGGCGATATCAAACCGAAACCCGTTGGATCCGGCTGGTCAGTCCGCCCTTTGGCGAGGCCCCCTTCCCGATTGCGCTCACCCTGCCGCCCGTAACGCTCTCCTGGCCCGCGACGGCCGGCCGCACGTACGAAATCCTGAGCGCTCCCGACTTGGGCCAGGCCTTTCAAGTGCGCGATAGCCGGACTCCGACAAACTCGCCCGCAACCTGGACGGAGACCGCGCCGCTGGATGACCGGCGGATTTACCGGGTCCGGACTGCCAATTAAACGAAGGTTTTCGAACAAAACTACTTGTGAAACAGTCTGAAACAGTAATGACACGAAACCGGCGAGGCGGGTGGGCTCTCTTGCTCTTGATAATCGCGATGGCCTGGCTGGGCAGCCAGGCTGCCACCGCACCCAACAAGTTCGCCTGGAACGCGGGCCAAAACCGCGTTACGGCCGATATTGAGGGCGGCAATCTTTACGGCACCCTCAAGCAAATCGCCACCGCCACCGGCTGGCGGGTGTACCTCGAGCCCGGCGTGACCCGCCAGGTTTCGGCCAAGTTCACCGACTTGCCTCCAGGCGACGCTCTGCGCCTCCTGCTCGGCGACCTCAACTATGCGTTGGTCCCGGATACGAACGGGACGCCGCGGCTGTTCGTTTTTCGCACCTCCCGGAAAAACGCAACGCAGTTGGTTGAGCCGGCGGAACATTCCCGGTCCGGTGCCCGGCTCGGCAAGGCGATCCCCAACCAGTTGATTGTGCGCCTCAAGCCCGGCGCGAAGATTGAAGAATGGGCGCGGCTGCTGGGGGCGCGCGTGACCGGCCGGATTGACAGTCTCAATGCGTACCGCCTCGAGTTCGACAGCGAGGAAGCCACCGAAGCCGCGCGACAGCAACTGGCCTCCAGCTCGGATGTGGAATCGGTGGACAACAACTACGCGATTGACCGCCCCCCTTCCGCCGAGCCGGTCTCGGCTCAAAACCTGCCCCCGCCGCCACGGCTGCGGCTGAACCCGCCGCCCAGCGACGGGCGGATCATCGTAGGACTGATAGACACGGCGGTGCAGCCGCTGGGAGGGAACCTCGACCAGTTCCTGTTGGAGGCCATCAGTGTGGCCGGCCCTGCCAGCACCGATCCCAATTCCCCCACGCACGGAACCTCCATGGCGGGCACCGTGTTGCGCAGCCTTGAAGAAATCACCAAGGGCAGCACGGCGGTCCAGATTCTGCCGGTGGATGTGTATGGCGCCAATCCCTCCACCTCGACCTTCGATGTCGCCAAGGGCGTGGTGCTGGCCGTCAACAACGGCGCCAGGATCATCAACCTCAGCCTGGGCAGCCCGGGCGATGACTCCCTGCTTCGATCCGTTCTGCAGGACGTCAGCAAGCAGAACATCCCGGTCTTCGCCGCGGCGGGCAATGAGCCGGTGACCACCCCGGTTTACCCGGCCGCCTACCCCGGGGTGACCGCTGTGACCGCGGTGGATCACGGCCAGATCGCGCCGTACGCCAACCGAGGCTCCTTTGTCTCGCTGGGCGTGCCGGGCATGAGTGTGGTGTACTATCAGAACCAGCCCTATCAGGTGGTCGGCACCTCGGCCGCCTCCGCCGCCGCGGCGGGGCTGGCGGCCGGCTACATGGATGCTACGCGCAGCACCGCCGCCCAAATGAAGAGTTTCATGAACAAAAACTTCGGCGTCACCATCACGCCGGCGGCCAGGTAGGCCGCGAAACCAACCCCGGCATCATCCAACTCCGCCTTCCGCGGTTCACACCCCTTCCCCGAACAGATTCGCCAGCCGGGCGGTGAGCTTCCGTCGCGCGACGGCGTAAGAAAAGTATTTCAGACCGAGGGCATAGTTGGTCTCCGCCCAGGATTGGCGCAAGGCCGCATCGCTGAGGATGGCGCGGACCTGCTCGACCACGTGGCGGGTGACCAGTTGGTCCATTTCGATGGTTTTGAAGCCCAGCGGATCAATATCCCGGGCGTAAACGGCATAGGTGTTGACGACGACCGGCTTGCCGAAATAGATGGCTTCCAGGAACGCATTCCCAAACCCCTCGTAGAGGCTCGGGTAAGTGACCAGGTCCGCATGGGGATAAAGATCGAACAGGGTGTAAACCTTGCGCCCGTCCGGGGTCCGGCCGCGGGTTTCGGCCACGCGGTCGGCGATGAAATGGACCTGGATCCCGGCGTCGGCAATGCGCTCGTTGAGCATCGCCATGTAGGCGCTGCCCTCGTCGCCGGCCGGATGGGAAATGACCAGTTGCGCGCGGGGGTCGCGCAACTGGCGCACCAGTTCGATGGCATGCTCGATGCCCTTGCGCTGGACCACTCGCGTCGGCTGGAGGATGAGCCAGTCCTCCTCTCGGATGCCAATCTCGCGCCGCACATCGGCGTTGTAATCGTCCAGGCCCGGCGGCGGCGTCTCGAAATCCAAAATGTTCGGAATGATTTGCGAGGGGATGCCAAAGCGGCGCGCCAGCTCCTTCTGGGCCATGGAATTAATGACGACGTGTTCGACATGATGCAGGAGGGGAGGGAAGGCGGCCTGGAGATAATCGTTGACGCCATTCAGCGTGAATCGCTCGCGTTCCCAGGTGAAATCATGATGATGGGCGATGGTGGGCAGGCCCGTCTCGGCCAGCACCTCCGTCATCGCCAATCCCAGCGGCACGTGCATCGGAATGGCCAGGATGTTCTCGGGAATCAGAACCTCGAGCTGGAACTTTTCAATGAAACGATAGAGCTCGTCCTTGAGCCGCTCCTTGAGCGTTTGCAGGCGAGTGGTGATCTCCCGGTTCCGCCGCGTCACACCGAACAGCCGCGACTGGAGCTCCGCCACTTCAGGATGACCAAAAAACGCCAAGGGAACAGGATGGCTGGTTTCCGGCGGCGCCTGCAGCAACCCCGCCATCCAGAAGCACGAGTGCCCCATTTCCTCGAGCAATTGCGCCCATTTCCGCGCCTCGAGCGTCACCCCGTCCGTCCCGTGAAACCGCGTCGAAATGAACCCAATGCGCTTGGGGGCGCATCCCAACTGAAAGCCGGCAGTCTTCATACGCGCGTGAACTTACCCGGAAATTCCCGGCGCGCACCTTGAAACTTCACCCAGGGGGAAAAACCGGACCCAACCGTTGCGGCCCCGCGGGCGCCACGGCGGCGGCACGCATATCCCCCAAAACGTCACGTGCGCGCCGCGCCAGTCTATGACATACTGGCTCCGCGGTTTCATTCCAAGTGTTCCGCCAGAGGGCGGGCCGCGCCTTATGACAAATAACAGTGATCGGATTCGCCATCAGCTCGCGGCTCTTTATGGGCCGACGGCCGCGGATTCTCTGGTTCCGCGCCTGAACCAGCTAATGTCGCGGGCGGCGTCGGCTTTTCCACAAACCTCCACCTCGCCCGAGCCGCTGTGCGAGCGCGATACACTTCTGATCACTTACCCCGACCAGCTCCGCGAGCCAGGTCTCAGCCCGCTGGCCGCCTTGGACCGGTTTCTGGCGGGCCACGTGCGCGGGATGATCAGCGGCGTGCACCTTCTCCCCTTCTATCCCTGGTCTTCCGATGACGGTTTTTCCGTGAAGGACTATTTCGCGGTCGAACCCGCTTATGGCACCTGGGAGGATATTCGCCGGATCGGGCAAAACTTCGACCTCATGTTCGATGCGGTCTTCAACCATCTTTCGGCCCAAAGCGATTGGTTTCAGCGTTTTCTCCGCAATGAGCCCGGCTACGAGGATTTCTTTGTCACGGTTGAGGGGGACCCCGATCTCTCCCAAGTAGTACGGCCGAGGACGCTGCCCCTGCTGACCACTTTTCCCAGCGCCACGGGTCCGCGCAAGGTCTGGACCACCTTCAGCGCCGACCAGGTGGATTTGAACTTCAAGAACCCGGCGGTTTTGCTCCGCGTCATCGAAGCCCTGCTCTGCTATGTCCGCCACGGCGCCCGATTCATCCGGCTGGATGCCATTGCCTTTCTCTGGAAGGAAGTGGGCACCTCCTGCCTGCACCTGCCGCAAACCCACCGGGTCATCCAGCTTCTCCGCTCAGTCCTGGACTGTTGCGCCCCTCACGTCCGCCTGATCACTGAGACCAACGTTCCCCACGCCGACAACATTTCTTACTTTGGCGACGGCACCAACGAGGCGCAACTGGTCTATAACTTCGCGCTGCCGCCCCTGGTCCTCCACTCGCTGGCGTCCGGTAACGCAAGCATCCTGGCTCGCTGGGCGAACACGCTGCGCCCCCCCTCGAACCAAACCGCGTTTTTCAACTTCCTTGCCTCCCACGATGGCATCGGTCTGAACCCCGCTCGCGGCATTCTCACCGAGGCGGAAATCGCGGCCCTGGTCGAGCGCACCCAGCGGCACGGCGGCTTCGTTTCCCTCAAACACCTGCCGGATGGCTCGACCGCGCCCTACGAGCTGAACATCAATTACTTCGACGCGCTGTCCGATCCCGCCGCCGCCGAGCCGATGGCTCTGCAGGTGGACCGTTTTCTCTGCGCCCATGCCCTCATGCTGGCGATCCCTGGAGTGCCCGCCATCTACTTCCATTCCCTGTTCGGTTCGCGGGGGGACCGTCCGGCTGCAGAATCCTCCGGCATTCCCCGGCGCATTAACCGCCAAAAACTCGAGCGCGCACCCTTGGAGTTGGCGCTGTCTAATCCCGGGTCCTTGCGGTTCCGGGTCTTTTCCGGCATGTCTCGCCTGCTCCAAACGAGACGGGGATTGGCCGCTTTTCACCCCAACGCCCCGTTTGAAATTTTGGATGCCGACCCGCGGCTTTTTCTCATCCGCCGCTCCGCGCCCGATGGCCAAAACCCCGTGCTCTGCCTGCACAACCTCGCCGGCCAGGCGGTGGACTTGGACGCCTCGCTCGCGCCCGGTCCGGCCCAGCTCCTGCTCTCGACGGTCCCGCAGCCTCATCCAGCCCGTTTGGCGCCCTACGAGGCGCGATGGCTGCGGGAGGCGTGAACGTCCCGCCGGTTCTCCGTTTCAACGAGGCGATGCCCCCGGCGGCCCTCCTGCCTGCGGTCCGTGGTGGTCGCACTGCCGCCCGGTGGCGCCGCTTGCCTTTTTAGCCAGCCCAATTACTCTGCAAAAAAGATTATCGGACTAAAGTGAAACTCACCGACCTGCGTGGCATTCTGCAGTACGTCCCCCAATTCCGGGAGAAGACGTTCGTGATCAGCCTCGACGGCGCTGTCGTGACGGACGAAAACTTTGCCAACATCCTGACCGACATCGCCCTGATGCGCTCGTTGAACATTCGCGTCGTGCTCGTTCACGGTGCTTCGGCGCAGATTCGGGCCTTGGGTGAAGAACTGGGCGTCCAACCCTCCAATCTGGATGGCGCCGGCATCACCGATGGCCCCACACTGAAGCTGGCCCTCACCGCCAGCAACCGTCTGACTCACGAGATTCTCGAAGGCCTCTCCGCCAATGACCTCCGCGCCGCGTGCACCAACGCCATCCTCGCCCACCCCTTGGGAATCCTGGACGGCGTGGACCACCTGTTCACTGGCAAAGTCGAGCGCGTGGATGTCGAGTTTTGCCAGAAGCTCCTCGATCATGACATCATCCCGGTGTTCCCTCCCCTGGGCTTCGACGGCGATGGCAAGACCTACCGGGTGAATTCCGACAGTGTGGCCGTGGCGGTGGCCGTGGCCCTCAAGGCCGTGAAGCTGATGTTCATAACCACCCAGGAAGGCATCCGGGTCGGCGACCGCGTCATTCGTCAAATGCCGGTGGCCGACCTCGAGTCGGTGCTCGCCATGCAGAAAGAGGATATCCAGCCTCACATGCTCTCCAAGGCCATTCATGCCTTGGAAGCCTGCAAAGCCGGGATTCCCCGCGTCCACGTCATCAGCGGTTCGGTCGAGGAGGGGTTGCTCGCTGAAGTCTTCACCAACGAAGGGGTCGGCACGCTGATTTACGCCAACGAATTCCAGCAAATCCGCCGCGCGCTCAAGAAGGACGTCCGCAGCATTGTGAAGCTGACCAAATCCTCGGTCGCGAGCCAGGAGCTCATCAAACGCACCCGTGCGGGCATCGAAAAGCAGTTGAGTGACTATTACATTTTCGAAATTGACGGCAATCCGGTTGCCTGCGTCGCCCTTCACGTTTATCCCGAGCACAAGAAGGGCGAACTGGCCTGTCTCTACGTCAGCGCCGCCCATGAAAACCAGGGGATCGGCCGCAAGCTCGTTCAATTTGTCGAAAACAAGGCGCGTGACCTCGGCTTGAACGAGCTCATCGCGCTCTCGACCCAGGCCTTCACTTATTTTCAGTCCAAGGCCGGTTTCGTCGAGGGCTCGCCCGACGATTTGCCTCCCGCCCGCCGCGAGAAATACGAGGCCAGCGGCCGCAAATCCAAGGTGCTCATCAAGAAGCTGAGATAAGCCCGCCTCCCACAAAGTCTTCGAGCCATGCCTGAGACCGACCAGCGCGCGCGACCGGGCTCGCCGGGCGGGTTCCTGTTGCAATCATCCGGGCGGCGGCCTCGAGTCGGGCCGCTTCCACCGCCGATCCCCAGGGGCATCCGGACCTGTCCCTCCGCCGTGATCCTCTCGGCCCTGCTTTGTTCGTTTGGATGGATGGGCTTCCGGGTCGCCGCGTCGCCGCTTGAAATTCCCGTGGGGGTGGCGCAGCTCTTTGTGGACGATTTTCTGATTGAAAGTCAGGAGGGATTGCAGCGCCGTTTGAACTGCCCCGTCAAAGATCACAACGGAGATGAGCCCCTCATTCCCGCCAAACCGGGTACGACCCTGCTGGCCTACGGCAGCATTGTGCGGGACCCGCGGTTGGAGCGGTACGTGATGTTCACCCAAGGCTTCGAAGAACGGCACATGTACCGGTTTGCGTCGAAGGACGGCCTGAACTGGGAAACGGGCGGCGGCGGTGAATTTGAAAAGATCACGTTTGAACCGGCCCTCGAACCCGAGCCAGGGGTGCGCGGCTCGCCCGGGCTGGACCTTTTCTCGTGTTTCTACGACCCCTTGGATGCGGAGCATCCTTACAAGGGCTGGTTGTACTACGCGAACTACGGCCCCTTGCGCGAAGGGATTTATTATGTGCGCTCGCGCGACGGACGGCAGTGGGAACGCCTGGGGCTGGTGGTCAACGCGTGGGCCGGGCCGGGCGACGAATCGGGCCGACGGATCGAGCAGGACGGCAAAACGATGTTCGGACCGGGCGACGTGACCCTGTTCAGCCCCGACCCGGCCACCGGGCGGTTCCTCGGCCTCTTCAAGTTCTTCACCACGGAACGAGTCGGCGAGGCCGGCAACAACCTCCGCAGCCGCGCCTATGCGTTCCTCGACCGGCTGGATCAGCCGTTTGACACCCGCCGCATTCAGCGGGTGGCCCTGTTGCCCCCGGCCCGGAAGGAGGGCAACGACGAACCCGGCGACGAGTATTACGCCAGCACCGCCTGGCGTTACGAATCGCTCTGGCTGGGCGGACTGAAGGTCTGGCATGGCACCGGCAACTACCCGCACTCGGCGGAGGGGTGCGCCTTTTTGAAACTGGTGGTCAGTCGCGACGGCTTGAACTGGACCAAGGTGCCCTTTACCAACTCCTGTGGGGCACCTGAAGTGTTTCTTCCCAATGGCGCCGAGGGTGGCAACCACGGCCGCAATGATGGAGGCTATATCAGCGAGTTCAGCCAGGGCCCTCTCCGCATCGGGCCGGAGCTGATTTACTATTACAGCGCGTCTTCGTGGGGAAAGAATGCCCCTCGGTCAAAGCGACTCCTGGGCGGCGGCATCTTTCGCGCCCGCCTGCGTCCGGACGGATTCGTCTCCATCACCGGCGGCAGCCTCACCACCAAACCGTTGCTCGCCAAGGGGACGGACCTTTATCTGAATGCCGTCGGGCCCGTGAGCGTGAAGGTTCTCACTCCGGAGGGAAAGGTGTTGGGGGAGAGCCGGGTCGCGGGCGACTCGGTGGAGCACCCGGTGCGATTCCGCACCCCCTATTCGAAGCTGACCGGGGGCCGGCCGGCGAAACTGGTCTTCGGGGTCGAGCCGGGTGCGCAATTGTTCTCGTTCAAACTGCGGTGAGGCCGGTTGCCACCCCGGGTCTCGGGCATTTCCGGATTGACCGGGGTGCGGTGGCCAATCAGAATACGAGGGCCTCGGGCGCAACGAATGGCGTTGGCGCCTGATGGCGCCGGGGCTCGAATGGGCAGCGGCGCGGCGAACAAAACCAATTCAAAACTTAAGATGAAAACCCTGAAAGCATTCCCAAGCCTCGGTTTGGCTCTGTTGTTCTTCCTCAGCTACCTCCTCCCTTCCGCCTCGGGCGCCACGTTCACCTGGAGCGGCCTCGGCACGGATGACAACCTGGCCACCCCCGACAACTGGGTGGGCGGCTCTCCGCCGACGGCAACCGATGATGTGGTGTTCACCGGTTCAATTCGAAACAACCCGGTGTCCACAGGACAGCAATACCTGACCATTACCTTCGACGCCGCGGCCAATCCGTTTGTCATCGGCGGCACCTCGATCCAGACGGGAACCACGGCACCCGCAGGCGGAAGCGTGACCAACTTCAGTCCCTTTGCCCAGACGTTCAATTGCAGCCTCCAGCCCCGCACCGGCACGCTGTTTGCGAGCGGCGGCGACATCATCCTGAACGGCGGCTTCAACATTGGCAACGGCGGCAACAGCAGCGGACGGAATGTGACCGTGGCCGGCGGCCGGGACGTCATCGTCAACACGGCGCTCACCGGCACCGGCACCGACTCCAGCGCCGGCGGGCAGTTGACCAAGGCCGGCTCGGGCACGCTGTTTCTCAACGGGAGCAGCCCGGCTTGGAACGGCAAAATCAATCTCCAAATTGGCGCCTTGGTGATCACCAACAACGACGGGTTGGGCAGCAGCTCGGGCAGTACGGTGATCGCCAGCAGCGGCGGTTCCGCGGTTTGGGATGGGCGGCTCATCCTCAGCAACAACCTTACCTTGGCGGAACGTTTCACCCTGGGGTCGCGCCAACAGGGTTCGCTCAACTCCGCCCACATCCTCAACCTGGCCACTACCAACACGCTCGCCGGCGCCATCACCCTGACCACCGGTGGTTCCCGTTACAACCTCCAGTCCGATGGCGGCAAACTGGTCGTCGCCGGCGCCATCTCGGCCGGAACACTGACCGGCACACGCGAGTTGCGCCTGGCGGGCAGTGCCGACGGCGAGCTGAACGGCCCGGTAAGCGGCGGCGGGGCGAGCATTATGTTCCAGTTCATCAAGGAAGGCGGGGGACGCTGGACCCTCAACGGCACCAACAGCATCAACGGCAACACGCTCGTGAATGCCGGCACCCTGGCTCTCGGCCCGACCGGCCGCATCGCGGGAAGCACCAACATTTCGGTGGCCGCCGGCGCAACTCTGGATGTCTCCGCCGTGAGCGGCGGCTGGGTGCTGGCTGGCAACCAGACCTTGGCCGGCGCGGGCACCGTCCTCGGCAATGTGACCACCGCAGATGGCAGCCGGGTTCGGCCAGGCGGTCCCGGCGCGGCCGGCACGCTGACCTTCGTTAACAACCTGACGCAAACGGCGGCGACGACCAATTACTTCGATCTGGCGGGTTCCACGGCGCCGGGCGGCGGGAACGACCTCATCAACGTCAACGGCAACCTTGAGCCCAATGGCGCGGTCATTGTCATCTCCGCCTTGGGCCAACTGACGGCTCCCGGCACCTACCGCCTCTTCAACTATACCGGAACCAAAACGACTTCGTTCAGCGCGGTTCTCTCCGGCGACAGCCGTTACGCCTTCTCCCTGGACGAATCCACTCCCGGCCAGGTTAATGTGGTTGTCAGCGGCGCTCCTTCCAGCCTCGTTTGGTCCGGCGGCAGCGCCGGGGTCTGGGATGTGATGTCCTCGCTGAGCTGGAACGGCAACAGCCAGGCCTTTTACCAGGCCGACTCCGTCACCTTCGATGACACGGCCGCCACCAACTTTGTCAACCTCGCCACCACACTCTACCCCTCCGCCGTCAACCTCAATGCGTCCGCGGATTATGTTTTTGCCGGCGCGGGAAAACTCAGCGGCGCGATGAGTCTGACCAAGAGCGGCGCCGGTTCGCTGATGATCAGCAACGCCAATGATTTCACCGGCCCGGTCACTATCACCGGGGGAACCCTGCTGGCTGGCAACGCCGCCGCCTTGGGCGCGACCAACAGCGGCACGTTCGTCTCGGGCGGCGGCACGCTGGACGTGCTCAACAAGAACCTGGGGTTGGAGCCGATCACCATCGCCGGGGCAGGCGTCGGGGGCAACGGGGCGGTCGTCAACAGCGGCGGCGAGCAACAGAACGCGGTGCGGCTGTTGACTCTGGCGGACGACGCGGCCATCGGTGGGGTCAACCGATGGGATGTCCGCGGGGCTGGCGGTAACAGCAGTTTTTCGGGCTGGCTGGATTTGGCCGGACACACCCTCACCAAGGTCGGCGCGAACAAGATTGGCCTGGTTGACTCGGTGGCCACCAACAGCGGCAGCTTGCTTGTTTCCGACGGCACCCTGGCGATTACCCGCTCGCTGGTCGAAGGACCCGGCACCATTGAAATCGCCTCCTCCGGTGTTCTCCAAATCGAGAATTATACCACCGGCTACCTTGCCAAGCCTCTGATCGGCAACGGCGGCCGTCTCCTGGTCACCGGCAATGATTTCATTCTCGGGTCGCCGGTCAGCAGCCTTGGTGGCCTCACGATTGACAACGCCGTGGCGCTCACCCTGACCAATGACCTCAGCGGCTCGGGCAGCCTCGCCAAGCAAGGGACCGGCGTCCTGACCTTGCAGCGCCCGGCCGCGCACGGGGGCCCGACCATGGTCCGGGCCGGCAGCGTGGTGCTCGGGGCGGATTCGGGTTTGCCGAACAGCTCGGAGATCACGGTCGAGGAGGGAGCCACGCTGGACGCGTCCGCCTTGCCGGCCGGCTTGCTCATCGGCAGCGGGCGGTCTTTGGGCGGCGCCGGAACCGTCGTGGGAAATATCAGCGCCGTGGCCGGCGCCTCTTTGGTTCCTGGCAGCAGTCCGGGCACGCTCACAATTTCCGGCAACTTGAGTTTGAACAACATTTCAGCGGAGTACGAGTTGGGGGCCAGCCCCTGGACTCCCGGCGCCAACGACCAGATCACCGTGTGGGGCGACTTGAGCCTGGCCGGGGTGAGCACGGTGCGCATCGTGCCGCTGGCGGCATTGGACACTTCCAGCCCCTACACGCTGTTCCAATACAGCACCCTGTCCAGCGGCAGCGCCGCCAACCTCAACGTCGTCAGCGACTCCCGCTACAACTTCACCGTGCTGGATCCCGCCTTCACCCCCGGCATGATCCAGGTTCAGGTCAGCGGCAGCGGCGCGGCCGCGACGCTGGTGTGGCGGGGCAATGATCCGGTCAATCCCACCTATTGGGACACCAAAGTCACCGCCAACTGGCTCAATGGCGTGACGCCCGACCGGTTCTTCCTGGGAGACGCCGTCGTCTTCGATGACAGCGCGGTGGGAACCTCGGTAAGCCTCATCGGCACCCTCCAGCCTTCGACGGTCAGCCTGAATAATTTCACCAAGCCGTTCACACTGGCTGGGGCTGGCTCCGTCGTCGCCGGCAGCCTCGCCGCTTCCGGTGCGGCCCTCACCACCTTTGCCAACTCCGCGGATAACACGTTCGTCGGCGGAGTCGCCGTCAACAGCGGTCTCCTCCGTTTCGCCAATGCTGGCGCAAACAACTTCGGCTCGGGCATCAACATCAATGGCGGCAGCCTGATTCTGGCCAACAGCGAGGCCAACACCCTCGGCTCGGTCAGCGTGGCGGCCGGCAGCCTCGTCGTCTCGAATGCCGGGCTGAACCTCTTCAGCCCTCTGACCGTCAGCGGCGGTGACGTGCGGGTTGCCAACAACGCGGCCAACACCTTCAGCAGCATCGCCCTGGATGCCGGAACCCTCACTTTCGACCAACCCCAGAACGTGGCTGTGACCGCCGCCATCAGCGGTGGCGGCTCGCTCATCAAGAATGCTACCAATACCCTCACCCTCAGCGCCAACAACTCCGGTTTCTTCGGCGGCATCCAGGTCAACTCGGGCACACTGCGGCCGGGGACTGCCAATGCCCTGGGCTCCGGCAGCGGCGGCGCCTTTGACGGCACCACCATTGCCTCCGGCGCCACGTTGGACGTGAACGGCATCAACCTGGGCAACGAGCTGGTCACGGTCAGCGGCGCGGGCGTCGGCGGCCTGGGCGCGATTGTCAACTCCGGCGCGGGGCAAAACAACGCCTTGCACGACGTGTTGCTGGCCGGGGACACCACCTTCGGCGGCGTGGGGCGCTGGGACATCCGGACCAATGCCAACGGCCTGGCCAACCTCAGCACCGGCGGCAACGCGTACAACCTGACCAAAGTCGGCGCCAACCAGGTTTCGCTGGTCAGCGCCGTGGTGGACGCTGCGCTGGCGGACGTGGACGTGCTGGCGGGCACTTTCAGTTATGAGGTGGCCAACACCGGCCTGGGCAACCCGGCGCGCACGGCCACCGTCCACTCGAACGCGACGTTCCAGCTTTGGGCCTTGCTGAACCCGCTGGACAAAACCTTCCGGCTCAAGAACGGCTCCAACCTCCGCATCGGCAGCGGCACCGGGAACATCCTCACCGGCGCCATTGAACTCGAAAGCGGCAATGCCAACATCAATGCCGTGTCCGGCACCCAGGTGATTCTGAGCGGCTCGCTCACCGGCGCGGGCGGTTTCACCAAACCGGAAACCGGCACGGTGATTCTTGCCGGCGCCAACAATTTTGCGGGCAACATCACCAACCTGGCGGGGGGCATCATCATGTTCTCGAACAGCCTGGCCGCCGGCGCGAACAAGCTGGTCTGGAACAACAGCACCACCGGCGGCTCCGGCAGCACCGGCACCCGCATCACCTTGGCCGGCAACTCCGTCATTCCCGCCAGTGTGTCGGTCTCCTTCAACGGCGAGACGCTCGGCGACATCCGCTCCACCTTCTTCTCGCAAGCGGGCTCCAATGTGTGGGAGGGCCCCGTCCAGCTCCGCGGCAGTGGCATTATCAACGCCACCGTGGATTCTCCCAACAACTTCACCATTAGCGGGCCCGTCAGCGGCATCGCCGGTTTTACCGGCACCTTCTTCGTTCGCGGTTCCGGCGGAGGCGAAATCTCCGGCGCCATCAACCTTGGCGGCGGCATCCTGGCCAAGACCGATGGCGGAACCTGGACGATCAGCTCCTCGGGCAACACTTGGGGCCAGACCACGATCGCGGTGGGAACCATTCGCTTGGGAGCCCATGACGCGCTCTGCCCGACTGCCGCGCTGCTCATGGGCCAGGGCGACGCCCAGGCGGCGGCCCTGGACCTGAACGGCTTCAACCAGACGGTTGTCGAAATCCGGCCCGTTCTCGGCACCGGCACCCGCCGCATCGGCAACGACAGCACCACCGCCGATTCCGTGTTCACCTACGCCGGCGGCACGAATGTCAATACGTTCGCCGGCCAGTTCTTCGACAACCTTACTACCAACGGCACGCGCAAGCTGGGCCTGACGGTCGCCTCGGGCACCCTTTACCTGACCGGCAGCAGCTCCAACACCGGCCCCACCCTGGTCAGTGGCGGCATCCTGGGCGGCACCGGCAGCCTGGTCAGCCCGCTGACCGTCGGCCCCTTGGGCACGCTCGCTCCCGGCCTCTCCATCGGGACTTTCACCGTCAACGCCCCGGTCACACTCCAAGGCACCAACGTCATGGAGGTCTCCAAGGCGGGCTCGACGATCACCACCGATCGGCTCGCGGGAGTGACCACCCTCACCTACGGCGGCGTCCTGCGCCTGGTCTTGAGCGGCGACCCCCTCGCGGCGGGTGACACCCTCAAGTTGTATGATGCCGCTGCCTATGCCGGGGACTTTGCCGAAATCGTGCCGGCTGCGCCGGGCACAGGGTTGTTCTGGGACACCAGCACCCTGGCGGTGGACGGCACCCTGCGGGTCCGCGGGCTCGCCGCGCCGGCCGTCGCCTCGGTGACCCCGTTGCCCGACGGCAATATTGGCCTGACCATCACCGGCTTGGTCGGCCAAGCCTACAGCGTGCGCGCCAGCACCGATGTCGGACTGCCCGTCGGCTCCTGGACCTTGCTCCAGAGCGGCTCGCTGCCCGCTTCGCCCTTCGTCTTCAACGACTTGACCGCCACGAACTTCCCGCGGCGGTTCTACATCCTCTCGACACCGTAAATTCCCGGTCGGCGGGAATCATCCGGCCTGGCAGCGCCCGCCTCCACGGCGGGCGCTGCTGCACCTACACTCCCTTCCGTTGCGAGACCGCCTGCGGGAGGATGCCGCCGTTCAGCCTAAAAACGGCAGTTGAAGGGGAAGCTCCGCCGATGCGGCGACGAAAAATCACCGGTGGGGCGGTCAAGCGGGGCTGGGAACGCCAGACGGCAACCGATTTCAGCCGCTGGGGCCGGGGATCAGGCCCGCCGGGCGCAGC
>JARKQH010000436.1 GCA_029974925.1 Verrucomicrobiota bacterium
AAAGACCAGGCGGCGACGCGAGCGCAGCGTCGCGACTGAAGCGGCCGGGCCGAACCTGCCAACGAATTTACCCCTGGAGATGAAGAGTATGACACCAACGCCCGATCCTGAATTGATCCGAGAACGTGTCCGCGAAGGCTACGGACAAATCGCCCGGCATGGGGGCTCCTGCGGCTCCGCCAGTGCTGCGGGAGCGAGCTGCTGCGGCTCGAGCGGGACCGCTTCCCTGGAACTGGCGCGACACATCGGCTACAGCCCGGAGGAGCTGGCCGCGCTGCCGGAGGGGGCCAATATGGGCCTTTCCTGCGGCAACCCCAACGCGCTGGCCGGGCTGCAGCCGGGCGAAATCGTGCTGGACCTCGGCGCGGGTGGCGGTTTTGACGTGTTCATTGCCGGCCGTAAAGTCGGGCCGGGGGGGCGGGCCATTGGGGTGGACATGACGCCGGAGATGGTGGCGAAGGCGCGGCGCAACCTGGCCGCCTACCGCGAGCAGACCGGGCTGGACAATGTCGAGTTTCGGCTGGGTGAAATCGAGCATCTACCGGTGGCCGACGCGAGTGTGGATGTGGTCATCTCCAACTGTGTGATCAACCTTTCACCGGACAAGCCGCAAGTGTGGCGCGAAATCGCCCGCGTGCTCAAGCCGGGCGGGCGGGTGGCGGTGTCCGACCTGGCGTTGCTGAAGCCGTTGCCGCCCGCCATCGCCGAGAGCGTCGAGGCGCTGGTCGGATGCGTGGCGGGGGCGGTGCTGGTGACGGAAACCGAGCGGATGGCCAAAGCGGCGGGTCTGGAGCAAATCGTGCTGACCCCCCGGCCGGCGTACGTGGAAGGCATGGTGGACTGGCAGGACCCGCTGTATCAGAAGATTCTGGCCAATCTCCCCGCAGGGACTCACCCCGGGGATTATATCACCAGCCTCGAGATCACGGCGCGCAAACCGGGGCCGGCCTGTTGTGGCAGCGGATGTTGCGCTTGAGGAGCGCGATGAGCTCTCCGTCCGATTCGGCCGCCGTTGCCGCGGTTGCCGCGCCCAAGCGGCTGGCCTTTTTTGAACGCTACCTGACGGTGTGGGTCCTGGTGTGCATGGGCGTGGGCGTGGCTTTCGGGAAGCTGCTGCCCGGGACCACGGCGACCCTGAGCCGGATGGAGTTTGGGCAAGGCTCGCAAGTGAACGTGCCCATCGGCGTGCTGCTGTGGCTGATGATCTATCCGATGATGCTGAAGGTGGATTTCAGCGCCATTGGGGGAATCGCGCGTCGGCCCAAGGGGCTGCTGGTGACGCTGTTTGTGAACTGGCTGGTGAAGCCGTTCAGCATGGCCTTGCTGGCGTGGCTGTTCATGCAGCACGTGTTCTCGGGCTGGATCGGAGCGGAAGCGGCCAGGGAATACACCGCCGGCCTGATCATCCTGGCCGCCGCGCCCTGCACCGCGATGGTCTTTGTCTGGTCTTATCTCACCGATGGCGACCCGGCCTACACCCTGGTCCAGGTGGCGGTCAACGACCTGATCATGCTGGTGGCCTTTGCGCCGATTGTGATGTTCCTGTGCGGGGTGGCGAATGTCGTTGTGCCGCCCAAGGTGCTGATTACCTCGGTGGTGGTCTTCATTGTCATCCCCCTTGCGGCGGGCTGGCTGACGCGCACGGCGCTCCTGAAATCGCACGGGAAGGACTGGTTCGAGCAGAATTTCCTGCCGAAGTTCCACCCGGTGATGATCGGGGCGCTGCTGCTGACCCTGGTGCTGATCTTCGCGTTTCAGGCGGACAACCTCACCACCCGCTGGTTTGCCGTGCTGTTGATCGCGGTGCCCATCATCATTCAGGTCTATTTCAACTCGGGGCTGGCCTACTTGTTGATGCAGTGGCTCAAGGTGCCGCACAATGTCGCGTCCCCGGGAGCGTTGATCGGCGCCAGCAATTTCTTCGAACTGGCGGTCGCCGTGGCCATCACCCTGTTCGGCCCGGGTTCGGGCGCGGCGCTGGCCACGGTGGTGGGCGTGCTCGTCGAGGTGCCGGTGATGCTGTCGGTCTGCAACTTCTGCAACCGGACGCGGCACTGGTTCGCCAGAGCGTAGGCCGGCCGCCAAGGCAACGCTCCAGAC
>JARKQH010000473.1 GCA_029974925.1 Verrucomicrobiota bacterium
GGATGTGAATCAGTACACGGTGATCATGGACATCCTGTTTCCCGCCAGCTCGACGGGGTACCGGGCGCTGTTCCAGACTTCGGCGGCCAACAACAATGACGCGGATTGGTTCGTCAACCCGGCCAACGGGCTGGGCATCCAAGGCGCCTACAACGGCAACCTGATCCCGGACGTGTGGCATCGCATCGCGCTGGTGGTGGACCTCGAACAAGCGGACGCCGGCAAGCGGTACGCGAGTTACATTGACGGCACGCTTGCGGGCTATTCCCCCTCCGGCACACCGGGCGGGCGCTTCTCGGTCTGGCCGGCGGACACTGGGAACCCCTCCTGGATTTTCTCGGACGAAGACGGGGAAACGGCGCCGGGGTACGTGAACAGCGTTCAGTTTTGTGATTTTGCGCTGACCGCGGAGCAGATTGCGCTGTTGGGCGGACCGTCGGCGGCGGGCATCCCGGTGATTCCCGAGCCGTCGGCGGGTCTGCTGCTGCTGGCGGGCGCCGGTTTGCTGGCCCGGCGCGCCGGGCGCCGGCGGCAGAGCGCCTGAACGATTGTCCCATTACTCCCACAACGAAATGAACCGATCGAACCCCTCCATGAAACGTACCCTAACCATTCTCACTCTCACCTTGGTTCTGGGCTGGGCCGGCGCCGCGCGGGCCACGGTCACGGGCCAGTGGGACTTTAACAGCAGCAACCTGACGGCCACGGTCGGCGCCGACCTGGCGTACTACGGTGACACTGAACTGTACACCACATTCACGACCGCCCCGATTGGCGGGAGCAATGCCGTCGTCATGGGGTTCCCGGCGGCAACCGCCTCCCAGGGATATCTCATGACCCACGGCATCGCGCCCAATGGCGGCGGCAGCTATGTGAACCAGTACACGCTGATCATGGACATCATGTTTCCGGCGGACAGCTCCGGCAAATGGCGGAGCCTGTTCCAAACCAGCCCCGCCAACGCCAACGACGGCGACCTGTTTGTGAACACGGCCAACGGCATCGGCATCTCGGGCGCTTACAGCGGGAGCATCCTCGCGGACACGTGGCACCGGGTGGCTTTTGTCTTTGACCTGACCCTCCCCTCGGCGCGCTTGCGCAAGTATATTGATGGATTGGAGGTCGGCGCGCAGAATCTGGACGGGCTGGACGGGCGCTGGTCGCTGGACCCGACGGCCCTGCTTTTTACGGACAATGACGGCGAGACGGCCGCCGGGTTTGTGAACAGCATTCAGATTCGGGACGAGCCGCTCACGGCCGGTGACATTTTCGCCCTGGGCAAGGCGACCGCCGCGGGCATTCCCCTGACGATCCCCGTGCTGACCAACATCGTGGTCAGTGTCTCGCCGACCAACCAGGCGGCAACGGCGCAGATGGCGGCGACGTGCTTCAGCGCCGCGGCGGTGGGCTCCGGCACGCTCAGTTACCAGTGGTATCGCAACGGCGTGGCGGTGGCGGGCCAGACCAATCCGCAGTTGCGTTTTGCCAGCCTGCAGCCGGCCGACGCGGGCAGCTACACGGTGGTGGTGGCCAACGGGCTCCAGACCGTCACCAGCGCGCCGCCGGCCGTGCTGACGGTGGAACCGGCCCCGCTGGCGCTCGTGACCGCCCAGTGGGATTTCAACCAGGGCGACCTCCGCGCCACCCTCGGCCAGCCGCTCCAGTTCGCGGACGCCACCGTCCAGGCCGACGTTCAATTTGGCTCGACGACGACCTTTGGCATCAGCGACATCGCCGGCCAGCCGGCCAACGTCATGCTGTGCAATCCCAGCACCAGCGGCTACACCAATTGGAACGGGTTCATCCTGCCACACGGCATCGCGCCCAATGGCGGCGGCAACAAAGTGAATCAGTACACGCTCATCATGGACGTGCTCTATCCGTATTGGAGTTCGGGCTTTTATCGCGGGCTGTGGCAGACCGACCTGGCCAACACCAACGACTCGGACCTGTTCATCAACGGCCCCAACGGCCTGGGCATCAGCCAGGTCTATGACGGCGAACTGACCCTCGATGAGTGGCATCGGCTGGTCTTTACGTTCGATCTGACCAAGCGCGAGCTGGGCAAATACATTGATGGCACCAACGTGGTGGCCGCGCCGAAGGGCGCCGCGCCCCTGGGACCCCATCATGTCCAGTATCTCTCCGCCAGCACCAACGTGCTGGACGGCGGGAGCGTGGACATGCGGTGGTCGCTCGGGCCGGCCGCGCTTTTGTTCGCGGACGAAGACGGCGAGGCGGGCGTGGTGTACGTGAGCAGTGTGCAGGTCCGCAGCGGGCGGATGACCGACGCCGCCATCGCCGCGCTGGGCACCCCGAGCGCCGCCAAGATTCCCGGCGCCATCAAGGCCAGCCGCTCCGGCGCCAACATTGTCATTGATTGGACCGGCACGGTTCTGGAGAGCGCCCCGAGCCTGACCGGGCCGTGGTCAACCGTCACGGGGGCGGGGCATCCATACACCGTTTCGGCGCCGGCCGGGAGTCAGTTCTTCCGGGTGCGCCAGTAAGAGCGCCCGCGTCACAGGGCGGGCATCAGCCGCCGGGGCGGGGCCGCGTCCCGGGGGCAGGGGTTGTGCGGAAGGGCGCGGGTTGCGCTCGCGCGGGCCCGGGCGGCGGAAGGCGGCTTGAGAAGGGGATTCTCGTGGTGAATATTGGCATAAGAAGAATTGCAACCAGACTGGCTTTGATGAATTCACATGCGTTGACAGAGGCACGTCCCGGGCCGGGCCGCCAGGGGTTCACCTTAATCGAGCTGCTGGTGGTCATCGCGATTATTGCGATCCTGGCCAGCATGCTCCTGCCGGCGCTGGGCCGGGCCAAGGAAAAGGCCAAAGCCGCCCAATGCCTGAGCAATCTCAAGCAAATTGGCACCGCCGCCACCATGTACGCGGAGGACCACAAGGACACCTACTGGATCAAGCCGGACCGGACGATTCCCAACGACGGGCAATGGATGCTCAATCCGTTGTCGGACGTGTTGCTGGCGCCGACGCACGGCTCGGCATACTGGGCGCTGGGCTACCTGGATTACTTCGGCAAAGCGCGGCGCCTGTTCCGCTGCCCCAGCGCGAAATATGTGGATGAGTGGCGCGAGGATGGCCGGCGGTTCCCCACCGATTGGTGGCTGAATTCCTGTTACGGGATTCACAACTATCTGCTGCACAATTCCGGCTATCCCGACCCCACCGGCGCCAGCGAGCCCACTTCCATCAAAAAAGTCACAACGTACCAGAACCCGTCCCGGACCATCTTCTGCCAGGACGCGGCCGAGTCGCGCATGGAGGGGCCCGAGGACAGTCTTGGCCTGTTTCCGGGCGCGCGCCAGATTTTGACGCAATGGATCGGCACGCCGCCACCGTATGGCGGCCTGGCGCCGTTGTATGGGGGGCACCCCTTCGAGCTGGAATGGTATCGGCACAGCAAGGGCTGCCAAACGGTCTGGGTGGACGGACACGTCTCGCGCATCCGCTTTACCGGTCTGAATGTGGGCATTGACTACCGGCACTACCTCGGCGTCAACCCGATCAAACCCGTGGAATAGGCGCCAGCCTCCCGAACGACCCTCTATGAAGTCACTTCCCGTGAACCGTCTTGTATGCGCCCTCCTGTTGGTGCTGGGACTGGGCGCCGCCTGCAACCGAACCGAGCCGCCGCCCGATCCGATTCCCGCGGCGGAACTGCCCGCCGCGCTGGAAGCCGCGTTTGCCCAGGCCAAACCCGAGGCCAAAACCCAGGCCAGCCAGGTGGCGGCCTTGGTGCGCGCGCGGGATTACCCGAAAGCCTTTGCCGCTCTCCAGGCCCTGGCCACGCGCCCCGGCCTCTCGAAGGACCAACTGCGGGTGGTCAGCGGCGCGACGCTGACCGTCAACAGCCTGCTGCAGGAAGCCCAGACCCAAGGCGATACCAAGGCCATCCAGACCCTGGAGAACTACCGGCGCGACAAGTGAGCGGGCGCCGGGGGGCGGGATTATGGATTGATTCAAGCCGCCGGACCGGCTTGAATCTGGTCCCGTGATTGCAAAGCGAGTCATCCCCTGCCTCGACGTCCATGGCGGCCAGGTCACCCGCGGCGTCCGGTTCGGCCGGGCCGAAGCCGGCGAACTGCGCAACGTGGGCGATCCCGTGGAATTGGCGCTCCGGTATAACGAGCAGGGCGCCGACGAGATGGTGTTTTTCGACATCACCGCCAGCGCGCATGGGCGGGCGACGATGGTGGACGTGATCGAGCGAACAGCCGATCAGTGTTTCATGCCGCTGACGGTGGGCGGGGGACTCAAGTCGGTCGAGGACATGTACACCATGTTGCGGGCGGGGGCGGACAAGATCAGCATCAACTCCTCGGCGCTGGCCAACCCCGACCTGATCCGGGCCGGGGCGGAGAAGTTCGGCAGCCAGTGCATTGTGGTTTCGATAGACACGAAGCGGGTGGCGCCGGACCGCTGGGAGGTGTTCTCGCACGGGGGCCGGAAGGCCACCGGTTTGGAAACGCTGGAGTGGGCGCAGCGGGCCGTCAGCCTCGGGGCCGGCGAGATTGTGCTGAACAGCATTGACGCCGATGGCACGCGCGCGGGCTTTGACGTGGTGATTACCCGCCGGCTGAGCGAGGCATTGGACGTGCCGGTGGTGGCCAGCGGCGGCGCGGGCTCGCTGGAGCACCTGGCGGAGGTCTTGCTCGAGGGGAAGGCGGATGCGGTCCTGGCCGCCAGCATTTTTCATTTCGGCCAATACACCGTCGGCCAGGTCAAGGACTACCTGGCGAGCCGCGGCATCCCCGTCCGGCGGATTTGAACCAGCGGCGCGGCTCAGCCGGACCAGAAGGCCGGCAAGGAGGAGTCACGGTACGGATAAGGGACGTCCGCGTGATTGCAGGTTGACATTACACCGAGAATAAACGCTGCGCTTGGGACGCACGGAGAAAAGCGCCGGAGCCAACGCAGGCCGTAACCGGAACCCGCAGCCTGGTCGTGATGTCAATCAACCAGCCCGCTGCCGGGCCAGCCCCCGCTTCCGCCCGTTCCTCCAGCAGCACTGGTTGGCTTGCGCAATCGGTTTTCGACCGCAGCCCGGCCTCCCCGGTGACAAGGCTTGTCAAGGGTCTTGTTCAATGACATAATTGGCGAATGGAAATCGTGTTTGAGGTGACGCAGGAGGGGGATGGCGGCTTTGTGGCGGAGTGCCTGTCGCATGACATTTTCACCGAGGGTGATAACTGGGAGCAGTTGCGGGCTAACGTGCGGGAGGCCGTTGCGGCCTACTTCTTTGACCAGCCGAAACCCAGCGGCATCCGGCTTCATATGGTTCGTGACGAAGTGTTGACATTCGCATGAAGCTGCCGCGGGACCTGGCCGGAGCGGACTTGGTCCGTGTTCTTTGCAGGCATTATGGGTGCCGCCAGGTGCACCAGGAGGTGCAGTCACATCATCCTCCAAATTGATACGCCCAAACACCATCGCATTGCAGTACCGGACCACCGTCCGCTGCGACTCGGCACTTTGAACGCCATTCTGTGCGCGGTCGCCGCGGCTCAAGGAGTGCCCAAGGAGAGCATTCTTCAGCGGCTGTAGAGCATCAGCAGTTGCTGGTTTTGGCCCGGCGCCCTGAACCTCGAAATCACCCAAGTCTTCGAGGCCGCCCGGCAAGGCGAGCCGCGCAGGCGCGACGAGGCGTTGCGGCCCCCGATTCCCTGGTGGGGGGATGTCGCCGGCCGGAGCGCCGGTCAGGTGGTTTGCTGCAAGCCAAGGCTGGCCGCGTCCCGGATATGGGCGGCCTCGGCGCTGTAAACCAGCAACTCGTAAATGCGCCGGGCTTCGCGGTTTTGCCGGGCCTGCGCCAGCCGTTCCGCACAGGCGAGTAATGCGCCGGCCAGGGCCGGGTTGGCCGCCGGTCCCTTGCGGCGGTAAACGTTTTTCAGCGTTTCGGCGCATCGCGCGGTGCCAATCTCGCCCAGCGCTTCGGCGGCCCGAGCGGCCACCGCCGGGTCCGGGTCGGCCAGACATTTCGCGAGCGGGCTGATGCCGGCCCGGTCCCGCCGAACTCCGAGTGCTCTCACCACCGCCGCCTTTTGCCGCCCGCTGACCTTTTTCAAGCCTGCCCGCAAAGCCCTGCCCGGGGCGCTGCCCGGGATTTTTTCCAGCGCATCGCAGGCGGCGGTGGCCAGTTCCGGCTGGTCCAGCAAAGCGGCGAGCGCCGGCACACAGCGGTCCGTCCCGATCAGGGCCAGCTTTGAACAAAGGTATTGCTGCCGGGCCAAAGAGCCGCCGGCCTGCAGCGCTTGGACCAGTCGCTGCTCGAGCGCCCGGGCTTGTTTGCGGTCGTAGCCGGCGTTGCGCACCGCTTCGTCAATCGGCAGGAGTACTCCCCGGGGCGATCCCCAATCATACGCCGCCAGCGCCTGGAATGCCTCTTCCAACCGGCGGGCCGGGTCTGCGGCAACAGTCTGGCTCATGGCTTCACCACTCCCGCGTCACTTGGTTGAAGAAACGGATGCATTGCTCGATTTTCGGCAGGGACTCATACCAGTCATACGAATATTCCAGGCCGATCAGGGTCGGCCGCTGCCCCAGCCGCCGCATTTCGGCAAAGACCTCGGCGCTGCGGCCCACGCCGGTTCCCCAAGGCACATCGTGTCCGTCGGGCCCGGGCGCGTGCAAGTCGTGCATTTGCAGGGTAATCAGGCGGTCGCCCAGTTTCCGGAGCCCCTCGACCGGGTCAATCCCGCTCCGCATCCAGTAACCGAGGTCGGCGCACGCGCCAATTAGTGGGCTCCGGCCCTGGCAGGCGCGGAGCACGGCCTCGGGACTCCAGTAGGCCGGCGAGGCCTTTTGATCATGGTTGTGGAGCGCCACCTTGATCCCGTACTGGTTGCAGAAGCGGTCAATCCGCTCGAGCGCTTCGAGCTTCGGCTCGGTCATGAAGGTTTCGATTCCCAGCTTTCGGCCGAACTCGAAGATTTTGCGGCAGGCCTGTTCCTCGTCGGGAATTTCCTGCAGGTAATAGGTGACCAGCCGCACCCCTCTTTCGGCCAGCTTCAAACGCACCGCTTCCAACTCGGCATCGGTCAGGTCGGGATCGAAATTCTTCGGCATCGCGGCGCTGACCTTCTGGAAGCTCAGTCCGCCCACGTAGGACAGCCCCAGGTCGGCGGTTTTGTCAATCGTTTCGAAAAACGTGAACTTGTGAAAGGTGTAGGCTTCGATGCCCAGGCGCCAGCCCAGCTTTTCCTGGGCCCGGACTGCCGGGTTGAGCCGCGCGCTCGGGGTCGTCGGCGCCGGCAGGTCCCCCAGCACGAACTGGATGGCGGCCAGGTAAAACTCGAGCATCTTCGGGTCCCAGAACACGCGCGGGTTGTGGGCCATGCTCGAGTAGAAGACGCGCCCGCGCCCGTGATTCCGCACCCAGGCCACGGCGTAATCGCCGTCGGCCCGGGTGGTGTTGCCGCGCGGTTCGCCCGATTGCAGGTCCGTTTTTTGGGTGTCAAGACTCAGCAGCACGCGCACCCGCTCGCGCGAATAGGGCTCGTGAAAGCGAAAGAACTCGTCCCGGTATTCAAAGCCCTGCGGGTCAAACATGCGGGTCAGGGGGTGATCGGCTTGCTCGACCTTGATCCACACCCGTTCGTCGCTCTCCTTGTGCGCGGCGCCCCGCGCACCGATCAGGAAGCCAAATTCCGGCCAGTCCTCGACGGCGCCGGGCCAGCGCGTGAAGGCGACAGAGGTGCCATGCACGCCCATCAAGCCGCCTCCGCCGGTCACGAAGGCCATCAGCGCCCGGCGCAGCTCCGGATTGGTGAAACAATTCCCGACGGTGTTGTTGAAAAACACGGCGTCGTACCGCGCCAGGCTGGCGGGCTCGAACACCTGGGGGTCCGCTGTCACGGTCGTTTCAAAAGCGCCGGTCTTGCGTCCCATGAGAGTGAAGGCCTCGCTGGCGTGAGCGGCCGAGGGATGCCCGCCGTAACCCACATTCAGCGTGAAGATCAGCAACCGGCGGGGCTTGGCCGGACGGGCCGGGGCGCTCGCCGGCAGGGCTTGCTCGATGCGGGCCCGGTCTTCCGGGCTGGTCACGAACGAATCCGCTCGGGCCGGCGCGGCGCCCGCCAGGCCCAGCAGGGCCGCCGTCATCAAAGTCAAACAGGGTGTCTTCATCAGTTTGCCGGGTTCAGGCCCACGGTTGCCGCGTCGCGCGCGAACGCAGCCGGTTGGCCAGGGAATCGTCAAACGTTTCCCGGACCGGGTCCCATTTCAACGACCGCCCGAGCCGGGAGGCGATGTTGGCCAGGTGGCCGATCGAAGCCGACCGGTGGCCGATTTCCTCGTCCGCGGCGGGTTTTTGCCGGCTGCGCAGGCATTCCAGCCAGTTGGCATGGTGGGTGTTCGAGCCGATGTTCACCTCGGGCGTGCGTTTCAGTTCCATTTCGTCGAACAACGACTCCGGCTCGCCTTCCAACCGGCCGCCGACGGACATGGTTGTGAGCCAGCCGCGTTCGCCGACGAAAAGGCCGCCGAAATTGCCTTCGAGACGGGCGTTCTCGGGCACGGCATGGTAAACTTCCTTGACCGCTTTCCAGGAATCCACCAGGTGGAGCAGCGTGCCCTGGGCGTATCGCAGCGTCAGCGTGGGGCAGCCGCCGGACCCGGGATGAAGAATCTCGACCGGCCCGGAGTATTCACAGCCCAGGGCCCATTGGATCACGTCGGCCGCATGCGACAGGTACCAGGTGGAGGCGGTGGCGCCGAAGGCGTCGCTGAAAGCCCAGGGCACCACGCCGGGCGAGGGGTTCTCGTGGTAGAGACGGTTGTAGGGGCGCCACGGCGCCGGCCCGACCCACATGTCCCAGTCCAACCCGTCGGGCACCGGCTCGGGCGGAAGGGCAAAATCCATCGGGGCGTATTGCTCGCCGCAGCGGGCCAGGTCGAACACGGCGGCATAGGCCTGGCACCGTTTGGCGTTCAGCGCGGAGGTCATGGACCCGTAGAGGGCGAAGACCTGCCTGACCTTGCCCAGCCGCCCATCCCGGATGAACCGGCACACCTTCCGGATGGCGGGGATGGAGCGGTACTGCGTGCCGGTCTGGAAGACGCGGCCATACCGTTTCACCGCCTGCGCCACCCGCCGACCTTCGTCGAGGGTCACGGAGATTGGTTTCTCGCAGTAAATGTCTTTGCCCGCCTGGGCGGCGTGAATGGATTGCCAGGCGTGCCAGTGATCGGGTGTGACGATCACCACGGCATCCACATCCTTGCGGGCCAGGACCTCCCGGTAATCCGCGCAAGCGGCACAGCCCTCCGACCCGGCGCCTGGCCGGGTCGCCGCATAAATCTCGTTGACCTTGGTGCGGCCGGCCTCGCGCCGCACCGCGTCCACGTCGCAGACCGCCAACAACTGGAAGGCCGGGTCGTAAGCCAGCCGCTGCAGATGGCCGGCTCCCATCAGGCCGTTGCCAATCAGCGCGACCCCCACGCGGTCGTTGGGCCCCACCTCCGCGCCCCAGACCGCGCCGGGGAGGAGGGTCGGCGCCAGCAGCAGCCCGCCGGCGCCCAGGCTCCGTTTCAGAAACGATCTGCGGGTCATGCCCGCCCCGGCCGGCGTGTCAGCGTTGGTCTGGCTCATCGCGTGTGTTTTTGGCTTTACGCGACGCCATCCCACCATAAAACCATTCATGCAGTCAAGGTTTGGTGGAAATCGGGGCGTAACGGGTCTGGTAGGGACCTGTTTCACCAGGTCCCTGATATTTGAACAAAAGGATATGGGGACGTGGTGGAACGCCTCCCTGCCAAATCAGGGAGAAAGAACGGGGGCGGGGCGGAGTTTGTCCCCATAAAGGCCGATGCGG
>JARKQH010000475.1 GCA_029974925.1 Verrucomicrobiota bacterium
TCGCAACCCAAAACTTCCTGGGACGAGACGTCCCAGCCCCCATCCACACCCTCAATTACTTCGGGGGTGGAGACGTCTCGTCTCCACACCTCCCGCGCCATCGCAACCCAAAACTTCCTGGGACGAGACGTCCCAGCCCCAATCCCGACCCTCAATTACTTCGGGGGTGGAGACGTCTCGTCGCCCGACCTGCCCACCCCCTCGCCACCCAAGACTTTCTGGGACGAGACGTCCCAGCCCCGTTCCAGACCCTCAATTACCTCGGGGCTCGTCATCAGTTCGAGACTTCCCCTGCCCTTCCCCAACCCGTCTCCAAAACCCTGAAAGGGTTTCAGACAGTAGCCGGGGGTAAGGCCGCCAGGCCGCCACCCCCGGTCCCCTGTCTCCAAAATGTCCAGCCCCCTCCGCTTGCGGAGGGGGTTGGGGGTGGTGGCATCCCAGAGTTCCCGCAAGCCGTGAGTCCCGATGAATCGCGATGCTCCGCGATTCCGCGGCGGCGAAAGAAAGCTCACCGAGGGAGCCTCACCGGCGGGAGCCAAGTCTTGCCGGCTTTCGTGGCGCAGTCTTTCAAGGGGAAGCCCGGGCCCGGCCGGTTCTGCGTCCTTCTGCGTGGTCTGCGGGCCTGCGCTCCCTGACGCGAAGCCTGAAGGCTGAGCTGCGACGCGCAGAGCCGAGGAAGGATGCCCTACGCGTGACCGGCCAAAGAAGGGACCGCGGATTTCACGGATTTCACGGATAGGGGCGCCGCACAGGACTCCGGGTGCGGGGCAAAGTCGCTTGCGCCAGACACCACCATCGTTGCCGCCATTTTCTCCTGCTGTTTCCCATCCGTGTCATCCGCTCAATCCGCGGTGAAGCCACCCACCGTAATAGGCTGGCGGCTGGGGCCCAGCCCGGGCCCGCCCGGTTCTGCGTCCTTCTGCGTGGTCTGCGGGCCACTTCCGTCGAACCGCCGAGACGCAAAGGAACGCAGAGCTCCGGCTCAGCCGTCCCCGCGGGACTGATCGGTGTGACGGACTCAAACCCGGCGCTGAAACGCCGGGCTGTTTTCGATTGTCCCTCCGGGACCGGGAGGGGCGCGCAGGATTCCAACTGCCGCGGCTGCGGCGCTTTGGATTGTACCGGGGCGCGGGTTAAAATCCGGCGCCGCCCTCGACAAAGCGCTGGTAGTGTTCCGCGACCTTGCCCTGGCGCTCGTCGCCTTCGTGGAGGAGGATGCGATAACGGAAGGTGATGCTCTGGCCGGCGGGAACCACCAGGTCGCCCGCGGTTTTGTCACTCAGTTTTTCGAAATCGTGTTTGCCGAACGGATTGGCGGCGAACAAGCCGTAATCGCGCACGTGCCACCAGGTGGGGTGCCGCGGATTCGAGGGGTGATCCAGGATGGCGATGCCCACGATATCGCCGTCCACAGGGCCGTAATAGTCGCACCATTTCGCGCGCTTGCCCCACGTCTTGTCGTCACGAACCCCTTCGCTGTTCACAATCCGGCCCTTGCCCAAATTTCCCTTCAAGCGCATGGTCTCGGCGATGCGGACCGCCATGCTGCCTTCCTTCGTGTCGCCAAAAGTCACCGGCCCCTGCGAGGCGTAGATGGTCACCTCAAAATCAATAAGGCGCTCGCCGGGATGCGCCGGCTTGTAAAACCGCAACGTCCGCTCATCGGTGCAGATGAGCTGCCCCTCGGCGCTGATCCAGCAGTTGCTGGACTTGAGGGTGCCCACCTCGCGGCCGGAAGCGAGGGTTTCAAACCGTTGATGAACAATCCTGCCGAAGTTGCGCTGTTCGGACCAGAAGTCGTGCCCGTTGACGGCGCCGTGGGTGAACCACAGGGAACGGTGGTGGGGATGATCGCGCTCCTCCCCTTCGACGGTCCGCATGGGGAAATTGCGCGTCATGGGCCGCTGCTTGGGCCCCAGCAAGGGATAGCAATAGGGCCGGGGCACGTTGGTAAAATAGTACTCGGTCAGGAGCGCACCGTTGATCTCGACCCGCACCCGGTCCTCCAAGGGCGTCAGCACGACTGCCGGCCGGTCCGCCGCGCGGGCTGCAAGGGTGATGAGGGAAACAAAGGCTAATGATATCCGAAACGCAAGTTTCATGGCGCGGGCATCATAGCGTGCGCGCTGAAGGCGTCGAATCCAAAAAGCTCAAGACATCTTAAGAGGATGAAAGAGAGCCACTTGCGACTTCTGAACCCAACCGATGCGGCGGGGGCCGGCGCTCACCTGCACCCAGTCGTCCTTCTGGTCGGTCCAGCGCAACTCGGCGCCGTCGTAGGCGGTGAAGGCGATGGGCGATTCCGGCAGCGGCCCGTGACGAACCACCACCTCGGGCTCGACTATGACGGCGAGGCGGGTGGCGCGAGCGTCGGCGAAAGCGGCGGTGAATCCGCCCAACGCCAGGAGGGCAAAGACCGTTGCTGCAATCACGGCGCCTCGCGCGGAGCGCTTCCACGCCGGACGGAACTGGAGCAAGGTCTGCAAAAGGAACCAAACCCAGACAGCAATGCCCGCGAGCCAGCTCCATTCATTGAGGCTCAGTTTGCCGAGCCAACGTTGCCAGGCCGCGGGGAGGACTCGCGGGCCCTGAACCTGGTTGCGGGCGAACTGCAGGTTGGCCACCACGTCCGGGTCGCGCGGTGCAAGGCTGGCGGCCTGCCGATAGGCGACGACCGCCCGGCCGATTTTTCCGGATTTGAACCACGCGTTGCCGAGGTTGAAGAGCACCGCGGCCGAGGCCTGCCCGGCATCAACGAGTTTTTGGTACCCGGCGGCGGCTTCGGCGAATTGACCCTGTTCGTAGAGCCGGTTGGCCGCCTCGAAATCCGCGTTTTGACACCGAGCCGTCAGCGTCGCACAGAGAAGACCGATCCATGCCGCGAGCAGGGCCCGCCAGAGGCAACCGGGTTGAGGCCGGAGGTGGCTCATGGCTTCACCTCCTCCAGCCGCGCCAGCAGGGATTCGATCTGCGGGATGAGAGCACTGAGTTCCTGGCTGGTTTTGAGCGGCGCATAGCGGACCTGGTTGCACAATTGAAACAGGTCGTGCAAAGGCGTGAGGAGTTCCTCCGGCACGCCGCGAGGGCGCAACTTCTCCTCGATCACCGCTTCGGTGATGGCGGAGGCGGGGGCGTCGAGGCGTTCGCCGAGCCGTTCCTGGAGCAGGCGGACGACGGTGGCGAAGAACGCTTCGGAATCGTTGGCAGCGGCGAACCGCCGCAACTCGGCCAGGCCATCGCGGATGATTCTGGCCACGTGCCGCTGACGGCGCAAACGCGGATTGTTCGCCAACTGTTCGGTGCGGCGGCGCCACACGGCGGCGCCAAGGAAGGCCAGGACCGGCAGCGCCTGGAGGCCGAGGAACCACGGCCGGAACACCAGCGGCTGAAGCTGGCCCACCGCTCCGATGCGCTGCTTGATATGGACAATGTCCTGGGCCGGCGACTGGTTTTGGCCGGCATGGCGGTCCGCCGCCAGAGCGGGAACGGAGGCCGAGCCGCCCGGACGCACCAGCAGCGGCACCGGCGGATGGGAAAGCGTGCGGTAAACTTTCTGTTCCGGGTCAAAAAAGCTGAAGGTGAAGGAGGGCAGCGCCTGCACGGAGGCGGTTTCGGGCACCACCACCTGTTCGAAGTATTTGGTCCCCTCCAGCCCGAGGGCGTCGGTGGTGTCCAGCTTCGACGTGGCCGGATAGACTTTAAAGCCCGCCCATGACGGTTCGGGCAGCGTCAGGGTATCGAGCGCCCCCCGGCCCGAAATCTGCACCTTGACCGTGATGGGGTCACCGGCGGTCAGGTTGGTGGGGCTGGCGGTGAGGCTCAGGGTGAAGGTGCCCACCGCCCCGTTGAAGTTGGCCGGCCGGTTCTGTGCGGGCAAAGGCAGCGTTTGCAGGGGGACAGCTTCGGAGGCGAGGACGACCTGTTTCTGTTCGGTGCCGCCCAGCAAATCCGGAAAGCCGAATCGCTCGAAGAAAGGATCGCGTCGGCGATTGGCCGAGGGGACTTCCAGAAGCGCGCTCGCGGTGGCCGGCCCGAGGGTGAGGTTGCCGGCGCTGAGCGCTTTGACGGGCAGGAGGAGGGGGATGACAGAGTAGAGGGCGTTGCCGATTTGCGCCTGGCCGCGCTGGCCTTGAACCATTTTGCCGACCAAAAAGCCCTCCGCCGGCAGGCTGGTCAGTTGGAAATTGGAAATCCCCTGGACTTCGCGCCGAAGGCAGAGCTGAAGCTGAACCGGCACGGTTTCGCCGACGAAAATCTCGGTTTTCGGAACCACCAGCCTGAGGAAGGCGACTTGGGAGCCCGAGGCCATGGCCTCGGGGGTGGGCGCGCTGGGTTTGAGCACGCGCAGGGTCAGTGGCTGCGTTGAGAGGAGCTGCCCGCCGACCGTGGCGCGCAGCGCGGGAATGGTGTAATCACCGGCCTGCCGCGGAGTCACTTGGAAGTTGTGAGTCACGATGGAGCTCACGCGGCCCTGAATCAGGCTGAACTGGCTCGAGGGGCCGATATAGGCAATGTCGAGGTTTGGAATGTCCGGCGGGTTGGGAACATCCTGCGGATTTCCGCCCGAGAAGGTCAGGGCCAGGGTGACGCTTTCGCCCAGCACGATCTGGTTGCGGTCCAGCGAGGCGGTAAACGTGGCGGCGGGAGCAACGAACGCCGCCGCCAGAGCGACCAGAACGGCGGCCCAAAAGCCGGCGAACCGGGCACGGATGAACGCCCGGCGCGGCACCCCGACGTGGTTCGATGGTTTTGCCATGCGATTTGGACTGCCTAGTCTTGCCCACCCGCACGGGCTCGCGCAAGTGCAGTCGCTAAACGTGGTTATAGACAATCCGGCGCTCGTTTTGTTCGGCACAAACTTCGCGCGGGCGGGGCCCGTGCCGGTGGGCTTGACCGGGCGGAGGATTTCTGTCACCAGCTTTGGCGTCATGAACGAATCCTTAACGGTGCTTAGCGCGGTGATTCCGGTGTTTGGGATCATTGCCCTGGGCCTGGTGATTCGCAAACTGGACTGGCTGACCGAAGAAGCCGACCAGAGTCTGATCCGGGTCAACATCAACGTTTTGTTTCCGTGTTTGATTCTGGATGCCGCGCTGGGCAATGCGGCTTTGGCGCAGGCGGGCAACCTGGTGCTGGCCCCGCTGGTGGGGTTTGTCACGGCGGCGGTGGGCATGCTGCTTGGCCGCGCGGCCCGCCCCCTGCACGGCCTGCGCGACCCGGCCGCGGCGCGCACGTTCAGCGCGACGGTGGGCATCTACAATTACAGCTACATTCCCCTGCCGCTGGCGCTGCTGCTTTTTCCCGGCAGCGAAACCGTGGGTGTGCTCTTTCTCCACAATGTGGGGGTGGAAATCGCGATGTGGACATTCGGCGTCATGCTGTTTCGGGGAACGCGGCTTGGGCGGGACTGGCGGAACGTGATCAATGCGCCGTTGCTTGCGATCGTGGCGGCGCTGGCACTGAACTGGTTTGGCTGGCACGACGCCGTGCCGCGATCAGTCCGCCTGGGGGTGCATTGGCTCGGGCAGTGTGCCATTCCCATGGCGCTGGTGTTGATTGGGGCGGTGGTGGCCGACCACCTCAAGGATTTTCATTCCACGCCGGGCTGGCGAACGATTCTCAGCGCTGTTTTGCTCCGGCAGGCCGTCCTGCCCGTTTTGTTTCTGCTGGCCGCCCGCCATTTGCCTGCCACGCTCGAGCTCAAGCGGGTGATGGTGCTCGAGGCGGCCATGCCGTCGGCCGTCTTTCCCATTGTGATGGCCCGGCACTACGGGGGCGACCCGCCCACCGCGCTGCGAGTGGTCATCGGGACCTCGGTGGTGAGCCTGGTCACCATTCCCCTGTGGATTCGCGTTGGGGCCGCTTGGGTCGGCCTCTGACGGGCGGCGCCGGCCTCAAGAGCTGGCAGTTGGCCGAGCTGGCCGGCTGCCGACCGGCTGGCCGAAAGCACACCTCCGGCTTACTTCAACGCCGCCCAGACCCGGTGCACGTCATCGTGGTCCTCGAGCGCCTGCAGGAACTCGCCCACTTCAATTTTCTGGGCTTCGGTCAGGTCAGGAAACGTCTTGGCCAGGTAGCCGATTTCGCTGGTGACGACCGTCCAGCCGTGGTCGGTGAGCCAGCGGGAAACCGCATGCACCGCCGTGCGGTCGGTGAAGAAACGGGCGCCGGCGGCGCCGGCGGGAATATCGTCATTCTGGTCTTGCGAGAGCGGCTCGACCTCGTTGGCACCGGCCTCGATGGCGGCGGCTTCGCGGTCGGTTTGCGGATCGGGGTGGTGCGCCTCGACGATGCCGGTGGCGTCAAAGAGGAATTTATTGCTGCCACTGGTCCCGAGCTGCCCTTTGCGAAACAGGCTGCGGATTTCCGGCGCAGTCCGGTTGACATTGTCGGTGTACACCTCGACGATGACCGGCACCTTGTGGGGCGCGTAGCCTTCGAAGGTGACATGGTCCATGACCACCTTGTCCTCGCCAATCCCGGCGCCTTTGCGGATGGCCCGCTCGATGACGTCGCGGGAGACGCTTTCCTTGCGGGCTTTTTCGACGGCGGCAAAGAGGCGGGCGTTGGCGGCGGGATCGGGCCCGCCCATCCGGGCGGCCACCATGATCTCGCGGACAATTTTGCCGGTCATCTGCGCCTTTTTCATCGAGGCGACGGCGCGTTTGGCATGCAACCATTGACGTCCCATGGCCGCAAGGTAACAGGTGGCCCCGGGAACGGCAACGCGCGGTTGGGGCGAGACAAGGAGTGAGGGATACGACCGGCATGCCCGTGACCCTTCAACACTGGGAGGATGGCGTGGCCACTTTATGCCACATGACTTCCAGCGCCGCGCCGGATAAGGTAAGGGCTGATTTTGCTGTGGTTGCCCCGGTTCATGGTTACAGCGCAGATTACGGGCGGGCGCGATTTTCTGACCCTCGCGCCGCCGCCCTCGTTCGCTTTGTGCAAGCTGGAATGAATTCCCGGTCTCGCGCCCGGCCCTCGACGAAACCTTGCCTGACGCCTCTGCACGGGGCGTTTCGATCTCGAATAAAAGCCGCTCTGGCCGCGTCAAAATTCGCCTTGATACTTCATTCCAGCATTAAATTATGATCAAAACCGCATCCGCCGTCATCGCCCTGACCTTCGCAACCTTTAGTGTCAACGCCTGGAACAGCCTCGGCCATCGGGCCGTGGCGGAGCTGGCCTGGCGCCGAATGGATGCCGCCGAGCGCCAGGCTGCCACCGACCTTCTGAAGCAGCATCCTCATTACAAAAACATTCTCACCGCCGATGTGCCGGCCGGCGTGGACACGAACGAGTGGGCCTTTCTGACCGCCGCGGTGTGGCCGGACCTGGTGCGTCCGGCAAAGAACGGCCAGCCGCCCAAGCCCAAGTCGGTCACCAAATACAACATCTATCCGCACGGCATTGAACTGCCCTTTCTTCTGCCGGGGGAAAAGGACCGCTCGCTGTTGAAAAACTACTCGTTGGCCAAAACCAACGGACAGACCGCCCTGATGGACTGCATCGCCACCTTGAAGAACCGGAAAGCCAGCGCCCACGACCGGGCGGTCAGCCTCTGTGTCGTTCTGCATCTTTACGCCGATTTGCATCAACCGCTCCATGCCTCGGCGCTGGTCACCAAAGAAAAACCCGGCGGTTTTGGCGGCGGCGGGAGTCTGCTGGTTCGCAACCCGCAAGGGCAGCGCGTGGGCCTGCATGCCTTCTGGGATCAATTGCCGGGGTCGGACCTTTCCTACCGTGGCATCATGGCGCTGGCGGATGAACTGGCCGCGGATCCCGCTCTCCAGCCCAAGGCTCTCAAGGAATACCGCAAGAACAAGCGGGTGCCGGCGTGGGTGCGCGAAAGCTGGCAGGTTGCCGCGGAATTTGCCTACGATCCCAACCGTATCCAATACGTTGAAGCCCCGGCCGCCAGGGCTCGGAATCTGCCGGATTCCGCCATTCCGGAGGTGAGCGCGCAATACGCGAAGGAATCACGCGAGATAGCCCGGAAAAGGCTGGCCCTGGCGGCGCTTCGTCTGACCGACGCGCTGAAACAAGTCTGGTGAGGTTTCATGAGGAAACTGGGCATTGCCGTCGCGCTGGCCTTGTCGGGCTGCGCCTGGCTGACGGCCGGCGCCGCTCCCGCGAGGCCGAACATTCTCTTTGTCTTCATTGACGACATTGGGTGGGGCGACCTCTCCTGTTATGGCAGCCCGGTTACCAACAAGCTGGGGCAGCCCATCACGCCGAATCTGGACCGCCTGGCAGCGGAAGGCACCCGCTTCACCCAGGGCTACGTGGCGTCCCCAATCTGCTCGCCGTCGCGCACGGGAGTGTTGACCGGCATCGAGCCCACCCGCTACGCCATCCACAGTTTCCTCGACAACAAGGCCAGCAACGCGGCCCGCAACATGGCCGACTGGGTGCAGCCGGACACCGTCTCGGCGCCGCGGTTGTTCCAACGCGCGGGCTACCGCACCGGCCAGTTCGGCAAGTGGCACATGGGCGGGGGGCGCGATGTGAACGACGCGCCCTTTCCGCAGGCGTACGGGTTTGATGAATCGCTGGTGGCGTTTGAGGGGATGGGCAATCGCGTGCTGTACAACGGCCACAGCCTGTCGCAGCAGAACGCGGATGTGCCGGGCACCATCGAGTGGATCGAATGGTATGAGGGCGCCGAGCGCCATACCACCGCCGCGCTGGTTTTCATTACCAACGCGGTGACGGCCGGACGGCCGTTCTATGTGCATGTTCCCTACAACGACACGCATTCGCCGTACAATGTGCCTCCCGGCCAGGAGAACGATTTCGACCACATCACCTCCAACACCACCGCGCAACTTTTCCTCGGCGAGCTCCACAATCTGGACAAACAAATTGGCCGGCTGGCCCGGGCGCTGGACGGCCTGGGCGCCGGCACCAACACGCTGATGGTCGTCGTCGGCGACAACGGCGCGCCCAACGACACCATCGAAAACCTCCTCAATCGCAACGGGGGGCTGCGGGGCGGGAAAGGCAACCTTTACGAGGGCGGAATTCGCGAGCTGTTCATCGTGCGCTGGCCGGGAACGGTTCCGGCCGGCGTTGTCAACTCGAATACCGTCATTTCGACGCTGGATTTGCTGCCGACGTATTGCGACCTGGCGGGCATCCCCCTGCCCCAGGCGCCGTTTGCCGGCGAGAACATGAGTGATGTGCTTCGCGGTTCCACCCGATCCCGAACGCGGCCCTTGTTCTGGGAATACGGGTCGGTGTCCGGTCTTTCCCCGGCCTCGCCCAAGCTGGCGGTCCGCGCCGGGCCCTACAAGTTCATGCGGGACCCGGACGGCGGCCGCCGGGAGCTATATCTGATACCGCACGACCATGCCGAGGCGACCAACCTGGTGGCGCAGCCCGCGTATGCGGGCGTGGTGGCGCAACTCGAGACCCAATTGACAAACTGGTATGAGGAGGTGGTCATGGGGCGTGTGGACGAGGTCGTTCCCTGTGCCGGCTCGAATTTTTCGGGCCTGGTCCTCGCTGACAGTTACACGGTCACCGGAGGCAGCTCTCCCGGGACGGGTTTTGGCGCCAACGCCGGTGTGAATTATGAGGCGCCGGGGCGGCTGGGAGGCGCGGCTGCCTCCTCGTTGTTCGGCTACCGGTTGGGCAGCACCGGCGGCACCTCGCCGCGCCAGGCGTCGGATTTTCGGATTAGTGAGAATCGTCTGACGGTGGCGCCCCGCAACGGCAATGGGCGGTTCGAATTCAGCGCCGACGGCGCGGCCGGCTTTAATTTTGGGCGCTGGCTGGCGGGACGGACCTATGAGGTGAGCATCCAGATGGACATTGACGGGGTCGGCGCCACTTACGCGCAACGCATGTCGCTGAGCCTCGCGGATGCCGGCGACCTGCCCGTGGGCGATGTGGACCTTGGGGTGCAGATCGGCACGGACGGCGCCGGGGGCCTGGGCGTGTTCAAGCGGCTGGACGCCGGGTCCAGCCCGGGCGGCGCCGACGTGAATGTGCGGCTGACCAACGGCCTGCCCATCGGCACGCCCATCAACCTCACGGTGCGGGTTGCGGATTTCAACGGCAACACGACTGACCTTGCGTCTTCCTACCAGATTCTGGTGAACGGGGCGGTGGTGGATTCCGGCTCGTTCCGCTTCAACAACTCGACCACGGCCCGGTATTTGATTTTCGATGTGGCGGCGCATGAGGGACCGGTGCATTACGACAACTTCAGCCTCGTCGTGACCGACAGCGGTCCTCCCTTGCTTTGCCGGCGTCCCCGGCTCAGCGTTTCGGAGTGGCATCTGGCCGGCACGGCTCCGTGGCTGCGGCTGTACTGGACGGCGCAGCCTGGGCTGGCCGTTCGACCGGAGGTTTCCCCCGACCTGGCGCATTGGCAGCCGGCCGCGAATCCCGCGGGCAACCCTCTGTCCATCACCACGCTGCAGGGTACCATCCAATGGCTGGAAGTTCAGCCACCGGCCCCCTCGGCCCCCAGCACCTTCTTTCGGCTAAGAAGGGAATAAGGCCTCGCGGTTGAGTCCGGCCCGGCCGTTTGTGGCCACTTCATGCCACATGACAGGGGTGGGCATTCCGCCATAATGGGTGCCAATTCGAGATTATGAGAAACCTGGCTGCCCAAGATTCGACCTGCCGTTCACGAGCCCGTTGGAGGGGTTTTACCTTGATCGAGTTGCTGGTGGTGATCGCGATTATTGCGATCCTGGCCGCCATGCTGCTGCCGGCCCTGAGCCGGGCCAAGCAAAAGGCGCGCGCGGCCAACTGCGTGTCGAACCTCAAGCAATGGGGCATCATTTGGTACACTTATACCGATGACTACAACGGCTCATTTAGCGAAGGCGACGACGTGACGTGGGAACGCGGGGAATGGCTTTATGCCCTGCGCCGGTACTACAACAAGAAGCCGCAGTTGCTGCTGTGTCCGGTGACGACGATGCGGCGCGGGCCGGGCGCCCAGGAGGTCAAGGTGCCACTAACCTCGACGGCCACGGTGGAGCACGGGGGGCCCGAGACCGCCTTCAATTTTCCCATCCGGGATAGCGAGGCGATGGTCACGATGGATATTCTTGGAAGCTACGGCGCCAACTCCTGGATTTACAATCCGCCCCCCAGTGTGACGGCTTTGCAGGGACGCCCCACGTCAAGGAACTGGCGCAAGATTCATGCGGCCCAGCGGCCGACGGAAACGCCACTGATGGCGGATGCGATGTGGCGCGGGGGCGGGCCGGACACGTCGGGCAACGGGTCGCTGCGACCCGCCTTCAATGGGGAGTGGTCGGGCGTGAATTACGAGTTCAAGCATTTCGCCATTCAGCGCCACAACCGGGGCCTGCATGTGGGGTTTTTCGACGGGTCGGTCCGGTACGTGCGCACGCGGGCGCTGTGGTCCCTGCCCTGGCATAACAGCTACGACATCACCTTCGCAGACAAACAGGGCGAGAGTTATTTCCCCGCCTGGATGCGGTAAACTGCCGGACATTCACCGGGTCCGGCGGGAGGCGGCGGGGAGGCACTGGATTCGGCATCGGCCGGCTCAGATTCCACCGAAGCGGCGGTGGCGTCGCGCGTATTCCTCGAGGGCGGCGTAGAATTGGGGTTTGCGGAAGTCGGGCCAGAGGGTGGGGGTGACCACCAGTTCGGCGTAGGAGATTTGCCACAGGAGGAAGTTGCTCACCCGCATTTCGCCGCTGGTGCGGATCAACAGGTCCGGGTCCGGGAAGTTGCGGGTGTAGAGGTGCTGGGCGAAGACCTGTTCGTTGATGTCCGCGGGGTCCAGTTTTCCGGCCTTGATTTCCGCGCCGATGCGGCGGGCGGCCTCGACAATTTCGGTGCGACCGCCGTAGCTCAGGGCCATGATCAGGGTCAGGCCGTTGTTGCGGGACAGCGTGGCGATTGCCTTTTTCAGATGTTCCTGGACGGCTTCGGGCAGCCGGTAAATCTGGCCGATGACCTCGAGGCGGACGTTGTTCTTGTTGAGCTCGGACGTTTCGGTTTTGAGGTAATGGACCAGATATTTCATCAGGGCGTCCACCTCTTCCCGGGGACGATTCCAATTTTCGACCGAGAAGGCGTAGAGGGTGAGGTATTTGATGCCCAGCTCGCCGGCGGCGCGGATGATGGCGCGGGCGGATTCAGCCCCCGCGCGGTGTCCTTCGATTCGCGGCAGATGGCGCTGGCGGGCCCAGCGGCCGTTGCCGGCCATGATGACCGCCACGTGACGCGGAAGGGAGGCCTTCGCTTCGGCGGAGAGGTGAGCCGCCTGCGCCTGCATAAGGTTAGACGAAGATGGTTTGCTCGCGGCCGGGGCCGACCGAGGCGATGGCGAGATTGGCGCCGGTCAGTTCGGCCAGAGCTTTGAGATAGGCGCGGGCTTTGGGGGGGAGGTCCCGCCATTTGCGCGCGTGGTGGGTGGGGGTGCGCCAGCCCGGAAACTCGGCATAGATCGGCTCGCATTGGGAGAGCACTTCGACGTCGCTGGGGACGTAATCGAAGCGGGTGCGTCCGCAACGGTAGCCGATGCACACCTTGAGGGTTTCCATGGTGTCCAGCCCGTCAATGTTGGTAATGGCCAGGTCGTCTATGCCGTTGACCATCGCCGCGTGGCGGGTGGCCACGGCATCAAACCAGCCGCAGCGGCGCGGCCGGCCCGTCGTCGCCCCGAATTCGCGTCCCATGGCGTGCAGCATGTCGGCGATTTCGGCGTTTTCAGTCGGAAGCGGCCCCCCTCCGACACGGGTGGTGTAGGCTTTCATGACGCCGACCACGCGGTCCATGCGGTGGGGCGGGATGCCCGAGCCGGTGCAGGCGCCGCCGGCCGTGGTATTGGATGAAGTCACGAAAGGGTAGGTGCCGTGGTCAATATCCAGGAAGGTGCCCTGCGCGCCCTCGAACAGGATGTTGTCGCCCCGGCGCAACGCCTCGTGCAGCAGCACGACAGTGTTGGTGACAAATGGCGCGAGGTAATCGCCGGCCTGGCGGTAGGCCTCATGCACCTGTTTGAAGGAGAGGGGCCTGGCGCCGAAGGCTTTGAGCACCTCGTTGTTTTCCTTGATGCGCGCCGCCAACTGTTCGCGGAAGCGCTCGGGCCGGATCAGGTCCAGCACCCGCAGACCCGTCCGGGCGGCTTTGTCGCCGTAGGCGGGACCGATGCCGCGCTTGGTGGTGCCGATTTTTTGCCGGCCTTTGCGGGTTTCGCGCTGCGCGTCCAGCTCGCGATGGTAAGGGAACACGACGTGGGCGGTTTCGCTCAGGAACAGGTTCTTGTTGATCCGGACCCCCAGTTTGCGCAAGCCTTCGATCTCGGTCATGAGGCTGACGGGGTCCACGACCACGCCGTTGCCGATGACGCAGACCTTGCCTTTGCGGAGGATGCCCGAGGGAACCAGGTGCAGCACGTACTTCTGGCCCTTGAGATGGACGGTGTGCCCCGCGTTGTTTCCGCCTTGGGTGCGAACCACCACGTCCGCCTGTTCGGTGAGCACGTCAATAATTTTGCCTTTGCCTTCGTCGCCCCATTGGGCGCCGACCAGTATTGTGTTGGCCATAATTCAAGAAAAATCCCCGAATGCTGATTCGGGGCAAAGCACGGTTGCTCTTTGCGGGCAGAAGCTAAGGGAGGGCGCCGGACCGTGTCAATGCCGCATTTCAGCCGGCGGCGCCGCGCTCGCGCGCCAATTGCTCGCGGGCGCGCAGAACGTTTTTCTCGAGCCGCGGCCGCAAGGCGGGGACCATTTCCATCAACTGCTGATAAAGCTGGATGGCGCTTTCCCACTCCTGGAGGGTTTCGGCCAGCGCCGCGGCGTCCAAACCCGCCTTGCGGGTCCAGAATTCGTCCGGGGCCTCCCCCTCGCGCACGACCTTGCGGTAGAACACATCCAGGTAATGATCCAGGGCCTGCTTGCGCAAGGCCAACTGCTCGGCGGGGGTGCGGGCCAGGGCCGCCTGCTTTTCCAGGACCACGGCCAGGCCCACGGTGGCGATGCTGCGGGCGGTGACATCGGCGTTGGTCGCGGCAATGACCTGCAGGAAATTGGTCCGGGACAGCTCATAATCCTGGGAGGCGAGGGCGCGTTGCAGGTAACAACTGGCGATCTTGCCCAAGGCGAGCACGGCCAGGCGGTTGGTGGGGTGGCGGCTCAGGATGCCGTTGAAGGCGCCGATGGCCTGGTCGTAATCCGCGACTTTGTTGGTCGAATCGCGGCTGATCCAATAGTCGCCGTAACCGAAGAGGGCCTGGACGCGGAGGTCCAGGTAGGGGCAGTTGGTGTCGTTGTACAACTGGGTGAAGTAATCGTCCGCATCCTCCCAGCTCAGGCGGGCCATGGCGGCGCGGCCGGCGAGCAACTGGGCCTCGTAGGTGATGCGGGAGGGGGGCCAGTTGGTGCTTTTATAAAGCAACTGGTAGTTTTTCTCGGCTTGGAACGGGTCGCCGTTGCGAAAGAAGTAATCCGCCACCCAGCGCTGGGCCAGCGGGGCCAGCTCGTGAGCGGGATATTGCGCCACGAAATTGGTGAAGCCGGTCAAGGCATTCGTTTCCAGACCCGCCTGCCAGCAGGCCCAAGCGCGGTCATACTCGGCGCGGGGGCGGGCCGGATGGTTGGTGAACTGGCCCAGCCACTGGTCGTAGGCGGCGATGACTTCGGTCCATTTCCCTTCCCGTTCGTAGGTTCGCGCCACCCCCAGCCGCAGCTCAGGCAGCAGCGGGGCGGCCGGCGCCCGTTGCAGGAAATCCTCGAACAACTGGCGCGCCGCCGCGGGATTGCCCTTCCGCCCCAGCTCGCTTCCCACCAGCAGCAACGCGCGTTCGGCATGAAAGCCTTCGGGGAAACTGCCCAAGATGTTGGTCAGCGCGCGCGCCGCGGAGGTGACATCCCCCGCCGCCAGCGCCACGCGCACCTCCTGGTAGAGGGCCGGCTCGAGCAAGTTGGTTCGGACCTCCTCAATGCCGGCGAATTTTTCGCGGATGACGCGGTAGTTGGCCAGGGCGTTGGTGTAATCCTGTTCCTGGAAGCAGACGTCTCCGAGTTTGAAATAGGCCACGGCGAGGTCCACGGAGGGGGCGGGCAGGTTGGTCGTAGCTGCCTGGAAGGCCGCGCGGCTCTCCGCCCACCGATTATCGGTCCAGAGACACCAGCCCAAATCGAGCTGCGCTTTGCCCAGGAGGGGGCTTTGGGGGAACTTGGAGACAAATTCCGAGAAGGCCGCCTGCGCCGAGGCCATGAGATTCGTGGCGAGGGCGGCGTTGGTGGCGGCTCCCGCCCCGCCCGCCGCCGCCTTCCCGGCCAGGGCGACAGACTGGCGCAGGCGCAACTCGCCAACGGTCAGCAGGGCGAGGTCCGCAGCCGGCGCGGCCGGATGCTGGGCATAAAACCGTTCGAGGGTGGCGGTGGCTTGCGCGAGGTCGTTTTCCTCCAGCGCCAGCGAGCTGATTTTCAACAGCGCCTGGCGCTGCCGCTCGGCGGGCACGCCGTCCGCCAGGTTGTTTTGATACGCGGCGATGGCGTCGCCGACCCGCCCGAGTTTCTCCAAGACGCCCGCTCGAAACGCCGCGCTGTCGGCCAGCAGTTGCGGTTGGGCTGCGTTGGTGGCCAGCACCAGGAGATTGCTGCTGCAGGCCAGGGCCTCTTCGGCCCGGTTTTCCGCCAACTGAATGCGGCAGAGCACATGCTGCCGCTGCCAGTCCAGCCGGGGATGCAGCGGAACGCCCGCCAGCGGTTGCAATGCCGCTTCGGCGGCCCGGTATTGTCCCTGAGCCAGATACGCCTCGCTCAACAACAGGAAGCCGCGCACCACCAAGCCATTGGTCGGGTTGGAACGGCCGGTGACCTGAACGACGCTGTTGCTGTCCTGCAACAGCGCCACCACTTGCGGCCATTGCGCCAGTTTTGACCGCGCCGCGGCTTCGGCGACGGCCGCCTCGAGCCGGCGGGAGGAATTGGTCTGCTCGCGCACCAGCCGCGCGAAATAATCGGCGGCCTGCGCGTACTGGTCCTGGCGATTGTGCGCCTCGCCGAGCCAGAAGAGGTACTGGTCCATCCAGGTTCCCGCCGTTGCCAGCCGCGCGGAGAGCAACTCAATCGCCCCCGCATAATTCTTGAGCTGCACCCGGGCCTGCGCCTGCATCAGGACGGCCTCCGGCACGCGCGCCGAGGCGGGAAACTGCTGCGCAAAGGCTTCGAGCTCCTTGTCCGCGCGTTCGAAGAACCCTCCCTCAAAAGCCTGGGCTGCGGCGATGAATGCCCGTTCCTCCGGGCTGGGAGCTTCCGCCCCGCCCAGGCGGAAAACCAGCCCCGCCAGGAGCACCACGGCCAAGAACCATCGCCAAACCGTCAACATTGCCTGCCCACATTAACGAACCACCCGAAGCGCCTCAATCATTCAATTGGCCCGCAGCCGATTGGAGGGGCCGTACGGTATGGCCGCCGCGGGCCTATTCAACCCCCAAAAGCCGCTTCCACCAGGGGGACGGCGTTTCATAGCGGCGGGTCGCCATTTCGCGAAACTCGGTGAGCAGTTTCTGCTGGGCTGCGGCGCTAAAACCGATATCCGTCCCAATCCCCAGCACAAACCACAAAGTAAACGCAAAGCTCCATCCCAGCTCAGAGCCGCCCATCGCAAGGCCCGAAAGCCCCGTCAGCAACAGCACGATGGCAAAAATCACCCAGGGGAAAACCAGAATCCGGCTGACGGTGTTGCTGGCCGCGCGATTCCAGTTTGGCGCCGCAACGCCCTGCCACATGCCAACCCAATACAGAGCGATCATGTCCGCCACCAGCATCACGGGCAGACCGAACCAAAATGCGGTCCAGGCCGCGCGGTCCCCCCCGTCCATCTCGGACAGCCCGGCCATGTAGAACAGGCCCATCAGAAAAATCACGAACACCGTTGGCGCCAGGAACTGCCGCTGCAACGCCAGCCGCTGGCCGGTCAGGATGTCGCGCACCCTCAGCTTGGTTGAGAGGAGCAGCTCCAGTGTGCCTTGCTGCCGTTCTTCGGCCAATTGACGGCCCGCTTCCGATGCCATCCAACCTTTCAGCAATAGGTTCAAGACGATGCCCGTTGTCACATAGATGCCTCCGTTGAGCCAATCCCGGCCGAATTTCGTCAGCCCCCAAAACCAGCCGACCGCCAGCAAGCCCAGGACCGCCCAGACATAGGCCGGCTTGAGGCGTGCGCGCGACGCCAGCCAGAAGAAAGGATTCACCGCCAGGAACCGCACCCGGACGGCGCGCCGCTCGACGGCGTCTCCATAAGTCCATTCGTGCGACCAAGGGTGCCCCCCCCGCCTGCCGCCATCCACCGGCCGGTCCTGCCACGCACGCGGCACGACCAAGCTGGCGACCCCCAGTGCCAGCCAAGCCAGGCCATGGATCAAACCGAGGGAACGCCAGAACTCGCCTGGCTTGAAGCGAAAGGCGTCGAAGGCCAGCAGGTAACTGTAGGCAGGGCTGGGGAGATAAAGCCATTCGGCCAGGCGGGGCAGTTTGCGCACATACGCCAGCCACGCCCCACAGGCCGGCAAGAGGCCTGTCACCGTGACCAACGCCAGGAAAGTCAAGCCCGCGGCCTGGCGCGGGTCCCGGCTGAAGCTCGAGACCAGAATTCCGACCGACAAGGAGAAGAACAAGGTATTGAGCGCCACCAACGCCATCCGCCAAAACTGCCCCACCGTCACGCCCCCCATCAGCAAGGGAATCGCCAGCATCGGCAGAACCGCGAGCACGGCGTAAAACACGTTCACCGAGTTGGACACCAGCTTGCCCAGCACCACGTCGTAGCCTCGGAGGTCCGTTAGAAACAGCAACCCGAGTGTTCCCTCGCGCTTCTCCTGGCTGATGCAATCCGAGGTGGCCCGGACGCCGCTGAGCAGACAGTAAAGAACGGCGGCCCCCGTGGTGACCCCGAACAGCACCTCAGCCAGTTGTCGCGGCGCCTCGCGGTGCAGCATCAAGAAGAACCACGCACCCACCAGGAGAATCAGGCCTGCCGCGCCGCTCCGGACCCAGTAAGTGGCCCGGCGCCGCGAAGCGATGCGCAGTTCACGCGCAACAATCGGCAGAAACGTCATGCAGGGTGAATACTAACCCGGAGGCGGCCACTTTGCCAACGCCGCGCCTCGGCCGAAGCTGACTGGTGAGGTCGCGGTGGCAACGGGGGGGGCGTTGGGAGGCGCCCGAAGCGCCCTGCGGCGAGACCGCTGCCACGCAGCGGCCCGCTTGCCGGAGCCTTGCTTCCTCGGGGAGACGTGGAACGAAGGGAATGGATCGGGATGGGCTGGCGGGTCAGGACCGCGTGGAAGGCGTCCAATGCCGGAGGTTTCGCAGGGGCCGGGCTGCGGAAGGCAGCGCCTGGACCAGCGCCTTTGCCGGATGGGCGTCCTCGGAGGTTCCGTGCGCCAGGTGCTGCGCAAGCAGAGTCCGAGCCACGCCGATCAGACACATGTAGATTACGGCGGGAATGCCTTGCATCAGCATGGCCAGCAGCAGATGCGTCCCCCAAACGCGTGTGAGCGCCAGAAACAGGGGCGTCAGCAGAAGGCTCAACAGATAGGGGACCCCCTTCACCAAACCAACCGTCCATCCGACCGCCGCAACCCGGGTTCTGGCTTTGAGCCCGAACCACAGGCCCAACCAGAGCAGAGCCCAGACTCCGAGCGCGGTGTTCACCAATCCCAGGAAGCCGGCGGCCAGTTGATAGTACTTCCAGGTTGCGACGGGAAAGACGTTGCTGGTGGCGACAGCAATCAAGCCGGCAAGGGACGGCATGCAGAGAACGACCAAGGGACCGGCGACCAGTCCCCACAGGCCGCGCAGTTGGCCCGCCAAGACCCGCTCTCGGCCCAACGGCGTGGTGAGGAGCAACTCCAGCAGGCCCGACTGCCGTGAATCCAGGAAGAACCGGCTGGCTCCCCAGGCGATGAGGCACCCCGAAACCACGCCCACCACCATGGTTGGAACAGCGGTAAACCAGAGGGCGGATGGCAGGGTGAACGCCGGCTGGTGGAAGAAAAACATGCCCGGATGAAGAATCCCCACGAGAGCCGCGCTCCAGAACGCCGCGCGGATGCCTCGCTGGCGCCTCACCAACCACGGAATCGTGTTGTCGCAATCGAGCGGTTGAGGGCGGCGCTGCGAATCCACGGCGGCCAGGACGGGTGCGCCCTGGGCGCCCAGCTCACCCGCCCAACTGCCTGAGTCAAACCCGCTCCGCCTCAGTCTCACGCCCGCTCCCATCAGCAGGCCCCAACCGAGCAAATGCTGCACAATCAGCGCTCCCCAATAGACCCCGGGGGCAGCCCGGTAAGCGAGGTCACCCGCCTTATACAGGGCGAAGCAAGGACTCGGCGCCGCGCACAGCCAGGCTCCATTGAGCGCATAAAGCACGGGAGGCACCACCTGGATCGCCAACAAGAGCCAGACCGCCCGTCGAATCGCCTTTGCCGGGTCGGGCGCGCTCGCGGCGGCGAACAAACCCACAGCCAATGCCAGGAACAGCCCGTTTAGAAGCGCCAGGGCCGAGCGCCAGGCTTCCCCGCCGGTGACGCCGCCTGCCAGCAAGGCAATCATGAAAACCGGCAGCAACGACAAAAGCGCCAGCACACTGGTCAAGCCGCCCGAGCCGAACTTGCCCAGCAGCAAGTCCAAAGGCCGCACCCGGGTGAGCAACAACAGTCCAAGCGTCCCTTCGCGCCGTTCAGCGCTCAAACCCGCGGCGGCCGCCAGGCAGGCGCCCAGACACACCGCGAGCCCGATGACAATCATGCCCAAGAAGACCGGCTGGCCCGTGGTTGCCGTTCTTCGCATGGGTCCAGCCAGCAGCAAGGGGGCCACGCCCAAGAGCACACCCGCAAACCCAATCCCCAATCGAACCCAGCGGGTTGCCGACCGGCGCGCCTGCACACGCAACTCCCGCGCCATGATGGGCAAGACAGTCATACGGCGTTCAGGTTAACAGACAGGAACTCGTTTCCGCAGCCTGCCCCAGTCTGACCCTGCCGGCAAATGCTTTTGGCGGCGCCGCGTTTGTGCTTTCGCCTCTTCCTCGCGGACGGTTTCGAAAGCCTTGCCCTGCGCCCGGCCGCTGAGCCCCGTCGGGGGGGCAGCTTATTGGTTTGCGCCGTGGTCAAACCTGTTCAGCCTCATTCTATCGGTCAGGAGTTGAGGGTGCAGTCCGGAGTCAAAAAAGCCTGGCAGAAAGCGGAACTTTAGGCTTTTCTGCCGGCATGAATCAATGTCCTGTGTTGCCGCTGGTTCGACTCGTGAGTTTGCTCGCCTTGCCTGCCGCCCTGCTGGCCAACCCGCCTTCTGGCTCGGCCAGTGCGGCCCTCCCGCCCCTCAAGGCCCAGTGGATTTGGAGACAGGGACAGGATGTGCATGCCTACAACCAGACCGTGATCGCCCGCAGGCAGTTCAAACTCGGAGAAATCCAGACGGCGACGCTGCGCATCACGGCTGACAGTTTCTACCGGCTGTTCATCAACGGGCGCTGGGTCAATGACGGGCCGGCGCGCGCCTGGCCCGAGCACTACCAGTATGACGTGATTGATGCCGCGCCTTACCTGCAGCCGGGCGGCAACGTGATCGAGGTGGTGGCGCGGTATTACGGCGTCGGGGATTTTCATCGCATTCCCAAACAGGCGGGACTGCTGGCGCAACTGGATGTTACGGATGCCAAGGGCCGGGTTAAAACGCTGATCACCGACGCATCCTGGGAGGTGGCCGAGGCTCCCGCCTGGGTGCGCGAGACGCCCAAGGTCAGCATTCAAATGGAGCCGGCGGAACTCTATAACGCCCAACTGCCGGCCTCGCGGTTCTCCCGCGCCGCCGTGTTGTTCGACACGCACGGTGGACCTTGGAAAGACCTGCGTCCGCGGGACGTTGCGCTCATGAGTCTGCAACCCCGGCCGTTCCGGTCGTTCGCTGGCGCCAAGGTGGTGCGGGCCGACGGGTGGGACTTCTGCCTCCCGGCGGTGCGGCTGTCGAACCCGGGCATCATCGAAGCCAATCACACTGCCAGCGCCGCCTGCGGCATGGCCACGGTGGTGGAAAACTCCGCCCCGGTCACCCTGACGCTCCGGACGGCCGGCATGCGGGTGTCGGTGGACGGGGCGCAAGCCAGGGATAACCGCTTCGCGCTTCAGCCCGGCCGGCACGTGGTGGTTGCCTTTTCCCAGAACCTGTTTGGCCACGACAAGGAGAAGGCGTTGCGCTTCGTTGAGCCGGCGGGTTATCAACTGGTCAACCCGCTCGAACCCAACCACGAAAACCCCTTCGTGCTGCTGCCCTTGCCCGAGTTCGCCATCGCCACCAACGACTTGCTCTGGATTCAATTCACGCAGGACGATCCCCTCTTGCGCAAGCTGATCGAAGGATTCCAAAAGACCTCCAGCGAGCTGCTGCAGGCCGGGACGAATCTCCCGGGGTTCATGGCGGCCGCCGGGCCCCGCGCCCGGCTGCTGGCCTCACGGGATATGTTCGTGACCGACACTGCCTGGCAGTTCACCGACCGCCGGGTGATTGAGGACGGCGCCAGCCTGGTCCGGAATCCCTCCGGTCTGATTCATGACAACCCAGAGGTTACCACCGTGCTGCCCTCCAGCCGGGGCGACGTCGAACTGCTTTACGACCTGGGCGAGCAGGACGTCGGTTACTACGATTTCGAGCTGATCGCCGATGCGGGCGTGGCGGTGGACATCTTCGGCATCGAATACATTTCGCCCGATGGCCGGCTTCAGCATACCGGGGGCAACCGCAACGGCATGCGCTACATCACCCGGGCTGGCGTCAACCGGTTCACTTCGCTCAAGCGCCGCTCCGGGCGCTATGTGTTCATCACGCTGCGCCACCAGCGGACGCCGGTTCAAATCCGCAAGTTCCAACTGATTTCCTCGACCTACCCGGTCAACCAGGCGGGCAGCTTCGCCTGCAGCGACGCGCGGCTGGAAAGAATCTGGGACATCTCGACGCGCACGCTGAAGCTGTGCATGGAGGATACCTACACCGATTGCCCGCTTTACGAGCAGACCCATTGGGTGGGGGATGCGCGCAATGAATCGCTGCTCGCCTACGGCGCCTTTGGCGCGTATGACCTGGCGAGCCGCTGCATCCGGATCACCGCCCAGTCGCTCGAACGATTCCCCATCACCGGCTGCCAGACGCCCTCCGGCTGGGATACGCTGCTTCCGGCCTGGAGCTTCCTGTGGGGGATTTCGACGTGGGATTACTACTTTGAAACCGGCGACCGCGAATTTCTGGCGGCGATGTATCCGGCGGTCATCCGGAATCTCAAGGGAGCGGAGTCGTTTACGAATGAACAGGGGCTGTTCAGCGGGCCGTTCTGGAACATGTTTGATTGGAGTGGCAGCGACCAGGGCCGCCGCACGGTGGTGCACAACAGCATGTTCATCGTGGGGGCGATTGACGCGGCCTTGAAGGAGGCCGAGGTGCTCGGCCAAGCCGCCGACGCGGCCTGGCTGCGCCAATACCGCGCGCGGCTGGTCCAAGGCATCAACGCGCTGTGGGACCCCGCCCGCAACGCCTACCCGGACAGCGTGCATGATGACGGCAAGCCGAGCCCCTCGGTTTCGCAACACACCAGTTTTCTGGGTTTGCTTTACGACATCGTGCCGGAGGCGTGGCGCGAGGCGGCGCGGCAGAACCTGGTGCATCCCCCGGAGAAGATGGTGCGGCTCGGCTCGCCCTTCGCCGCCCTGTACCTTTACGAGGCGTACGAAAAACTGGGGATGGAAGAGGAGATCATCAAGGCCATCTACCAGAACTACCTGCCGATGCTTGAAGCGGGGGCGACGACCGTCTGGGAGAGCTTTCCCAGCGGGACCACCGGCGGCGGGCGCTGGCCGACGCGCAGCCATTGTCACGCCTGGTCATCCGCCCCGACGCGTTTTTTGAATCGCGTCGTGCTGGGCGTCAAGCCGACCGCGCCGGGGGCGCAAACCATCGAAATCAGCCCCCGGCTGTCCGGCCTGGCCTGGGCGCGCGGCACCACCCTCACCAAGCCGGGGCCGGTCGAGGTTTCGTGGAAGCTTGAGGACCGCACGCTGAAGGTGGATTACACGGTTCCAGCCGGTGTGACTGCCCGGTTCGTCCGCAACGCCAGTCATGACGGGCTCGAGCTGGTCGTGAACGGACAAAAGCTGCCGTGAGCGCTTCCTGCAGCCGTCCCAACAGACCGCTGTTTTTGATTCTGGCGACCGCGGCGCTCGCAGCGCATGGGGCGGATTGGGTCCAGCCGGGTCTCACGACCAATCAGCCCGTTTGGGGCATTCGCGGCGGACTGCTTTGGGCGGTTCCACCCGCTGGATTCAGGGGAGGCGAGCCGCGCGGTCTGATCCGGGTGGGCTACCCCGTGCTGCCCGGGAAACGCTACGACCTGGTTAACTTCATCGCCGTCGAGCCGGTGGTCAAGGGCCGGCGCGGCTTCAGTGAGCTGGAGCACAGCCGCCTTGACAACGTTGCGGGCAAACGAATCCGGGCGGCCTCGAAGGAGGGTTCGACGAATCTGGTTGCGGGGACCCTGACCAGACAGTCGGGCGGCCGGGAGGAGCTGGAAGTGACCTTGAAGGTTGAGCGGTTCGACAATGGGGCGCATGTCCGGGTGGTGGTGCGCCAGCGGAGCGACCGGCCGGATGAAATCGAACTGGCGGTGTTTCGGGAGGAAGACAGCGCGCCGCTGGAGTATTGCATCCTGAGCGCCACGATGGGCAACCTGGCCCGCACGCGGCAGCTTTGGCTCAAAGACAGGGTGGTGAGCAGCCTCGAGGTTTACTCCAACTACACCGACGCCGGTTTTGCGCCCCATCGCACTTATTCTCTCACCGAGCTTCATCGCACCCCGGAGGGCGGCGTGTTGGTGGCGGTGACCAACGACGAGGAACATCCGGCCTCGGTTTTTCCCTTTCCCAACTCGAGGTTGTGGCATTACGGGGGAATCAAGGTGACCCAATACTGGGCGAAAGCGCCGGGAGCGTACCGGGAGGATTTGCAGGTGGCGGTCAATGGGCGGTACACCTACTGGCTCTCGAAGCGCCCCATCCCAGGGGGCGTGGCGTTCGAGAACTTCGAGCTGCGAGAACGATTTTACGACGGACAAACATTCGTGTTTGGTGTGACCGGTCGCACTCCGGGGGAACTGGGCTTGGGCCGCTGACCGGGTGGCGGACGCGCAACTGGACAGCCCCGCCGGGTTTTGGAATACTTCCGCACCGTGAAACAATCAATCGTCACGTTGGATATGGAGGGAGTTCTGACTCCCGAAATCTGGATTGCGGTTGCGGAAAAGACCGGCATTGCCGCGCTGCGGCGCACCACTCGTGACGAGCCGGACTACGACAAACTGATGCGGGGCCGGCTGGCGATTCTGGATCAACATGGATTGAAGCTTTCCGACATTCAGGCCGTGATTGGCACACTGGACCCGTTGCCGGGCGCCAAGGGTTTCCTGGATGAGCTGCGGTCCCTCGTTCAGGTCATCATTCTGTCGGATACCTTCGAGCAGTTTGCCGCTCCCCTGCTCCGCAAGCTTGCCTGGCCCACGCTGTTGTGTCATCGCCTGGTGGTCGAAAACGACCGCATTACTGGTTATCAACTCCGGGTCCCGGAGCAGAAGCAAAAGGCGGTGGCCGCGCTCAAGCTGCTTAATTATCGGGTGATTTCGGCCGGTGACTCTTTTAACGACACGGCCATGCTGGGCGAGGCGGATGTGGGATTTCTGTTCCGGGCGCCGCAGAACGTCAAGGACCGCTTTCCGCAATTCCGGCCGGTGGATGAGTATGACGAGCTGCTGCGTCTCATCCGCGACGCCATGGCCTGAGGACGCCGCCGCCCAAGCCCCGGCAGGCCGGGAGCGCTAAATTTCAGGTTTGAGGTCCCGGAGCATCAGGTCGCGGACCGCCTGTTCGGCGTTCTTGCCCTCGTAGAGAATCGCGTAAACCTCGTCCATGACGGGGGTTTCCACCTGATGCTTTCGGGCCAGCCGGTGGGCTGACCGGGCGGTGGGGTATCCCTCGGCAACCGCGACCATGCCGGCCGCGATCTCGGCCGGGCGCTCCCCGCGCCCCACGCGCTCGCCGAACCCCCGATTGCGGCTGTGCCTTGAAAAGCAGGTGACCATCAGGTCGCCGAGCCCGCTCAAGCCGGTGAAGGTCTCGGGCCGCGCGCCACAGGCAACCCCCAACCGGCGCATCTCGACAATCGCGCGCGTGACCAACGCCGCTTTGGAATTATCGCCGAAGCCCAGCCCGTCGCTGATGCCTGCGGCGATGGCAATCACATTCTTCAACGCGCCGCCGAGTTCAACGCCGAGCACGTCCTGGCTGGTATAAACGCGGAAACTGGAACGGCTGAACAGGGCCTGGACGGCCTGCGCGGCTCCGGCGTGGCGGCTGCCCGCCACAATTGCGGTGGGGATGTCGCGGGCGACCTCGACCGCAAAGGTCGGTCCCGAGAGCGCCACGGGGGTCGCTTGAGGCGCGGTTTCGGTCAAAACGCCGCTCATCGTCAGGCCGGTGTCATACTCGATGCCCTTGGTTACGGTCACGACCAGCCCGGAGTAATCACCCAGCCGGCGTGTCACGTCACGAAAAACCTGGGAGGGGACGGCAACCACGACGCACTCCGTTGCCCGAACGGCACGGTCGAAGTCGCTCTCGAGGTGCAGCGCGCGGGGCAAATCAATGCCCGGCAGGAAACGCTCGTTGCGGTGCGTCTGACGCATCTCGTCCAGCCATGCCGGCACGTGGCCCCACAGCGTTACTTCGTTGCCGCCCAAGACCAGCAGGCGCCCCAGCGCCGTCCCCCACGCGCCCGCACCAATTATTGCAATTTTCATTTCATCTCACCTCTTCAGGCCCTCGGCCGGGGCGGGTCTGGGCTTGCCCAGCCGGTTTTCAGTGCCTTGGAGCAATCTTTGGATGTTGGCTTTGTGTTTGTAAACCGCCAGGGTCCCGAGCGCGGCGGTGATAAGGATCAGACTGAGGCTCCCGCCGGTCAGCCACACGGCGAAGGGCAGCGCCACGGCCGCGCTGATGGACGCCAGCGAGACGTAGCGCGTCGCCAGCAGAACGGCGCCAAAGACGCCCAGCAGAATCAAGAACGCCCAAGGCACCCAGGCCGCCAAAACGCCCGCCGAGGTGGCAATGCCCTTGCCGCCCTTGAACCCCAGCCAGCAAGTGTAGTTATGTCCCAGAACGGCGCAAAAGCCGGCCACAATGCCGGCCCACTCCAGCGTGAGCGCGGAGGCGGAAGGGTCCAGTTCGCGCCAGAGCCAGCGGACGCCGATCACGGGGATCACCCCTTTGATTGCGTCCACCAGCAAGACGCAAAGGCCGGCGGCGACCCCGAGGGTGCGGAAGACGTTGGTGGCGCCGATGTTGCCGCTTCCGACGCTGCGGATATCCAGCCCCCGTCCCTTCGCCAGCAGGTAGCCCGTCGGGACCGATCCCAGCAAGTAGCCGCCCACGGCGGCGGCGAAGTAGCCAACAATCATCACGGCGCTTATGTAGCTTCAGCCGCGCTGGTTTGCAACGCGCAAACTGCGGCACGTTGACTGTTGTCAGCGGGGCGGCTTCGGTGTCAGAATAGCCCGGCATGACGAGCGATCAATACTCCGATGCCGCCCACCGGGTTAAGGTGTCGGTTTTCGGCACGGGCTCGCTGGGCAAGGAACACGCCCGCATCTATGCGGAGCTGGCCCGGTCGGGCGCGGTGGATTTTGTGGGCGTGTATGATGTGGCGGCCGAGCCGGCCCGAAAAATCGCCGAGAAATACGGGGTGCGCGCCTTTGGCTCGGCGGGGGAAGCCGCGGCGGCCAGCGAAGCGGTGAGCGTGGTGACGCCCACCACCACTCATTTCGAGCTCGCGCGGCGTTTGCTGGCTGAGGGCAGGCATGTGCTGGTGGAAAAGCCCATGACCCACGACGCGGCGCAGGCGGCGGAGCTGGTGGAAACCGCCCGGCAGAAAGGCTGTGTGCTGCAAGTGGGCCATGTGGAGCGGTTCAACCCCGTGTTCGCATACCTCCAAACCGTCGCGACGGAGCCGCGGTTCATCGAAACCCACCGTCTCTCCCCCTACCCGGCCCGCAGCACGGATGTTGGGGTGGTCCTGGATTTGATGATTCACGACCTGGACGTGGTGCTGGCCTTCGTCAATTCCGCCGTGGTCGGCCTGGATGCCGTGGGCATCGCGGTTTTGAGCCGCTCGGAGGACATCGCCAACGCCCGGCTCCGTTTTGCGAACGGCTGCGTCGCCAACCTGACCGTCAGCCGCATCAGCCCCGAGCGGATGAGGAAGATTCGCGTGTTCAGCGGCGGACCGACCCCCAGCTACATCTCCCTGGATTACCGCGCTCAGGAGGGTTTCATTTACCGCATCGCCAAGGATGGGGAACAGGAAAGCTCCCTGCTGAAGAAACTGCTGAACGCGAAGGATTCGGTCATTGTCAGCGAGTTCGCCGGGAAGCGCATTGTGCGGGAGCCGGTTCCCATCGCCAAAGACGAGCCGTTGAAACTGGAGCTGGCGCATTTTGTCGAGTGTGTTCGCGCGCGCCGGGTGCCGCTGGTCAGCGGGGAATCGGCCAAGCGGGCGCTGGACCTGGCGCTCGAGATTTCCCAGCGGATCGCCCGCGAGGCCCCGCGGCTCTGAGTCATGAGGCCCCCTGCCTTCATGCTTATCGCGGGGGAGGCCAGCGGCGACTTGCTGGCCGCGGAACTCGTCGCCGCCCTGCGCGAAGAGTGGGCTGCCCTTTCCCCTTCAACCGCCGATCTGCAGCCGCTGTGGACGCCGCTGGAGCCCCGGTTTTTCGGAGCCGGTGGCCCCCGCATGAAGGCCGCCGGGGTGGACATTGCCTGCGACATGACGGCGCATGCGGTAATCGGGCTGGCCGAGGCATTGCGAGGTTACCTGCAGTTCCGGCGGATTTTCGCCCGCTTGCACCAGATGGCGCTGGAGCGGCTTCCGGACGTCATCATTTGCGTGGACTTCGCCGGCTTCAACCGCCGGTTTGCCGCAGCCATCCGGCGCCACCTGCGCACGCGGCACGGCCATTTTCGCAACTGGAATCCACGGCTGGTCCAGTACGTCTCGCCACAGGTCTGGGGTTCGCGCGAGAACCGGGTGTTCCAAATCGCCCGCGATTATGATTTGCTTTTGAGCCTGTTCCCTTTCGAGAAGGAGTGGTATGCCCGGCGGGTGCCCCAGTTCCGGGTCGAATTTGTCGGGCACCCGCTGGTTGACCGTTACGCCGGGTTGCCCCGCCCGGAGCGAGGCGCGTCGCTGTTGGACCCGTCGCATCCCCTGGTTCTGCTGCTGCCCGGCAGTCGCGAATCCGAGCTGCGGCGGCATTTGCCGGCGATGCTTGGCGCTCTCGCCCTTCTTCGAGCGCGGGTGCCCGGCCTGCGGGCGCGGCTGGTAGTGCCCCAGGAAACTCTGTTGCAGCAGGCTCGGACCCACGCTTTGCCGCCCGAACTGGAACTGCGCATCGGCGGACTGCCCGAGTCCCTCGCCGAGGCCGATGTGGCCATCGCCTCGACCGGAACGGTGACTCTGGAATGCGCCTGGTTTGGGGTGCCGACCGTCGCGTTGTACCGGACTTCCTGGAGCACGTACCAGATTGGCAAACGCATCATCAAAGTCAGCCATCTGGCCATGCCCAACCTCCTGGCCGGGGAGCCGGTTTTCCCCGAGTTTATCCAGGATGCTGCCAGCGCGGAGAACCTCGCCGCGGCCGCGCACGACCTGCTGACCGACCTGCCCCGGCGTCAGCGGATTCAGGCGCGCCTGGCGGAAGTCGTTCGGTCCCTGGGTCCGCCGGGCGCCAGCCATCGCGCGGCGCGTGCCATTCTGGGCCTGGTCCAGGGGCCATCTCAAGCGGACGGCTGTTCGGCGTGACGGCCAAGCCCCGCCCGTGCTCGAGGGTATGTTTGAGGAGAGTCCGCGAGCGCGGCGGCGCGGCTCAAGACGCGGTTCAAGACTTGCATCGGCCCTGGGACTGGTTGAATCTGTCGCTCCCAAAATATGGCGAAGAAAGCGTTAATTACCGGAATCACGGGCCAGGACGGCTCCTATCTGGCCGAGTTGCTCCTGTACAAAGGCTACGAGGTGCACGGGATCATCCGTCGCGCCAGCACGTTCAACACGGGCCGTCTGGACGCCATCTATGATGATCCTCACTCGGGCAAGAGCCGGTTGTTTCTACACTACGGAGACCTGAGCGATGCCAGCGC
>JARKQH010000004.1 GCA_029974925.1 Verrucomicrobiota bacterium
GCTGGGCGTCGGCCCGCTCACGACCGCAAGCGGCGAAGCCACGCTTGCCACCATCGTTAACGGCGTCAACGGCGCGGTGACGCCGGCTTATTTTGTTCCGACTGACGGCACGCCCGGTCTGGTCCTGGGCTGCATTGACACAGACCCGACCACTTTCTACCCGAGGGTCCGGGTTTGGTACAACCCGGACGTGCCCAACGAAGCCAGCCTGCCTGCGCCGACCTTGGAGTTCGTTGACACGACTTTTGCCATCGTGCCCACGGAGGTCACGCGCATCGGCTACCAGGTCGTTCGCAGCGCGACCTTGGGCGTTTTTAACGAGATGATTGACAACGTGAAGGTGTCGAATGAACCCACGGGCTTTGATATCGTTTACAAGAACGCGCCACTGCCCACCCCTGTCGTCAGCGTCGTGGGCACGGTTCTGGTTGGCAGTGAGACTGGGCCGACCAACCTGATATTTACGCTGAACACCGACAAACCGGTAAGCACTCCGCTGACCATCTATTACACGCTGACCGGCGTGGCAACCAACGGCTGGGACGGCATGGGCGGCTTTGTCTCCCCCGATTACACCGATACCAACTTCAATTACGGGCTGAGCTCGGTCACCATCCCCCCGGGCCAGTCCAGCGCGACGGTGGTCGTTGCGGTGGTGGACGACGCCCTGCCGGAGGGAAACGAGTCGGTGATCTTCACGCCGCAAGCCAGCACGGACTACATCCTGGCCTCCGGTTCAACCCTCACGGGCACCATCCTCGACAATAACGACGCCAACGTTTCGCTGCAGTACATGTTCACCCGGACGCTGGCGCCGCAGGTTTGGGATACCAACATCGTGGCGGCCAACGCAGTGGTTACCGGCATTGGCGCCGGCAGCTACAGCGGCGCCTATTTCATCTCGCCCGACGCCGCTTACTCGGCGGGCGGAAACAACACTGCGGCTGACGCGGCCGGGGCGATTGCCAACGGGGATTACATGGGGCTCACCCTGGCGCCGGTTCCGGGCCGAACCCTTACCCTCACCAACTTCAATTTCATGGCCATCTACGGCAATTACCTTTACCAGGTGCCCACGGCCACAGGAGCGGTGGTCTTCGTGCGGTCCAGCCTCGACAACTTCAACACCAACCTCGCCGAATTTGTTCTCCTGCCGGACAATCTGGTCTTTCCCGACGCCTGGTACAGCAATCACGTGGCCTTGGGCGGGGAATTCAGCCAGTTGGCCGGCCAGATCGAGTTTCGTCTCTACATCTACGATGATTCCGACCACAACCAGGTGGGGGTCCGCATTGACAACCTGTATTTCAACGGCGTGACCCAGCCCCTGCCGGCGGGAGTCAATCAGGTCAACATCTCCACCAACGTCGTCAACGCCGCGGAGCCTGCTACGCCGGGTCAGTTCACGCTGGTCCGTTTTGGCGACACCTCCAATCCGCTCACCGTGAACTACGCGATCACCGGCACGGCCACCAGCGGCGCCGATTTCACCGCTTTGAGCGGAACCGCGACGTTCGCGGCGGGAGAAAGCACCGCAACGGTCACCGTCACGCCGCTGGATGACGACTTTCCTGAGCCGTCGGAAACTGTGGTTCTCACACTGGCGCCGGGTCCAGGCTACAGCATTTTGCCTCCTCCGTCGGCCACATTGAGCATCGCTGACGACAGCGACATTGGCGGGTTGGTGGCGTATTTCTTCAACGAGAGCAACAACGGGGCCGGCTCGCTGGCGGCCGCCGCGGCCCCGAGCTTCAGACCCGGCAGCGTCGTGGCCGCCCTGAATGCCGCGGCAGCCCGGGGCTTGGGCACCTTTGGCCAGTTCAACAACGGTCTCACGCATGGCTACGCGACGTCGGTAACCCGTTCGGCGCCCAGCACCCTTTATATTGGCAACGGGGTGTTGGGAACCAACGCGGCTGCGGCGTTGCAGGACGACGATTACGTCAGCTTTACCCTGGCGCCACAGGCCGGCTACGCGCTGACCCTGACCAATTTCAGCGCCTGGCTGATGCTGCGTCCCACCGAGGGCCAAACCAACTGGGTTTTCCTGCGCTCGAGCCTCGACAACTTTGCCTCCGACCTTGGAGCTTTCGCCATTGGGGGAACGACCAACAATTCGCCCGAACCGTTCCGGGAGTGGTCGGCCCCGCTGAACATTGCGGGTTACCCCGGAGCGATTGAGTTCCGCGTTTATGTTTACAGCAGCCGGAGCGCCCTCACCGACGTGTTCCGGATGGATGACGTCACTTTCCAGGGCCAGACGGTTGCGGCTCCACCAGGCAGCCAGGTGGTGAGCGTGACCGCCACGGACCCGACCGCCGCCGAGCCCGGATCGGACACGGGTGCGTTCACGTTTAGCCGTTCCGGCAGCACCAGTGCGCCGCTGACGGTGGGCTATGCGGTGACCGGCACGGCGTTGAACGGTGTGGATTATGGTCTGCTCAGCGGCACCGCTAATTTCGCCGCAGGCCAGAGCACGGTGGTCGTGCCCGTCATGCCGAATGACGACAACCGGCCGGAACCGACCGAGACCATTGTGGTTGCCATCCTCCCGAACGCGGCTTACTACATCGGCCTGCCGCTGGCCGCCACGGTGAATCTGCTGGATGACGGCGACACGACGCCTGTGTTCACGCTGGTGGCGACGGATACGAATGCCTATGAGCGGGTGCCCGAGCTGCTGGGCGCCTTCACGCTCAACCGCATCGCCGGCGACACCGCCACCTCGCAGACGCTAAACTTCACGCTGAGCGGCTCGGCGGTCCTGGGGGTGGATTACCTTTCCACCGCAACCAACTCAGTGACTTTCGACCCGGGAGTCACCAGCCAGACGATCCAAATCATCCCGCTCAACAACAGCCTGGTGGACGGCGACCGGACGGTGACCCTGACGGTCCAGACCTCGCCAAGCTTCATTCTCGATCCGCCCCACAGCGACACCGTGACCATCGTGGATGACGAAGTGCCGCAGGAAACCGTCCTCTGGTCCGACAACTTCGACGCGGGAACTTCGGCGGGCAACTATACGGTGACAGCGGGGTCCGACTTGGGAGTTGATGATTACACGGCGGACTTCGCCTTTGACTACAGCGCAATTGGGCTGCCGCCAGCGCCGGGCACCACCACAACCATCGGCCTGATGGTCAACGCGAATGCCTATGGCGCGCCCGCCGGTGTCAATTTCTATCCCGCCGGCGGGAGTTTTTCCGGCGACTTTGCGCTCCGGTTCAACCTGTACGTCAGCATGGACCCCTTGGCAGGGTCGGACAACGAGGCCGCCTATTTCGGTCTGAACCAAACCGGCCTGGCCACCAACTGGCTGGCATCGGTGGGAGTCGGCAACCCCTACACCAACCATGGCGAGGGGGTGTGGGCGACGGTGGCGACGCGAGACGGCACGCCCGGCCTGTGCACCCTGCTGGCGGCGCCGGCAGCAGGCGCCGCCCCGGTCATGGTGGCCAGCACAGGTTCCGGAGTGTATTTCCCGCACCTGTTCAACAGCCCGCCTTATGCCATGCCAGGCCGGCCCAATAACGCCTATGATTCCACCAACAAAACGTGGGTGGATTGCGAGCTGAGCCAGGTCGGAGGCGTCGTCAGCCTCAAACTGAACAACAATGTGATGTTGCAGTACACCAACACCACCCCCTTTACCAGCGGCAACATCTTCATCGGCTACGGCGATCCCTTTGCCACGCTCGGCTCGGCCAATTGCTTTGCCATCTTCGACAACGTCCGCGTGGTGCGTCTGGCTGCGGCCCCCGTCCAGCCGCGGATTACCGACATTCGCCTGGTGGGCACCACGGTTGAAATCACATTTACGGCCGGCTCCGACGACCCCGCCGCAGCCTTCAAGCTGCAAAGTGCGGCGGGTGTAACGGGAGCTTATACCGACGACAATGGCGCGACCCTCACCGCCCTCGGCGGCGGCCAGTTCAAGGCCACGGCCGTTGTGAGCGGTGCGGCCCGGTTCTACCGCATTCGCCGTTAAGCGGCCATCAAGACATTGTTGTTGACGGCGCGGCTCGCGCCTTGTTCGGAACGGTATATATTGTGCTTGGGCTCGTCCGAAGCCGCCCGGTCGGCCGCGAATTTACGACGCGAATGTTGATTCGAACAACCATGAAACACGAGACTCCGTTTTCGAGCCCGCGGGGGCGATTCGCCTGCGGCGGCTTTACGCTGATCGAGCTGTTGGTGGTCATCGCCATCATCGCGATCCTGGCGGCCATGCTCCTCCCCGCCCTGGCAAAATCGAAGGAGCGCGCCAAACGCACGACCTGCCTGAACAACATCAAGCAACTGACGATTGCGACGATCCTGTATGCCGACGACAAGGGCGGCGCGTTTCCTTACGACGGAGATCAGGACCCGCACTGGCTGGGCGGCGATTTTCGCAACACCATCACCAACGTTTACAGAGTTCAACGGGCCCAATTCTACTGCCCGTCCAATCCCGGGTGGAACCGGGACAGTTTTTGGTATTACAACGGCGATCCCAAGGAGTGTGTGGCCGGCTATTTCTATTTCGTGGGAACCGAGGTCTTTAATTCCTCGCCGACCTTTTACCCCAATGCGACCCTGATCTGGAACGAACGGCCCATCTTCGCCATGAAGACGACCGACAAGGCCTACTACCCCGTGATGTGGACCGATATCAACCGGAAGTACCAAAACTCGTGGGGCCGGCCCGGCGATCCCGACCCCCTCACCCGCGGCGTGAACCATTACGAACCCAACGGCGCGGGCCCGGCCGGCTCTAACGAAGGCTACATTGACGGCCATGTCGAATGGGTCAACGCGATCAAGTTCGTGAAGAGCCCGAAAATGAACTACAGCTCCCTGCAGGTTTTCTTCTACGCCGGCAAACCGTAGGGCCGGCCCTCAACACCCCAATCAGCCCGGCCAGCCGCCGCTTCGCGGCCGCACTCCGGATTGAAGGGAGGCCAAAGCTTCAACGCAAGATGTTTGCAGCCCCCGGTTGCGCCTCCCGCAGAACAGTTGCGCGGACAGGACTTCTGAGGCACAGTCTCGGTGTTAATAGCGCAATCCGGAATTGGTTATGAAACGACGAGATTTCTTGAAAACGGTCGGCGGGGTGGCGGGCGCGGCGGCCTTTGGCGTGAATGAACTGTTCGGGGCTGATGAACCGCTGGAGCGTGTTGAAGGGCTGCCCCGGCGCGCGCTGGGCAAAACCGGGCAAAAACTCTCGGTGGTCGGGTTCCCCGGCCTGGCGCTGGTTCACTACGACCAGGAGAAATGCACGGCGGCCATTCACAGTGCATTTGAGCGCGGCCTGAACTATTACGACGTCGCCCCGGCTTACGGCAACGGCCAGTGCGAGACCAAGATGGGGATTGGTCTCCAAGGTCTCGACCGCAGCAAATATTTTCTGGCTTGCAAGACCAAGAAACGGGACAAGGAAGGCTGCCGCAAGGAACTCGAGCAATCGCTCCGCCTGCTGAAAACGGATTATTTCGATCTTTACCAGTTGCATCACCTGGTCCGCCCCTCGGAAGTGCAGCAGGCGCTGGGTCCGGATGGCGCGATGGAAGCCATTTTGGAGGCCAGGAAAGCCGGCAAGGTTCGTTTCATCGGTTATTCCGCCCACACCACCAAGGCCGCCCTCGAGGTCATGAAGGGATTCAAGTTCGATACCGTCATGTTCCCCATCAATTTTGTCGAATACTACAACCGCGGTTTTGGCAAGGACGTGCTTGCCCTCGCCCGCGAACAAGGCTGCGGCGTGCTGGCCATCAAACCGCTTTCATGGGGAACCTGGCCGGCAGGGATGACCAAAACCCGCCAGTGGTGGTACCGCTCGGTTGAAGAACCGGCCGATGTCGAACTGGCCATGCGCTTCGCGTTGTCCCAAAACCCGGTGGTGGCCGGCATCCCCCCCTCCTTCCTCGACTTGCTCGACAAGACGATCGAGGCAGCCAAAGCTTTCAAGCCGCTCGATGCCCCCGCCATCGAGAAACTCAAGGAAATGGCTGCCAACGCCGGCTCGATCTTCATCCGCGAGGAGCAGCAAGTGGCGCTGAATCCCCTCCGCTGGAGCCCCGTCTATCCCGAAAGCCCGCACGAATCCGGTTCGGGGCACCTGGTTTGATCCTGCCCAAGGTTTCGGAACCGGCGGCGGCGGGGCCGCTTTCACCCCCCGCCACGCGATAAAAACCGCCTCCAGTACTGGACAAATAAACAGCACTGTGCTAATGTCCAGTACCAGAGAATCAACCGGATTCCGGCTATGAAAACGCTTACTGAACGGCAACAAGAGATTCTGGATTTCATCCGGCAGCGGCAGGAGTCGGAGGGGATGGCCCCCACCCTCCGGGAGGTCGCAACGCATTTTCGTTTTAGCAGCGTCAATGCGGCGCTGGCCCACGTGCAGGCGCTGCTGGCAAAGGGGGTTTTGAAGCGGGTGCCGCGGCGGGCCCGCTCGCTCCAAGTGGTGGACGCCGGCCCTTCCGCCCGGCGCCGTCCACGAGTGGTTTCGGTGCCCATTTACGGTTCGATTCCGGCCGGCCGGCCGGAGGACGCGGCGCAGGAGGCGGAAGGCTGTGTGCTGATGGACGTGGAGACGCTGGGCATCCGGCCGACCGCGCGGACATTCGGCTTGCAGGTGCGCGGCGACTCGATGATCGGCAAGCACATCACCGATGGCGATATCGCCATTATCGAGCACGGCGTCCAGCCGCGTTCGGGGGACGTGGTGGCCGCGCTGATTGACGGGCAGGTCACGCTCAAGACGTTTGTGCTACAGCGGGGCAAACCTTATCTGCGGGCGGAGAACCCGCGTTACCCGGACCTGATCCCCCAGGAGGAACTGCAAATCCAGGGGGTCATGGTGGCCTTGGTGCGAAAACGCAAGTAAAGGCGGAGCGATGAAACGGGACGGGAGGAATCGGGGAGCGCAAATCCGGCGGCCGACGGGCCCGGGGGCGGGCGCTTTGCCCCTGCCTGCAGTTGTTTAGTGGCCATGTTTGGCGCCGGCCGCAGTTTGCCTCGCGCGATTGTGCATCTGGACGCGGACGCATTTTTTGCGTCCGTCGAGCAGGCGTCCGATCCTCGCCTGCGGGGCAAGCCCATCGCCGTCGGCGGCGAAAAGCGCGGGATCATTGCCTCGGCATCCTACGAAGCGCGAAAGTTCGGCATCTACACGCCGATGCCGACCACGCTGGCGCGCCGGTTGTGCCCCAAACTGATTTTGCTGCCGGGCGATTTTGAGAAATACGAGCTGTTTTCGCGGTTGATGTTTTCCTACGCCTACGATTTCACCCCGGACGTCGAAATCGGCTCGATTGACGAAGGTTACTTCGATCTGACGGGAGCATCCAAGCCGGCGGCAAGCATTGCCGAGACCGTTCGTCTCGCCATCCGGCAGTCGCTCAAGCTTTCGGTCAGCGAGGGCATCGCCACCAACAAACTGGTCAGCCAGATCGCTTCCAAACTCAGGAAACCTTCGGCCTTTGAACTGGTCCCGCCGGGACAGGAAGCCGAATATCTGGCCCCCCTGCCGAGCCAGTGGCTGCCGGGGATTGGCCCGAAAGCCGCCGCCCAGTTCAATGCCGCCGGGCTGGCGCGAATCGGCCAGATCGCCCGCACACCGCTTGAATTGCTGGGCTTGCTGGCGGGCAGCCGGGCGCCCCAGTTGAAAAATTTCGCCCTCGGCATTGACCCCCGCCCCGTCGTGCCCGCGCGCGCTCCGGCGCAATCCTATGGCGAGCAGGAAACCTTTGCCGCGGACACGACCGACGAGGCGTTTGTCGAGGCGACCCTGCGGCGCATGGCGGACACCCTCATGGCCAAAGTGCGCCAGGAACACAAAAGCATCCGCACACTCACGGTCAAAGTCCGTTACAATGACATGGACGAGCAACAGGCCAGCGAAAGCCTGCCGGAGCCCACCGACCTCGAAACGGACCTTTACGGCAAAATTTCGTTCCTGTTGCGCAAAGCCTGGCAGCGCCGCGTCAGTTTGCGGCTCGTGTCGCTCCGGCTTTCCAATGTCTATTCCGGCTGCTGCTTCGGCGGCCTGGCCCTCGACGGCGCCGCCCTTCGACGCGCCGCGCAACAACGGCTCGCGGAAGGGGTGGACGCGCTGCGCCAAAAATACGGCCGCACCGTGCTTCTGCGCGGTCATGATTTCGTCCTCCGCGACCGGAATGGGGGGGAGACGAAACCGCGAAAAGTGCGGCTCCGGCCTGGTTTTGCCCGCCGCGGCCTGGAGGCGGGCGGTCGAAACGCAAAAGCCGAAGCGCAAGAACTGAAGTCGGAAGGCCGGCCGGCCGCCAGCCGGGGGGGCGGGTCCCCTGCCCTGCCCCGAAAATCTCCGGCCTGCGTGCCGCTGAATGTTCACAGTTACTACTCGTTTCTCGATTCAACCCTCTCGATCCAGGCCATTGTTGACCTGGCCCGGCGCCATGAATTACCCGCCCTCGCCCTCACTGACCGTTATAATTTGCACGGCGCTGTCGAGTTTGCCCGGGAAGCCGCCCAGGCGGGAATCAAGCCGATCATCGGCGCCGAACTCGAATGGGGCGGACAGCGCCTCTGTCTCTATGTCGAAAATCAAACCGGCTACCGCCATCTTTGCCGCATTCTGACTGTCCTGGGCGCGTCCGGCGGCACAAACCGGGAGCCGCTCTTTCAAGACACCGGCGGCTTGGTGGCCGTCAGCCCCTCCGCCGGGCTGGCCCCGCTTTTCCCCGGCCGTTTTTACCTGGAAATCCGCAGCCCTGAAGCCTGTCAGCAGCGTCCGGCTCACCTGCCCTGCGTGGCCTCCTTGCCGGTCCATTACGAGCTGCCTTCCGATCGGTGGAAATACAACCTTGTGCAAAGCATTCGCACGCTGACATTGCTGCGACAGGAGCACCCGGCCAAACGCCTGACCGGCGCTTATCACTTCCGCGCCGATGCGGAAATGCGGCGGTTGTTCCAGTCCGCTCCCGACCTGCTGGCGCACAGCGTCGAGATTGCCGACCGTTGCTCGTTTCAATTCACCTTCGGCAAACCGCAATTCCCCAGCTATACCCCCCCGGACGGATCGAGTCCCGGAGCATTTCTGCGGCGGCTGGCTCTGGAAGGATTGCGCCGCCGTTATGCCAATGATTACGAACGGCGCAAAACGCAAGTGGAGGAGGAACTGGCCATCATCACCGAGGTGGGGTACGAGGAGTATTTCCTGGTGATGTGGGACATTTTGCAGGAATGCCGCCGGCGCGGGATCGAATGGATCACTCGCGGCAGCGCCGCCGATTCGCTCATCTGCTATTGCCTGGGCATCAGCAACGTCTGCCCGATCCGGTTTGACCTCTACTTCCGCCGTTTTCTCAACCGGGACCGCATGGCGCTGAACAAGCTGCCGGACATTGACGTGGATTTTCCGCACGACCGCAAAGATGATGTCATTGACCTGGTCTTTGAAAAATATGGCCCCGGTCACACGGCCCTGGTCGGCGGTTTTTCCACCTTCCAGGCCCGCAGCGCGTTTGCGGAAGTGGCCAAGGTGCTGGGGGTTTCCGAGTTTCAGGTTCGCCGTATCACCGAGCGGTTTCCTTATTACACACGCAGCAGCGAGCTGGCCGAGGCGATGGCCCACACGCCGGAATGCCGCGACCTGCCGCTGGCCGAGGAACCCTGCGCCACCGCGCTGCGCATGGCCCGCTTCCTGGACGGCTTTCCGCGATACGCCAAAATGCATCCCTGCGGCCTGGTCCTCTCCCGCCAGCCCATGGACCACATTGCCCCCTGCTTCGTCTCCGCCAAAGGCTACCCGGCCACCCACTTCGACATGGACGCGGTCGAAGCCGTGGGCCTGGTCAAAATGGACATCCTCGCCCAGGGCGGCCTGGCGGTCATGCGCGACGTCAAAGCCCTGCTTGAACGCCGGGAACGGAATGCCGCCGAACAACCTGATCCAAAGCCCCCGGCGCCGGCCGCAACGATCGAACCGCCGGCTTCCAAACCGCGCATCTCCGGCTTTCCCGACGCCCTGGCCCCGTGGGACGACCCGCAGGTTTGGGAGTTGATCGCCAGCGGCAACGCCCGCGCCGTCCATCATATCGAAAGCCCCGCCATGATTTCCCTGTGCCGCATGTGCAATGTGCGCGACATTGACACGCTGATTGCCATCGTCTCGGTTATCCGGCCCGGCGCGGCCAACGAAAGCAAAAAACTCGAATTCGCCCGCCGGTACCAAGGCTTGAGCCCCGTGCGCTATCCCCATCCCGCGCTCGAATCGTGCCTCCGCAGCACTTACGGCCTGGTGGTGTACGAGGAGCACATCCTGCAAATATGCGAGGCCTTTGCGCATCTACCTCCCGGCCGCGCCGACGTCCTCCGCCGCGCCCTCGCCAAGGACAAAACCGAGGTGATCGCCCGGATTCAAACCGAGTTCACCGAATGCGCGCGCCGCCACGGCCGGACGGAGGAGGAAATCGCCGCCGTCTGGGCGCTGGTCGCCGGCTTTCGCGGTTACGCCTTCTGCAAAGCCCACAGCACCGCTTACGGGGTGGAAGCCTACCAGTCGGCCTGGCTGAAACGGTATTACCCCGTGGAATTCATGGCCGCCGTGCTCACCAACGGCAAAGGCTTTTACTCGCCGCTGGTCTATATTCTCGAATGCCATCGCCTCGGCATCCCTCTGCTCCCGCCGTCCGTCAATGAGCCCGGCCCGCAGTTCACCGTCACCCACGGCAAAATTCGCGTCCCCCTGCTCCGCCTCAAAGGCCTCACCCGCCGCACCGCCGACCGGCTCCTGGCGGAACGCGAACGAGCCGCGTTTTCTTCCCTGGCCGATTTCTTCCTGCGCGTTCAACCGTTGCCCGAGGAGATGGACCTTCTCATCCGGGCGGGCGCGTTTGATCCCTTTGGCCAGCCCCGTACCAGCCAATACTGGGAGTTCAAAGCCCTGTGCCGGAGCGGGCACCCACCCGCCCGCCCTTCTCCCTCGTCCCTCCATCACGGAAATAACCTCTCAATTCCCAACGAACAGGAGGGCTCGCGCTTCGGTTTGCCCTTTGCGCCATCCACTCAAATTTCAACCTCCCTCCCCCGGCCGGGAGTTCAGTGTCCCCAGCCGTCCCCGTCCTCCTCCCCTCCCCCCACACCCCCCTCTGCCACCTCCCGCGCGGCCACCCAACTCTGGTTGCTGCCACCCGGCAACCTGGACCGCTTGCCCGACGTTCCCCTGGCCGAGCCCGACCGTCTCGCCCGCCTGCGCGCCGAAGAGGAACTGCTGGGGTATCCGGTCAGCGGCCATCCTCTGGAGTTGTTCCCCGACATTGCCTGGAATACCTATTGCCCGATCAATCGGCTGGGAGACTACCTTGGCCAGGAAGTTGTCACCTGCGGACTGGTCATCGAGCAGCGCCTTTTCCACCAGGTGACGGGCGAGCCGATGAAGTTCCTCACGATTGCGGATTGGACGGGTATGATCGAAACTGAACTCTTTGCGCGCACTTATCAATCCTGCGGTCTGAATACCGTCCGCTATCGCGTGCTGGAAATCACGGCCACGGTTGAGCCCTTCGAGAATCACCGTGGCCACACCCTGCGCGTCCTCCGCGCCGGCAAGCCCCGAACCATCCGCTGAACCTGCCAGTCACACTCAGCCCGGCAGAGCAGTCCTGTGCATAGGCTTGGCGCAGAACCTGAGTTGCGCCCCATCTGCCACCACACATCTGCTTGCATCGCCCCTCGCCGTGCGATATTCTTTGGGCCGTAGTGGAAAGACTCGGCTGATCAGGGCCCCCCCTGAAGAGTCAGCGCGTGGTGCCAATGTAGCTCAGTGGCAGAGCAACGGTTTCGTAAACCGTTTTCCTGAAAAAATTTTTCCCTTCAAAAACCCCTGATAATAAAGGGTTTACGCGTTAGTCACCGCTAAGTTGCGTGACTTCACTGTTGACATTCCGACACTTTTCCGACAGTGTAAGGGCATGAAACGACATTTCACGGCATCAAAGCGGGACGGCTGGCCCAAATGCGAAAAGGCGGGCAACGTGACCGTCAAAATTTACCGCCGTCGTCGCGCGGACGGACAATTCGGCTATGAGGTCGCGGACTATTCGACCGGGAGCCGCAAACTGAAAAGCTTCGCGGATGAAGCCACCGCGCGGGACGAGGCCCGGCGCATCGCCCGGCTGCTCGCCGCCGGCGAAGTCGCCGCCGCGCGGGTCACGAACGGGGATGCGGCGACGTTGGGCACGTGCACCGAAATCCTGCGCCCAACCGGCGTCCCCCTGGTGGTCGCGGTGAATCACTTCGCGGAAGCCTGGAAGCTTCTTGGCGCGGACCGGATCGTTGCCGCCGCCGAGTTCTACCGCCGGCACGCCGCCGAAAACCTGCGCCCGGCCACCGTGGCGCAAGTCGTCGCCGAACTTCTGGCCTCCAAGTCCAACCGCCGGCTGAACACGATCGAGGACTTGCGGGCGCGATGCACCACGTTCGCCGAAAGTTTCCCCAACGTCCAAATTGCTTCAATCGCCACGGCGGACATACAGCGTTGGCTTGACGGGTTGGCGGTCACCGAGCGGACCCGGCTGAATTACCGCTCGAAGGTGCGACAACTTTTCGCGTTCGCCGAACGCCGAGGCTACATCGCCCGGGGGGCAAATCCGGTTGACGCAACTGAGCGGCCCCAACCCGAACCGCCGAAAATCGAAATCTACACCCCGGACGAAATTCGGCTGTTGCTTGGCGCTGCCGTGTCGCCGGAATTCCAAGCTTGCCTGGCCATTGGCGCGTTCGCCGGGCTTCGGAGTTCCGAAATCCTTCATCTGGATTGGGCCAACGTCGAATTGGGCCGACGATTCATTGAGGCCGCCGGCACGAAGCGGGGCACACCGTCGCGCCGAATCGTTCCGATCACCGACAACCTGGCCGCCTGGCTGTCCCCGGTCGCACGGCGGGAAGGGCTTATCTGGGAACCGGACGTCGCGAACCGCGCGCGCGCCGAGGAACATTTCTGCGATGCCCAAACGAAGACCGCCGCCGCGCCGGGCTTGCGGTGGAAACCCAACGCCTTGCGGCACTCCTTCATTTCATATCGGCTGGCCGGCGTTGGGGACGCTGCGCGGGTCGCGCTTGAGGCCGGGAATTCCGCCGCGACAATTTTCAAGCATTACCGCGAGCTTGTAACCCCTGCGGCCGCGGCGGAATACTTCGGAATTGTGCCGCCGGCTGCCGGCCAGTCGAACATAGTCAACTTGAAAGCGGTCTTATGAGCGAGGAACGCATTTGCTTGGTCCACGGCAAAAATTTTGCGACCATTGGGAAGGTCACGCTGAGGGCCGTCGAAACCTTCGTCAAACATGCCGCGCTGGGCGAGCCGTTCCGGCGAGATGGGAAAACCTACCGCTACATGGTCTGGGTCGAAGAATTGGACGGCGGGACTCGGACCGTCTTGCGCCGCGCCACCACCACGAGCAAAGCCCTCGCCGCACGCCTGGGCCGGCAATGGGCTGAGGAACTATTTCCGGCGCGGTCTTGCGCGCCGCCGCCACCGGCACCGCAACCGCCCGCGAACTGCGAGCCGATCACCCCCGGCGATGAAACCGGCCGCCTGGCCGCGATCGGCGAAAGCCTGGCGCGGCTCTATCCGCGCACCGTCGCCCTGATGCGGCTGCGCCGCAGCGGCGGCGGCGTGACCGCTGCGCAACTGAAAGCGGCCTATTTGCAGGACGTGGCCGCCTTTTCCGGGAGGGTGATCGAACCAACTTCATCGCGCGACGCCCGCGAACTGGCCGCGGCGCTGGCCGCCTATGACCGACGCGGAACCCCGCCGGAAAATCCGGTTCCCCTGGCCCTCTGTCTGCGGTGGTTTGAAAAGGGTTGGTGCTATCTGCGCCCTGAGCCACTGGCCGCGGCCGTCAATGCCGAATTCGGGACGCGCTACACTCCGGCGGCGATTTTGAAGCTTCGCCAGCGGCTCGGATTGCCGTGCAAACGCCGCCAAGGTCCCCCGCCTATTGTGGACAGGATTTAGCAAGTTTTGTCCACATCTATTTACAGTCCTCATTCGTGCGCGACAATGCGCGCATGACAGACAAACAACTTCTACTTGACGAACGCGCCGCGGCGGACCTGCTCGGCATTGAGCCCCGGACCCTGCGGCTTTGGCGCAAACAGCGGGGGTTGCCTCATTATCAAATTACCCGGAAGGTCGTGAGATTCAAAGAGGCCGATCTCATGACATGGCTGGAAAGTCACCGGGTCGCGCAAATCGGAGGTGCGCGATGAAGGCGGGAAATAAAAACCCCCGGCGCTGGGGCCAGGGGCGAGGAGGTGTTGAACCCCCGCAACATGTCACACCGACATTGCGGCGTCAACCCGAAATTCGCGACGAAAATCTCCGGCGCGTTCGGCTGGCGATCCAAGCCATGCGCCTCCTCTGGGGGGAACTGCGCGAAATTCGCCGAAGGTTGGCCCGGGAACTTGGAGGTCGCCAATGAGCGCCGCCCCGCGCGGCCCCAGGAAACCAACCCCCAACATCACCGACCGACCGCGCCATTCGGTCCGCGGTGAGTACTTGCCCGATGACCCCGCGCGCTCCTCGAGCCTGCCCGCCGACTTGACCGCTGAGGCGGGCTGTCTGGGCGCGGTGATGATTGCCCCGCCGGACCAAGCGGAAAACCTAGTCGGGCAACTCAGTCTCGATGATTTCACGGACGTGAGGCACCAGGAGATTTTCAAAGCACTCGCTGCCTTGGCTCGCGATGGCAAGCCATTGACCGCGCCGAGCGCTTATGAATTTCTCGTTTCGGCGGGGCTCGTCGAAAGCGCCGGAGGAATCGAATTCATTGGCACCCTGCCGGACAAATGCCTTAGCCTAGCAAACTGGCCGGTCTATTTTGAGGCGGTCAAAGACAAGCGAATCCGCCGCGCCGCGATTGGCGATTGTGCCGAGCTGCAACGTTTGGCCCTGGACCTGAGCGTTCCGGCGTCAAGCATCTCCGATGCGATGAACCGCCTCGTCGAGGCGCACGCCTCCGCCGATGCCAGTGCATCGCGCTTGACACTGAGAGCGCCCGATGAATTGCTCCGCATGGAGTTCGATGAGTCGGATTGCTGGGTCGGTGACCGCTTGCTTGCGGCGGGGCAAAGCCTTGTCATCGCGGGCCAGGGCGGGGTTGGGAAGTCCCGGCTCGCCTTGCAGCTTGCCGTCGCCGCAATTTTGGGGCGGGATTTTTGCGGCATCCAAACGCACGCCCCGCATTTGCGATGGCTGATCCTTCAGGTTGAAAATTCCAATCGCCGGTTGCGGGCTGACTTCGAGGCGCTGCGCCGATGGGCGGGCGATGCCTGGTCAAGTGTGAATGACCGGCTGGTGATTCACACACTGGAGGGCGAAGCAGACTCCTTTGTCTCCGTGGATTGCCCGGAGAATTGTCGGAGAATCGCCGAGACAATCCGGGCCGCAAATCCCGACGTCGTGGTATGGGATTCGCTCTACAACTTCGCCTCGGGGGATTTGAATTCAGATCAGGACATGGCCGCGACCCTGCTCGCCATTTCTCGCTTGACGCGGCGCGGGCGCGCTGACCGGGCGCCCGTCGTGCTGCATCATGCCTTGACCGGCAAGGCCGGCATCGGCCGCGCTATTGGGTTTGACCGGGCTGGGTTCGCGCGCAATAGCAAGGTGCTGCTCGCTTGGACCCGCGCCCAGGTCAACGTTGCCCCAGCGGACCCCGAGGATACAAGCAAGCTTGTGCTCGCTTGCGGCAAAAACAGCAACGGGAGACCATTTCCGGCCTTTGGCGTTCGGCTCAGCGCGGAAATGATTTACGAACCGGACCCGTCCTTTGATCTGAATGCTTGGGAAACTCAGCTTTCGGGCCGGGCTCAGTCAGCCCCATTGATGACGCCGGAGCGCGTGCGTGAACTCTGCAAAGGCCCGATGACCAAGCCGGAACTGGCGCGGGCCATTATGACCGATTGCGGATGTTACAGGGGCTCGGCTTACCGGTACATCGCCAGGGCCGAGGCCGCCCGGAAAATCCGATTCAATGCGGCAAATGAACTCTATACCGCAAGATAGGTTTGTCTCACCCTGTCTCCTGAGACAGAGCGGAGACAAAGGCGGAGACTTGTCTCCTGTCTCCGCCGCCCTTATAGGGCGGAGACAGAGACAACCGCCGGCGCTTGGGAATGGAGACAATCCGCATGGGGTGGAGACAAATTCCGCGGGGGGTGAAGCCGTGAAAATCATCCTTGAACTTACCCCAGCCCCCGGCCCCTGGCCAGCCCCGGTGGTTGCCAGGCTAAAGCGACTGTTGAAGGCTGCCAAGCGGGGCTATGGATTCAAGGCCGTCGGGCTGCGCCTGGAAGCCAACCCCCCGCCCCCGGGGCGTGCGACATTGCTTGACCATGAACCCGCCCAAAGTTTGGAGACTGCAAGCCATGATTGACTTTGGACTTGCGTCCAGATTGGCCCCCAAGGGGCTTTGCCGGGCCGGGACAGGTCATCTATGCCGGCGGAGCCCAAAGTCGTTTATACGCCAAATGCGCGCAAATGCGGGCCAATGTCAAACACGGGTCCTTCCGGCGGGGTCCAAGCCGGTCAGGTGACGCGCCGGCGAATTTTTCTAGGATTTGAGAAAAACTTTTTTCCCCACTTGAACGATAAAGTCACACAAAAACGCATGAAAACGGACCAAATTCGATGGAACCAAACGATGATTGCACTGGAATTCGGGCTTGACCGAAAAACGGCCAGGAAGAGGGCACGCGCCTTGGGTTTTTCGCCGCCGTACAGCACGGACCAAGCCCTGGCAATTGTCCGAACCGACCTCCAGGGTGAGAAGCTCAGGTTGGTGCGCGAGCAGGCGGACCGTGTCGCGCTTGAGAATGCGGCTGCTCGGCGGGAGCTATTGCCGGCGAAGGAAATCGTCGCGGTGGTCCAGCGCGGGTTGGCCGCCATTGCCGCGAGGGCGCAGGAGCTTCCCGAATTGAGCGCCACTTGCAAAGCGAGTATCCGCGCCGCGCTCGCGCACACGTTGGAGCAAGTTCGGAGTCTGGCCGGCGCCGCGGACCGTTGACGCACGGATGAAAGTGACGGTTTGGGTTGCCCTTGGTTGCGGCGCCCAGGCTGGCCCGGGCGCCCTTGGTTGGGCCGGCCCTGGCTTACTTGCCCGCGGCGAGGGAACGCTGCCAAGCTGGCGTCGA
>JARKQH010000055.1 GCA_029974925.1 Verrucomicrobiota bacterium
GCCACCTCGGAGGAGATCAACCGGGGCGTGGACGAGATCAACGCCATCGCCTCGGAGACCGCCGAGGGCATGAACCACTCGGCCCAGGCCGTTTCGGACCTGGCCCGCCAGGTCTCGGACCTCAAGGCCCTGGTGTCGCGCATGGGCGGCGGGGGCGGGGTAAAGGCGTTGGGAGCCTGAAACAGCCTCGAAAGCCTTTCGGAATTGCCTGGCCGGTCCTCGTCATCGGAGGATCGGCCAGGATCATCCCACGGCCTGCTTTCCCTTGGCCAGCGTGACGCGCAGGTCGGCGTTCTCTTCGACCAGCCTGCGCAGAAGCCTGTTGAGTTCCCGGTTTTCCTGCCTGAGCTCCCTGTTCTCGGCCAGCAGTTCACCGATCTCTTTGTTGAAGGATGAGGAACCGTTGAACTGGGAGGCCGTGAGCCCCTGGAACGAGTGGTGCTGCCCCACGGCCAGCGTGGCGTCGGAGTCTCTCATGGGGCCTGTGCCGAAGAGCAGCCAACGGGGTTCTATACCAAACTTGGTGCAAATCGATCTTGCGAAGGTGAAGTCCGGTTCGGTCTGGCCGCGCTCGTACCGGCCCAGGGTGTTGGGGTGTACGTCGAGCAGGCGCGCGAATTCGATCCGGGAGACCTTCCCCCTGATGATCCGGAGCCGCTGGGCTGTCGAGGTTGATGCGTCCAATGAAACCCTCGATGGTGTTCGATCGTTGGCCCAGCCTGCGAGCGGTTGCCGTTGGTTACGGCTTTTTGTAGACAATTTTTGGTCAGGCGTTCCAGTAACGGTTGACTGTGTACCAAAAATAATATTAACCTGCTCTGAGGCGTTAGGCGTCAACTGATCTGCTGAGATAGTTCTACTTGTCCCGAAAACAAGGGTCAACGCCTGTCCTTTCATTTTGAAAGGGGCGCCGGTTCGGGAAATGGCCTTTCGCGTCGGCCTTGGCCTGCCGGGATGTCGGTCGCGCCGCAGCGAGGTTGCGCGGCCGTGCAAAGTCACGCCTGGTCAACCATCAGAAGTATTTCGACATTTTTCAGGATTTCTTTAGCCGCCAAATGGGGAGCTTCCCCCATGGCGGCTTTTGCGTTTCCTGCGCCCCCAGGCCTGCGCCTGGTATCGGCTGGCTTGTACGTTCTGGTGCGGCAAACGCGCCGGATTCGAATTCTGCTTGGGTGCATGGACGCGTCGCAGGCCAGGCAGGGCCTGGACCGGCCGCGCAAGGGCCGGAGGGGAGGAGGCGGAGCGCTTCGCCGGGGCGCCGGGATCGAAGCCCGGCCGCTCCCGGAGGGGACGGCCGCGCCAGTGCCGACGGCAGCGGCGCGACGCCTTTCGGGTGATGCCCCGGTGCGCGGCCTGGCCGCCGGGGACTCCGGCGGTGGACGCGGCCAGGACCGGGATCAGCGCATGTCGAAGGCGGCCTTCATGGAGCCGCTGCCCGCCTTGTCGAAGCTGGCCTGGAAGGCCTCGCGCCACTGCTCCAACCTGAAGAACCCGGTGAGAAGTCCCTGGGTGGGGTAGCTCCCCGAGGCCAGCAGGTCGAGGCAGAGCTGGTAGGTGCGCATGCGCTCTCCGCCGCGCATGGCCGTGGAGTAGCTGGCCGAGCCCGTCACCTTGAGCTGGCGGAACCAGATGCTCGAAACGTCCGCCCCGGCCAACTCCCCGGCCGTGCCGATCATCACGTAGCTGCCCCTGGCGCGCAGGCACAGGAGCGACTCCTTGAAGGTGGAGGAGGACGCCACGCAGTCGAACACCACGTCCGCTCCGCCCTCCACGTTGCCGCCGCCCATGGTGGTGGGCACGAAGC
>JARKQH010000067.1 GCA_029974925.1 Verrucomicrobiota bacterium
CGGCGTTTCCCCACTCGCCCGCGAGCCGGAAGCCCGAAGCGCGGCTGATCCAGCCCGCAAGGATTTTGCGGGCTTGCGCATCATCTTCCACTATGCAGACGGCGATCGCCATGTCTTTCTTATACCGCACCATGAGCAAAATGAGTTGTCGTCTGTTTTGATGACGCCGGTTTTGGGACGGGGGCGGAGCAGGCTAGAGGTTTGAATCCGTATAAACCACGGTGTGAGACCGCATGGCCAGCAAACGGCCCAGAGGCAGCGAGACGTCTCCCTCCAAGGCGCGACTCAGCGCCTCCGCTTTCCCGGCTCCAGCCACCAGCACCCACACCTCGCGGGCCGCCGCGAGGGTGGCGTAGCCCAGGGTAATGCGTTGCGGGGGCGGCTTGGCGGCCGTGACGGGGCGATACACGGCGGCATCCCGAATCTGTCCCTCGGACTCCCCGGGAAACAGGGAAGCGACGTGGCCGTCCTCGCCCATCCCGAGCAGAACCAGGTCGAGGACCGGCTGCCCCTGCTCGTTCAAGGGAGCGATCCGGCGGAGTTCGTCAGTTGCAAGTTGCGCCGCGCGGGGGGGTGGCTCCTCGCCCGGAACGCGATGGTATTGGGAAGGCGGCATCGCGAGAGGCCGGAAAAGCGAGCGTTCCGCCAGGGCGAAGTTGCTGTCGGGACTCGAAGGGGGAACACAGCGTTCATCCGCCCAGAAAAAATGGGCGTGCGCGAGCGAGGCTTTTTGCTGGCTGACCCTGCGGGCAAACGCGGCAAACAGCGGCCCGGCGATGCGTCCCCCGAGGAGGGCGACACCCTGCGGTGCGGAAGGCGGTTTCGTGAGCAGGGCCAGCCATTGCCGGGCGGCCGCCTCCGCCAGTTCGGCGGAGGATGGGAAGCGAAAGAGTTCGGGAGACTTCACGGAACAGTCCGGGTCAGGTGGAGGGCTTGATGACCATCGGCTCGCGCCATGCATGACCGGTCTGAGCCAGCAGATCCTCCGCTGCGACCGGCCCCCACGTGCCGGCGGCGTAAAACTCGCGGTCGGACAGCGGTTTGTCCTGCCAGCCGGCGCGGATCGAATCGGCAATCTGCCAGGCGATTTCGACCTCGTCCCGGCGGATGAAGAGGGTGGCGTCGCCGGCGATGGCCTCCAGCAGGAGGCGTTCATAGGCTTCCGGGGTGTAGGCGCCAAACTCGGCGTCGTAACTGAAGTGCATCCGCACCGGGCGGACGGCGATGGTGGTGCCGGGAACCTTGCCATTGAAATGGAGGATGATGCCTTCGTTGGGTTGGAGGCGGAGCGTGAGGCTGTTGGGATCGAGTTTCGGTCCGCACTGGGCCGCAAACAGGACGTGGGGCGTGCGGCGGAACTGGATGCGCACCTCGCTGGCGCTCCTGGGCAGGGCTTTGCCGGTGCGCAGAAAGAACGGAACCCCCGACCAGCGCCAGTTGTCAATAAACAGTTTCAGAGCGACGTAGGTCTCCACGTTGGAATCGGGTCGGACGCGCGGTTCCTGACGGTAAGCGGGCTGCGGCACACCGTTGAGCGTACCGGCGCGGTATTGGCCGCGGACCACGTGGCGGGCGACGTCTTCCGGCGAGAACAGGCGGATGGAACGGAGGAGTTTGACCTTTTCGTCCCGGATGGCTTCGGCATCGAGCGAAACCGGCGGTTCCATGGCAATGAGGGAAAGGACCTGCAAGAGGTGGTTCTGGACCATGTCGCGCAGGGCGCCGGCCTCCTCGTAATAGCCGCCCCGCTGGTCCACGCCGTGGGCCTCGCTGACGGTCAGTTGCACGTGGTCAATGGCGTCGCGATGCCACAGGCGCTCGAAAAGGGCGTTCGAGAACCGGAACATCAGGATGTTCTGGACGGTTTCCTTTCCCAGATAATGGTCTATCCGGAAGATTTGGGGTTCGGCGGCGAAGCGGGTGAGATCGCGGTTGAGCGCCTGGGCGGAGGCGAGGTCGTGGCCGAAAGGTTTTTCCACGACAATGCGCTGCCAACCCCGAGGCGAGCCGTTGGCGGGGTCGTTGCGCTGCAGCAGCCCGGCGCGGTGCAGGTGTTCAGCGGCGAGGCCGAATTGGCTGGGGGGTATGGCGAGGTAGCACACGAGGTTGCAGCGCAGGGCGGGATTGCCGGGAGCAGACAAGAGTTGCTCCAGGCGGGCATAGGCGATTGGATCAGCCAAATCTCCCTGACAATAGAACAGGTGCCGGGCAAACGCCGCCCACACCTCCTCGTCCACCGGCTTGGTGCGCGAGAACTGTTCAAGCGCCTGCCGAAGTTCGGCGCGCCAGGACTCGGTGGTCTTCTCCCGCCGGGCGAAGCCAACCACCCGGAATTCGGCTGGAAGAAGTTTCTCCTTGAAGTCGTGGTAAAGGGCGGGGATGAGCTTGCGGAACGTCAGGTCCCCGCTGGCCCCGAAAATCACCATCGAGCAGGGTTCCACCGTCCTGCGCGCCTCGCTCAGACGGCAAACCTGCGGTTCTTCCACCCGTTCAGGAATCATCTTGAGACAATGGACGGGACTGTCCAAAATTTCAACCTATGATTCTACACGCGAGATTTGGGGGGGCGGTCCGGACGGCCGCGCTCCTGGTGGGAGTCCTGGCCGCCGCGGTGGCGGGCCGGGCGGAACTCAAGGAATGGCAGAATCCCAAACTGACCGGTGTCAACAACCTGGCGCCGCACGCCAACCTGGTCGTCTGCCCGGATGCGAAAACCGCCCGGCAGATCAGCCATGTGTCGAACCGCGAGCGGGTGAAGTCCCCTTACTACCGTTCGCTGAATGGCAAGTGGAAATACCATTATGCCACCAACCACGCGGGGCGGGTGCCCGGCTTCTGGAAGCCCGATTTCGACGATTCCAAATGGGCCACCATCCCGGTGCCCTCCAACGTCGAGAAGCACGGCTACGGCATCCCGATTTACGTCAACATTCCTTATCCTTGGGCGCAGCCGTGGACCCCGCCCTTGGTGCCGGAGAATGATCCGAACAACACGGTCAATTCTTATCGGCGCACGTTTACGGTGCCCAAGGAATGGGCCGGGCGCCGGGTGTTGCTGACTTTTGACGGGGTGAACTCGTTTTTCTTCCTCTGGATCAACGGCCGGCAGGTGGGTTTGGGCAAGGACAGTCGCACGCCGGTCGAATTCGACATCACGCCGTATTTGAAGCCCGGAGAGAACCTGTTGGCGGTCGAGAATTTCCGCTGGTGCGACGGCTCGTACCTGGAGGATCAGGATTTCTGGCGCATGAGCGGCATTTTCCGGGACGTATATCTGTGGTCGGTGGCGGACCTGCATGTCAGGGATTTCGAAGTGAAAGCCGGCCTGGATGGAAACTACCAGCATGGCGTTTTGGGGCTGAGCGTGACCGTGGAGAACACGAGCGGGGCCGAGGCGCTGGCATCGGTTGAGGCCGAGCTGTTGGATCCGGCGGGCCGGAAGGTGGCGGAGCCGCGCATCCAATTGCGCGTGAAACCGGACGGAGCGGGCGGGCAGGCGGAAATTTCGACCACCGTGCCCAACGTGCTGCCGTGGTCGGCGGAAACGCCCCATTTGTACCGACTGCTGCTGACGCTCAAGAACGGCGCCGGGAAGGTGCTCGAAGTGATTCCGGCCAACGTGGGTTTCCGGACCGTCGAGATCAAGGAGGGCAACCTGCTGGTCAACGGGCGGCGGATTCTGTTCAAGGGGGTGAACCGGCACGAAACCGATCCGGACGCGGGTCAGGCCATTACGGTGGAGAGCATGATCCAGGACATCTTGCTGATGAAACAGAACAATGTGAACGCGGTACGCTGCTGTCATTACCCCAACCAGCCGGCCTGGTACGACCTGTGCGACCAATATGGCATCTACCTCATTGACGAGGCCAACATCGAAAGCCACGGCATGGGCTACGGCGAAAAGACGCTGGCCCGCGTGCCCGAATGGCGGGAGGCGCACCTGGACCGAACGATTCGGATGGTGGAGCGCAACAAGAACCATGCTTCGATTGTGATCTGGTCGCTGGGCAATGAGGCGGGCAACGGCCCCAATTTCGAGGCCACCTATGACTGGATCAAGCAGCGTGACCCGAGCCGGCCGGTCCATTACGAGCGAGCGATCTTTGCCCGGAACACGGACATTTATTGTCCCATGTACCCCCCGCCCTCGCAGTTGAAGGATTACGCGGAGGGCAAGGCGATCGGCAGTTGGGGATCGAAGCTGCCGGCCCAGGAGCAGCGCACCCGGCCGCTGATCATGTGCGAGTATTCGCACGCCATGGGCAACAGCAGCGGCAACATGTGGCTGTATTGGGACTTGATTTACCGCCTTCCCTACCTGCAGGGCGGCTTCATCTGGGACTGGGTGGACCAGGCCC
>JARKQH010000071.1 GCA_029974925.1 Verrucomicrobiota bacterium
TTCTTTTGGCCGCCAACGACCTGACCGAGCGGGAACGGCTGGAACAGCAGATTCTGGAGATTTCCGACCAGGAACGGGAGCGCATCGGGCAGGACCTTCACGACGGCTTGTGCCAGTTGCTCAGCGGCATCAAATACAAAATCACGCTCTTGGAACAGAAGCTCGACGCCAAGCATGCGGCCGAGGCCAAGGACGCCGGCGCCATCGAACGCCTGATCAATTCCGCCATTCACCAGGCGCGCAATGTCGCCCGCGGGCTTCACCCGGTGGATCTGGAGGCCCGGGGTTTGATGTCCGCGCTCCAAGGTTTGGCGGCCAGCGTGAGCAGTGTCTTTGGGGTCTCCTGCGTTTGCCAGTTCAAGAAACCGGTGCTCGTCCACGACCATGCCATGGCCACTCACCTCTATCGGATTGCCCAGGAGGCCATCACCAATGCCATTCGCCATGGCCACGCCACCAAAATCTGGATTCGGCTCACCCGCGGCGAAAACTTCCTCCGTCTTTGCGTTCAGGACAACGGTTGCGGTCTGCCGCCGAAACCCAAACGCCGTGCCGGGATGGGGCTGCACCTCATGAATTACCGCGCCCGGACCATGGGCGCCCACCTCGAGGTCCAGCCGGGGCCGACCGAGGGAACAGTGGTCAAGTGCTGGCTGCGCGGTCCGAATCTTTCCAATGCCAACCGGAGATTGCTATGAGTCCCAAGCCCGAATCACCGAGTAAATCCGGAAGAAGCCGCCTCTACCTCGTTGAGGATCACCCGGTCACCCGGGAAGGCTTTGCCCAGTTGCTCAATTATCAACCCGACTTGGAGGTTTGCGGCCAGGCGGGCTCGGCTGCCAAAGCCTTGGTCGGCATTGACACCACCCGGCCGGACCTCGTCATTGTGGACCTTTCCTTGGCCGAGTCCAGCGGCCTGGAACTGATCAAAGACATCAAAGCGCGGCACCCGCGCCTCCCCGTCTTGGTCCTTTCGACTCACGACGAATCGCTTTATGCCGAACGGGCGCTCCGTGCGGGCGCTCGCGGCTATGTGATGAAACAGGCCCCCACCAGCGAACTGATGCGCGCCATCCGCAAAGTGCTTGCGGGGCAGCTTTGGCTCAGCGAATCCATGCATACGCAATTGGTCCATAGGCACTTGCACGGAACCTCCGCCCCCAAGGCAACTTCGGAGCTGGATAACCTCAGCGACCGCGAACTGGAAGTCTTCCAAATGATAGGCAACGGCCTTACCACCCGTCGTATTGCCACCAAGCTGCATTTGTCCGTCAGCACGGTCGAGACCTACCGCGCCCACCTCAAAGAGAAGTTGCGTCTGGCCAACGGGATGGAACTGGTGCGGCGCGCCGTCGAATGGGTTAACCGGCAGCAAAAGTAAGTCCCCCTGCCTCCTTCCTTGGGCTGGCGCGCCTTGCGCCCCTTCTCCCTATCAATCAGCCTATCGTGGTTTCCATGATGCCTAGATCATGGAGCCCGGGATGGTCGCCCAATTTGATTTCGGCTGTAATGTCACCGAATTTATTCCGGCCGTCCGGCTGGAGGCTTAGTAATTATATGAAACGACGGATTGAAGACGAATTTACGCACCTGAAAATCTCGCGCCAGCGCAAATACCAACTGCGGATGCAACGCGACAAACGCTGCACCGAATGCGGTGAACCCGCCTTGGAAGGGTCCCGATGCCTCAAACATCTGGTTAAAGCCCGGGAACGCCAAAGAGCCAAACGAGGCCTCAAACGCCGCTACCGGAACACCCTGAGCTACCGCTTGGAGAGCCTCGCCGCCTGACCGGCATCGCTCACCCCCTCTCCGACCTGGATCAAAGCGCGAGAACCTGCCGGGCGGCTGCGGGCTGGGCGCGCTGAGGGGTCTGCTTCCCCTTGACCCGCCGCGGCGTGAACCCTGCCGTCAGGGCGGGGACGGTTCGGCCCCCCTCACCATCAATACGGGCCGCCCCAAGCAAAAAAACGGCCCGGCTTTTACACCGGGCCGTCCAACCCGAACCAGTTTACCATGAAAACCAGGGGCGGCGGTGTTCCCACCACCGCCCCCCGGCAGTCTATGAGAAACCCAACGTCTTTGAGACGCTTGGGGTGCTGAATTCATTCAAAAATCTTTTGCGAAAAAATCCTCTTTATTCCGGCGGCATTCGTATTAAAGTTTGCTCTTTCGTTGGTTGGGATGAATTAGACATGAAAGAGATCGTTCCATCCCCGCCGCCAGTGGTTCGGAATGAAGCGGCGGCGGTGCAGGCCCTGTTCCAGCAGCATGTTGTGCCCAGCTACGGCCGGTT
>JARKQH010000075.1 GCA_029974925.1 Verrucomicrobiota bacterium
GACGTTCGACAAAGACTTGCTGACTCTGGAGAAGCCCTACGGAGTGCAGTGCCTTCCCCCCCGCAGCTTTATCCGGGCAATCCTGTCCAACCCCTGATTCTTTCCCGCAGCTCCCCGCCGCTATCTAGGTTCCGCCCCACAAACCACAGGGCCGGCAGCCCGCGCAATTCCTCCGGGTCGAAGCCGCAGGCCGCCGCACACACGGCAACCGTGTTACACCCGACCTCGAAGCCGGGCCGGGGGATGCCGGTAAGGGGGTCAGGAGTGGCCAAAAGCAGACAAAGGTGGCCAGCAAGGCGGCTTGATTCCTGATAGTTGTTATAGGAAATTCCCATTGTGAAAACTCTGAAAGTTGATGCGTGCAAACGTATTCGGCTCCCGGATGCACGTCCTCGCCAGGTGTTTGCTTACGAAAACCGCGGGGATGGCACTATCCTCCTCACTGAAGTCAAGCCCAAGGCCCAAGAGCCGTTTCCGCCCGGCAGCCTGGCCAAGTACATGACCAAGGAGCGGGACGAACTGGAAACCGCCATTGTGCGCGGTTGTGTCCAGGGGCCGGTATGAAGGACCAGTTTGATGTATGGGAATTCGACTTCCCGCAAAAAGGACCGCATCCGGTCGTTTTGATTTCGCCGCCTGATCGCTGTGCCAGGTCAAAAATCGTCAATGTGCTGTTTTGCACCAGCCAGCGCCAAAGTCGGATGCCCTATCCCTTTGAAGTAACGCTCAACGGCGCCGATGGTATGGACTGGGAAACGTTTTGTGATTGCTCCATAGTGTATGCCATTGAATCGGCAAAACTCACACACCGCCGAGGCCGCGTCAGCCGGGAGCGCCGAAACGCAATTCGCGCCAAGATTCGCGATGTGTTTCGCCTCGCAGCGTTGGACTAACCCCTGATCCTCCCCCGCAGCTCCCCGCCGCTGTCGAGGTTCCGCGCCACAAACCACACGGCCGACAGCCCGCGCAGCTCCTCCGGGTCGAAGCCGTGCGCCGCCGCCAACTCGAGCGCCCGCAGAAACTGCATCTGGAAGCAGACAAATCCGCCAGGCCGCTCCCCCTCCAGGGGGTTGGTACCCCCACCCTGAATTGAACAGGGATCAACGGTTTAGGAAACCGCCGCTCTATCCATTTGAGCTATGGGGGCAAGCCTGCAGCAAAACATACGGAAACAGGGGGCCTAGGGCAAGGAGGCGTTGGGCAACCTCGGTGCGGCTTCCATCCTGTGGCATCCGTTTTTCGACGAAACAACGCCGCGGCTCGAGGGCGCAACCGATTGAAATCTCGTTCGCTTTGGCGAAACCGCCGGACGTGGGTTTGCCCCCCCCCATCCCGCGCCGGGCGGCTCATCTCGAAGCAGCCGCCCAGGGTTTCGGATTGCGGGGAACCACCAACCGGCTGCGTCTGGAACCGGTCAAAAATCTCCTGTTGCCAGCCACCGGTGAATCTGCTATGTGTTCACTGAAGCTGGAAGCGGGTGTGGTTCAGTGGTAGAATGCGGGCTTCCCAAGCCTGAGATGAGGGTTCGATTCCCTTCACCCGCTCCAACTCGCCAGCCTCAATCCCAAGCCCTTGCAGCCGAGCGGTTGTGTCAACCGTTTTAGCCTGTTGCTTTGGTTTCGACCGAACCTCTCCGAACCCAATCCGCCCATCCCCCTCGCACGCGCAACCCGATTGCCGTCCAGAACCCCGAAGCGGGTTCCGCCGCCCACCCCAAGGTTGCCCCCGACGGGGGGGCTACCTTGGGTCGCCCTGAGAACCCGGAACAGAATTCAACATGTCCGAAATGTGATAAAATCATGTCCGAAAAGTGTCATTGCGAGTCCCAATCCCCGTCCCAAACCCTCACCGACTTCATGTCCGGAAAGTGTACTAAGATGTCCCCTAATGGTACAGACCTGGCCTGAGTTTTCGTGAATAATGTAGGGGTAGTTGACGAAGTGTGGGCCGCTGCAGCGCTCATGTTTCCGAGACCGGGCAAACAAAAAAATCGGGAAACACAGAAAGACTGATCAGTCAAATAACAAAAGAAAGGGGCAAACTTATGGGAAAATTAATTAAATACGCAGCAGCCCTTGCGGCTGTTGGATTGTTGGGGGTGGCGACGAGTGCGAGGGCGACGATTACCTTTACGCCCCCAATAACTGTCAGTTCTGCAAACATCGTAGGGGCCGCTGATATTCTTCAGACGGATACGGCGCAGGGCGAGATTACAACAGTGCTTCCGATCGCCCAGCAGTTGTTGGACTTGGTAGCCGGTTACGACGGTCTTATTGGTGGCCGGAGGTACCGGACTTCTTCTGTTGATTATAACGGAACCCTAGTGCTGAGCACAGCCGCAAAAGATGGCAGCGGCAACGTGAATGTTCCCGCTGGCTGGGAGTTTGTAGCCGGCAAGTACGACGGCCAAAACGCAGGCTACATCCTTTTCTACCTGGGCTACCAAGATGCGGTACTGCCGAGCACGTCCTATGCGATATGGGGCAATAACTCCGGCCAGTTCGGTCTTTCTGGCTGGTATGCCTTCAATCCCATACCCGAACCCTCCACAGTAATGGCCGGCGCCTTGCTGCTGTTGCCATTTGCGGCGAGCACGGTGCGTTACGTGCGCCGGAATCGCAAGGCATAGTCCTTGACCAGATTGGTTTTGGTTTCTCGCAAATCGGGCCGGCCGCAACGCCGGCCCGATTCCTGTACAGGGGTCCCTTCGAATGCCAGCCGCGTTCCGGCTCCACTGAAACGCGCCCCTCCACGTTAACCCGCCGTTTCATCCGCCGCGGGGTTGCGCTCCGTTTCGCTTCGCCGGCCGGGTTCATCCCGCCATCCCTTCGAGATTGTCCGGTTTGTTTGCCCGCCGGCGCCTCTGGTTCCGGTTCGTTGGTTCCGCACGCGCCCGAAGCCGGCCCGTCTTTTTTTATACAAATTCCGCCGCGCCGGTGTCTATGGGATGAGAAACGAATGGCTGACGGCAAGGCAGAGCCGGGATGGTGCGAGGCGCTCTACGAGAGCGTGGCGCCCGGGTTGATTCTTTACGGACGCGCCTTGGGTCTGAGCCATTGCGAAGCCGAGGATGTCCTGCACGAGACCTTTTTGAGCCTGATGGAACGCGGCGCCCCGCCGTCCCAGCCCCGCCATTACTGTCTGCGAAGCTACCGGAATCGCGCGCTGAATTTCCGCCGGTCGTTCTGGCGGCGCCTGACGCGCGAGCTGGAATCGCGCCGCTGGTTCGAGCGGTCGGCGGACGAGTCGCCCGCCGAGCGGCGGGCCATGGCGGAGCTGGCGCGCCTGCCCCGGGAACAGCGCGAGGTGATTGTGCTGAAGGTCTGGCACGGGCACACGTTTGAAGAAATTGCCGCCCTCCTTGAGATTTCCCCCCACACCGCCGCCGGCCGCTACCGCTACGGCCTGCAAAAACTCCGAACCCGATTGGAAAGGACAGGTTATGAATACGACGAGCGAATTCGAGACCCGATTGCGTTCCTGGAAACCGCGCCCCCCCTCGGCGAGGGTTAAGCGCCGCCTCTTTGGCCGCCCTTGGGCGCTCCGCGAGGCCGTGGCGTTCCGCTTCACCCGCCTGGCGCCGGTGGCGGCTGCGGTCGTGGTCCTATGGACCGTCGCCACCCAGCGCAACGACAACGGACTGGGTGGTGGAGGCGGCTTTTCGCCCCTGCTGGCCAGCAACGCCGCCGCCGCAACCGCCCTTAACGGAAGCCCCGGAATCGGTTCGACGGGATTTGCGGCCCAAACTTTTGATTGGACAAATGGCAGAAGTTCGACTTCTAGTATCAGTTCTCTCAAGGCTTCGAGAAGAACAAACGGATCATGAGTAACGATAAAGTCAAATTGCCGGGGGCCAAACCGGCTGCGGCGGCTCCTGCACCAACTGCCAAGGCCCAGGCTTCCACCCATGTCGCCCCCCTGTTCCGGCGGATTGACTGGATCACCTTCCTGATCACTTTCAGCGTGGTCATGCTCGGGTACTACCTGACGCTGGCGCCCGAGTTGACCCTCGAGGACTCGGGCGAGCTGGCCACCGGCTCGATGTACGCGGGCATCCCCCACCCGCCCGGCTATCCGGTCTGGACGATTTACACCTACCTTTGGACGGTGCTGCTGCCGGTTGGCAACATTGCCTGGCGGGTGGCCCTGGGCACAGCCTTTAGCGGCGCCCTGGCGGCGGGTTTGCTGGGGCTGTTGGTCTCGCGCGGCAGCTCCCTCCTCATGGAAGGCATTGAAGAGCTCAAGGCCATGAGCGGCAACTGGGAGAGCTCGATCTGCATGATCTCCGGTTTTGTGGCGGGAATGCTGATCGGCTTCAACGGCTTCATGTGGAGCCAGGCGGTCATCGCCGAGGTGTACGCCACCAGCGTGGCCTCCTTCATGTTCGTGCTGCTCTGCCTGCTGCGCTGGATTTACGCCCCCCACCAGCGCCGCTTCCTCTACTATGCGATGTTCGCCTTCGGCATCAGCTTCACCAACCACCAATCCCTCATCGTCGCCGCCATGGGCATCGAAGTGGCCATCGCCGCGGCCGATTATCGCCTGGGCCGCAACCTCTTCCTTTGGAACAGCATCATTTACCTGGCCGGCCTCATTCTCAAGGCGCAAAAAATGATCGGCACCCTGGATGCCAACCCCGCCATCTTTGCCATTTTCAACGTGGTGGGCATCGGCTCGATTGCCGCCTATCTCTGGTTTGCGAACCTGACCAAGGAAACCTTCAACGAGTTTTGCGCCGACCTCCTGGCCCTGCTGGCCGTGGTGTTCCTGGCCCTGGTCCCCCGGCTGGGGGTTTTTGGGCTCCTGCTTTCCCTCGGCGCCATCGCCGGTTTCCTCAAGTTCGCCTGGCAGAATCGCAAGCTGGGCTGGGAATGGCTCACTGTGCTGATCTGCGGTGTGTGCTGGCTGGCCGGCGCGTTGTTCTATCTCTACATGCCCATCGCCGGCATGACCAATCCCCCCATGCAATGGGGTTATCCGCGGACTGTGGAGGGCTTCTGGCACGCCTTCACCCGCGGCCAGTACGAAAAGGCCAACCCGACCGACATCATCGGCGACCCGATGCGGTTCATCACCCAGTTGGGGATGCTGGGCACGGGGATCGTCGAGGAATTCAACTGGGTGTATGCCTTCCTGGCGCTGGTTCCCTTCCTGTTCTTCACCAAACTCCACCGGCGGGAGCGCTCGTGGTTGATCGGCATCGCCGCCATTTACCTCTGCTTGGGCGTCCTGCTGCTCATCCTGCTCAATCCGCCGCCGGACCGCGCCGCGCAGGACCTGGTCCGCGTGTTTTTCGGCGCTTCGCACATGCTCATCTCCCTGCTGGTCGGTTACGGCATGACGCTGGTGGCGGCGTACATGGCCACGCACTATCACCAGTTCCGCTCCTGGGGGTTGATTGGCGGCGCGGTCGCCGTGGCCCTGGCCCTCTTCACATTCGTGACGCATACCCGCGACACCTACTTCGGTCAAACCGCCTCCGTGAGCCTTTCGCAACTGGCCGCGCTGGTCAGCGATGCCTTCACCGACAAGGACCAGTTCGGCGTGCCGATCTTCGCCGGCCTGATCCTGATCGCCATGACCGTGATCTTTGTCGCCAGCGTGCTGGTGTATCGCAACCGGGCGCCCTTGCTCATCACCCTGGGCATGTTCGCCCTCATGCCCGTTTATCCGGTCATGACTCACTGGGCCAACAACGAGCAACGCAATCATTGGTTCGGTTATTGGTTCGGCCACGACATGTTCACTCCGCCGTTCAAGGACGCCAATGGGCAGCCGCTTTACCCGGAAATGACCAAGGACGCCGTGCTGTACGGCGGCACCGATCCGGGCCGCTTCTGCCCGACCTACATGATCTTTTGCGACAGCCTCACGCCGTCCAATTGCCTGCCGGTCATGGACCAGTCCTTCGACCGCCGGGACGTGTATATCATCACCCAAAACGCCCTGGCCGACGGCACCTACCTGAACTACATCCGCGCCCATTACAACCGCAGCCAGCAGATTGACCCGCCCTTCTTCCAGGAGTTCTTCCGGTCCCAGCGCGAACGCGAGGAAAACTACAAAACCAATTTCTTCGCCCGCGCCATGATCCCCCTGGACCGCTTCTTCACCGATTTGGGCGCCCGCATCGAGAAGCGCCGGCGCACCTTCACCTCCTGGTTCGTCGAAGACCATTTCCTGGACCTGCCGGCTTTCGCCGCAAAGCTGCGGCCCCATCCCGAGCAGGACCCTCTGTCCAAGTTCATTTACGACACCCTGCCGGCGGAAACCCGCCAACTGCTCGCGTCCAACAGCGACCCGGCGGCGCTGCGCCGGGCCCTGGCGCGCGACCTGAACCTGCTGCTTGACCGCGAACTGCAGATCAAGAGCCAGATCGCAAAGAAAAAAGCCGAAATTGCCGAATTGAACGAGTATCTCTCCCGCCGCAACAGCGAGAGCAAGAGCAAGCGCCTGGAGACCCTCACCACCGAAGTGGCCGCCCTGGAGAAGGTCCCGCCCTTGTACGACCCGGAGCGCTTCAAACATGTCGCGCTGTCGGAATACCTTCAGGATTTCATCAAGGAAAATCCGCAAAGCCACACCCGGGTGCGCCTGAACCGCCTCCTGCTCGAGGCGGCCTATCCGACGGCCATCGCCAAAACCAAGGGGGGCGTTTATCCGGACCGGGAAATCTACATCGCCAGCCCCCGCGATTCACAACGCTGTTTCGAGGAATACCTCCAGGATGCGCAGCTTCGCCTCCAGCGCAACCAGCTCAAGCCGGGGGAAGACGTTCGGATTGTGGACAACCGGGTTCAGGTTTCCGGCCAGGTGGCCGTGATGGCCATCAACGGCCTCCTGACCAAGGTCATGTTCGATCGCAATCCCAAGAACGAGTTCTTCGTCGAGGAAAGTTTTCCGCTGGACTGGATGTATCCCCACCTCACCCCCTTTGGCATCATCATGAAGATCAATCGCCAGCCGGTGCCGGAGCTTACCGAGGACATCGTCCGCCGCGACCACGAGTTCTGGACGCGCTTTGCCCGCGAACGCCTCATCGGCGACTGGCTGACCTATGACACCAAGGTTTCGGAAATCGCCGCGTTCGTCGAGCGTGTTTACCTGCGCAAGAATTTCAAAGGCTTCACCGGCGACCGGAAGTTCGTCCGCGACGACCAGGCGCAAAAGGCGTTCTCCAAGCTCCGCAGTTCCATCGGCGGGGTGTACAACTGGCGCATTGCCAATTCCAAACCCGGCAGCGCCGAGCAGCAGCGCATGATCAAGGAGGCCGACTTCGCCTTCCGTCAGGCTTTTGCCTTCTGCCCCTACAGCCCGGAGGCGGTGTTCCGGTATGTGAACCTGTTGCTGAGCCTGCAGCGCTTTGATGACGCGATCATCGTCGCCACCACCTGCCTCAAGCTCGATCCCTACAACGCCCAGGTCCTTGACCTGGTCAGACGTCTGCAGGAGTGGAAAAAGGAACGCGGCAACTACACCCCGCCCACGCTGAATGTGGCCGAAATGGAGCAGTCGCTGCAGAACAATCCCGCCGACTTCCAAACCGCGTTCAACCTGGCCAGCGCCTACCTTCAGATGCAAAACCAGGCTCGCGCCTTCGAGGTCCTCGACCGGGTCCTCAACCATCCCAAGGCCGACCCCGCCGCTTTTCGCGCGCTGATCAAGGCCTACAACAGCATGGGCAACCAGGCCCAGGTTCAGGCGGTGGTCGCCAAACTCCAAACCCTCGTCCAGTCCAACCCCGCCAACTTCGATGCGGCCATTGCCCTGGCCGAGGGCTATCGCGAACAGCAAAAGATGGACCTGGCTCAACAAACCCTCGAACAGGTGCTCAACCACCCGCAACTGGACGCCAACGCCGCCCTCCAGCTCGCCCAGCAGTACGCCGCCCTGCTCAATTATCCCAAACTGGAAACCACCCTGGACCGGCTGGTCAAGCTCGCCCCCGATTCTCCCGAGGCCTGGTACGATCTGGCCGCCTTGAAAGCCACGCTCGGCAAGGGCCCCGACGCCCTCAAGGTGCTGCGCCGCGCCATCGAGTTAAGCAACGACCGGCTCAAAAAAGACCCGAAGCAGCGCGACCTCGTGGCTGAGGCCGAAAAGGATCCCCGCTTCGCTCAACTGAAGACAAACCCTGAATTTCTGGAAGCGCTGAAGAAGTAAAGGCGCGCGGCGGCGCGCTTTTCTTCCCCCCGCCAAAACCGTTCGGCGCCCGGCCCCGCCAAGGGACACCGCATTACTTCTTTTTCTTCGAGGGTTCCTCGCCGGCTGGCTTGGGCCCGAAACGCAAGGTGCTCAGCACCAGATTGCCGTTCTCCGCCGTCTTGAAATACCCGCTGACCATCTCACCCACCACCGCGTCCTTGAGGGTGGCCGGTTTTCCGTCCTTGGTCATTTTGGTGTCCGGCGTTACGTGAAAGGTCCGCGTTCCCATCGTAATGGTCCGCGCGGCGGGGTCCACGGCTTTAAGCCGGCCGTGGAACGGCCCCGCCGTTTGCTTCTTTTTGGCGGGTTGCGCCGCCGCGGGTGGGGCGGTTCCCCCCGCCCGGTTTTGGGCGGAAGCCGTGGGGGCCCCAAACACCAGCGTGGCCGTGATGGAGAGCAAGGTTATCGTCTTGAGCATAAAGGGTCGGCTACCAGCTCCCGTCTGCCAGCAAGGCCGTGATGTTCCGGGCCAGGTCCGCCGCCAGCAGCGGCAGCGCCTGCCGCTCCGCGCTGGCGAGGTCCGAGCCCACCCGGATCAGCGTCACCCCGTTCACCGGCCGGTTCAGAATCACCTTGCCGGAAGACCGTTCGGTCGCGGTCACCTGGGCGGTGAGAAGCAGCCGAAAATCGCGGACCGTCAGCGCGTCGTTGGGCGCGAGGCTGAGTTCGAACCGTTGGTAGCGCGTGAGAATGCCGCTGACCACGATATCCCCGTCGTCGCGCGTCGCCAGCCGGTAGGTGCCGTCCCGCTGAAGCTGCTGCCGGAGGGCGCGGGTGCACGGGTCGGACAGGCGCGGCTCCAAAGTCTGGTTCAAAAACGGCTGGACCTGGACGGACTTTTCGCCGGCGGCCACCCCGCTGGTTGGCCCGAGCCGGTAACCCGCGCAACCGCTCAGCACCAGGCTGGCGGCCGCCAGCAGCGACACCGCCAGCCCGCGCAGGGCGGCCGGCCAACGGCAACGGCTGGGTCGGGAGTGAAACATCGGTTATTTCTTCTGAGCTTCGAGCATTTGCTTCAGTTCTTCAATCCGGGTCCGGGCCCGGGCCGCATACTCGGAATTCGGGTCCTTCCAAACCACATCCCCGTAATAAATCAACGCGCTGTTCCACTTCTTGTATTTCTCGTAGAACTGCGCCGTCTGGAAGCTGCCCCGGGCCTGCTCGGTCTTCAGCGCCGCGACGATCTTTTCGGCCTCCGGCACCCGCGAGTCCTGCGGATACAACGTCATGAAATCCGTAAAGCTGGCAATCGCCTGGGCGGCCGCGTTTTGGTCGTATTCCGCCGTCTTGGCCTGCTTTTGGTAAGCCAATCCCTGCCGATAGAGCGCCTCGGCGGCGACCTGGGGCCGGTCATGATACCGGTCGGCCGCCAGCTCGTAGGCCTTCGCCGCCAGCGGATACTTGCGCTGTTTCTCGCGGGCCGCCCCCACCTTCAACTGCGCCTGCGGCGCAACCTCCGAATAGGGGCCGGTTTTGACAATCTTCTCATACATCTCCGCGGTCTTTTCCATCGAGGGAAAGGTCGGAATCACCCCCCAAAGTCGGAACCGTTTGCCGGCCAGAAACTGGTCCGCAATCGCCACCTGCCGCTGAACCACCTCGGAAAAATTGGCTGTCTTCGGATGTTTCTCGAGGAGTTTCTGATATTCCTTGAAGGCTTTTTCCGCCCTGCCTTTGGCCTCATAACAGCGCGCCACCAGGTACTGCGCCTGCGGCGCATAGTCCGAAATCGGCCACTCCTTGACCGCCCGCCGCGCCGCGCGGAGGGCCAGCCCGTAGTCTTTCTGATCGAACGCCGCCTGGGCCACGTCCAGTTGCTCCTTGGCGGTCGTCCGGCGCCATTTCCCCTCCGAACCCACGGGTTCGTAGGTCCACCCTTCGCCCGGCCGGTAAATGAGCGGGGCGGGCGAACTGAATGGCAACGCCACCAGCAGCGCAACCACTCCCAGGCAGACCAGAAACCGAAAACGCATATGGGCGCACGGTAGCCACCCCCGTTTTCCGAGTCAAGAAAGCGGCAAGCCCCGCGGCCATGCCCGAGGCCGTGGGGCTGCCGAGGATGAAAGGGGCTCGCCTCTTTTGTTCCGGGGCCGCTTCAGGCAGACTGGGGGCGGATGAGCAACGTCGAGCTTACACCGGGACTGCTGGCGGAACTGGCGGGGTGGGAGGCCGTCAAGCAGGCGCGCAGCCTGCTTGCGGGAGGCCGCGTCGTGGCCTCCTCCTGGCAGGCGCCCCTGCTCAAGGGTTCCGTCCGCGAAGGCGCCGCCACTTTCCTGGCCGGCCTGGTGATCCGAAACTCCGGCGACGCGGACAATCTCTGTTCGTGCCGCGATTCCCGCCAGCGGGGCATCATTTGCGCCCATTCGGTGGCCGTTGGCCTGCACTTCCTTCAGGGCCAGGCGGCGGCCGCGCCGCCCCCCTCCGCCGCCGCCCAGCCGCCAGCCCATGCGCCGGCCCGGCCAAAGCCCGCAGCCGCGCCCAAGGCCTTGCGCCGGACACCCGTTGGGCAACCCGGCGAGCCGCTGGAGCTCCACCTCATCTTTCCGCCAAACCTGGGGGAGGCACTGGGGCGGGGCAAGGTCATGATTTGCCTCGAGGGCGGCTGGCAGCGGGGACGGGCGCCCTTGAACACGCTGCCCCGCGAACTGGCTTTCGCGCTTTCCGAACAGGACAGCGCTGTGCTGGACGCGCTCGAGCGGTTGACCGAGGGCGACACGCCCGCGCTGGTCATGCTGAACCCGGCGCAATTGGCCGAGCTGCTGCCGAAGCTGATCGGGCACCCGCGCGTGACGCTCGGCAAGGCCCAACCGCTGACCATTGCAGGCGAGGCGATGGCGCCGGCCCTCGAGGCGCGCCTGGAGCCAAATGGCGAAATAGTGCTCCGGCTGGACGGCCCCCCTCCGGAGCGAGTCTTCGGCGCCGGCCCCCGTTGGGGGTTGCGGAACCGCACCCTTCAGCCGCTGAGTCTGCCCCTCACCCTGACCGCGCTGCTGGATGGGCCGTTGCGCTTGCCGCGCTCCCGCGTGCCGGCGTTCCTGAGCCTCGAGTGGCCGGGGCTGGCTGCCCAGGGCCGCATCCGGGCCGGCTTCACCCCGGAAGATTTCATTCTGGAACCGGTTGATCCGGAATTCCGACTGCACCTGGCGGGCGGGCTGGCCCGGCTCGAGGCGAGGCTCGAATGTTTTTACGGCGCCACGCCCGCCGCGGATTTGAAGGACATCCCCTGGCTGCCGGACCCGCAGTGCCCCACCCGCTATCGGGCGCGCAACCTGGCCGCAGAACAGGCCGCCCTGGCGCGGCTGCTGCGCTGCGGGTTTGCCGGGCCCGACCCGCAGGGCCTCTGCCATTTGAAAGGGCAGGAACTCGTGCTGAACTTCTTTGCGCGGGAATATCCGCGGCTGGAACGGGAGTGGCGCGTCACGCTGGAGGAACGGCTCGAGCGGAGCGCCGGGCGGCAACTGGAGCGGATCGAGCCGCGGTTTGAAATTCGGGCGCCCGGGGAGAACTGGTTCGAGTTAAGCGTGACCTACTCGAGTTCGGGCGGAGAGCGCTTTTCCGCGGCGGACATTCAGCGCCTGCTGCTCTCGGGCCAGAGTCATGCCCGGCTTCCCAACGGAAAGTTCGTCCTGCTGGACACCGGCGCGGTCGAAGAGTTGCAGGAGGTGCTGGGGGACTGCGCGCCGCGGCAGGAGGCCGGGGTCTTTCGGCTGGACAATGTCCAGGCCGGGTTCCTCGAGGCCACGCTTCGCCAGGAAGGCCGGTGGCAGGTCCAGGCTCCCGCCGCCTGGCTCGAACGCGCCGCCCGCCAGACCGGGCGGCAAAAACCCGACCCCCTCCCGCTGTACGACCTCGAGCCGGTGTTGCGGCCCTATCAAAAAGAGGGCGTTGCCTGGCTGCATTTCCTGCGCGCCAACGGTTTTGGCGGCATTCTCGCCGACGAAATGGGGCTGGGCAAAACGCTGCAGGTCCTGGCCCTGTTCGAGGCCTTGAGGCGCTCGGGGAACGCCAATCAAAAGAAACCTCACCTGGTGATTTGCCCGACTTCCCTCGTTTTCAACTGGGCCGCCGAGGCGGCGAAATTCACGCCGGGGCTGCGGGTGCTGGCCCTGCACGGACCCCGCCGCCACGAACAATTCAGCCAGGCGCCGGCGTCCGACCTGGTCATTACCAGCTACGCGCTGGCCCGGCGTGACGCCGCGCACTATCGCGGGCTGGAATTCGACACGGTCGTCCTGGACGAAGCCCAACACATCAAAAACCGGCAGACTCAAAACGCCCAGGCCGTCAAAAGCCTCCGCTCCCGGCACCGCCTCGTGCTCACGGGCACGCCGCTCGAAAACTCGGTGCTCGATCTCTGGTCCCTCTTCGATTTTCTGATGCCCGGTTACCTCGGCGCGGCGCGCGATTTTCGCGAGCGTTACGAGTTGCCCATCGTCCGGGACCGGAACGCCGACGTGCAGAACCGGCTGGCGCGGCGCGTGCGGCCGTTCCTGTTACGGCGGCTGAAGCGGGACGTGGCCGCCGACCTGCCCGGGCGGATCGAGCAAGTCAGCTTCTGCGACCTGTCCGAGCCCCAGCGCGCCGTTTATCAACAGGTGCTCGAGGCCAGCCGGAGGGAAATCGTTAATGCCGTCGAGGCCAACGGACTGGCCCGGAGCCGGATGGTCGTGCTGACCGCCCTGTTAAGACTGCGCCAAATCTGTTGTGACTTGCGGCTGCTCGACCCCGGCCGCGGCGGGGACGCGGCGGAACCGCCGGCCACGGCCGGTTCCGAAGCGGCGGGTGGCGCCGGCGGGGAGACGTCGGGCAAAGTCGAACTATTCCACGAGTTGCTCGAGGAAGTGTTGGATGGGGGGCATCGGGCGCTGGTGTTCAGCCAGTTCACCACCATGCTCGGTTTGTTGCGGGACGAACTGGCCGCGCGAAGCATCCCCTTCTGTTACCTGGACGGCGCGACCCGGGACCGCGCGGAAGTCGTCGGCCGTTTTCAGCGCGACCCGGGCATTCCCGTGTTTCTCATCAGTCTGAAAGCGGGTGGCGTGGGGTTGAATCTGACCGCGGCGGACACGGTGATTCACTTCGACCCGTGGTGGAATCCAGCCGTGGAGGCCCAGGCCACCGATCGCGCCCACCGCCTGGGTCAGCGGCGGGTCGTCACCAGCTACAAGCTCATCACCCGCGGCACGGTCGAGGAAAAGATTCTCCATCTGCAAACCCGGAAGCGCGCGCTGGTCCGGACCCTGCTCGCCGAAGACCAATTGGCCGAGGCCCTGGACTGGGAGGATATCAAGGAACTGCTTTCGGATTAAGGCCGGCGGGCAGCGGGGTTTGCGGCCGGAGCGGCAGAGACGCGAAACGGGCGCGGAATTTGCGCTTTTGCTCGGGGTGCGCCTCTGCTTCAATTGTGAGGCAAGAATTGAGTTATGGCTGGACATAGCAAATGGGCAAAGGTCAAGCACTTCAAAGGCGCGATTGACGCCAAGCGCGGGAAGATTTTCTCGAAGCTGAGCAAAGAGATTTCGATCGCGGCCAAGCTGGGCGGGGGCGACCCGGACATGAACCCGCGGCTGCGGATGGTGTTGTTGAAGTGCCGGGCGGCGAACATGCCCAACGACAACATCGAGCGCGCCATCAAGAAGGGCACGGGCGGCGGGGAGGCCGTCACTTATGAGGACCTGACTTACGAGATTTACGCTCCGCACGGCGTGGCCATCCTGGCGGAAATCAGCACCGACAACCGGAATCGCACGGCGTCGGAAATTCGCAGCCTCGTGACCAAGCACGGCGGCTCCATTGCCACCCAGGGTTCCGTCAGCCGCCTGTTTCACCGCAAAGGCCAGCTCATCGTGCCGCGGGAGGCCGCCGACGAGGACACGCTCATGGAGGTCGCCCTCGAGGCCGGGGCCGAGGATTTCAAGGCCGACCCCCAGGGTTATGAGATCATTACCGAACCGGCCCGGTTCGAGCCGGTGCTCAAAGCGCTGGAAGCCCGCGGCATCAAGCCGGCGGTGGCCGAAGTGACCGAATTGCCCACCGTGACCGTGCCGCTGCAAGACCCGGCGGCCCTGGCCGCCGTCGAGCGGCTCATTGAGGCCCTCGAAGACCACGATGATGTCAAGGAGGTCTATTCCAACGAGGAGTCCCCTGACGACGCCGCGCCGGCCGCCGCTTGAGGCCCGGCTGCCGCGGGGGCCGGCCCCGGCTTCGCCCACCCAACGCCGCTCGCGTTTCGGATGAACATCAAGCCGCTGAACGAGTCGGGGTTGCTGGCGCGCTGGCTCAACTGGCTGGCAAGGCAGGTGATCCGTTACCGTCGCTGGCTGGTGGCGCCGCAGGTCTGTCTGTTTGTCCTCTGCGTCCTCTATACCGTCAGGCACCTCGAGTTTGACAACAAACGGAGCAGCCTGGTTGGCCGCGACCAGCGTTATCACCGCCTCTATCAGGAATTCAAGGAGGAGTTCCCCACCCAGGACGACCTGGTCGTCGTGGTGGAGAGCGAGGAGGCGGAGAAGAACCGGCAATTTGTCGAGCGGCTGGGCGCCAAGCTCGAGCGGGAGACCAACACCTTCAACCACGTGCTCTACAAGGGGGACCTCAAAATGCTCGGGGCCAAGGCCCTCCTGTTTGTGCCGGAGGGGGACTTGGCGCAGCTCAAGGCCACGCTGCACGATTACCGCCCGTTCATCCAGAAGTTCAGCCAGTCCACCAACCTGGTTTCGCTGTTCCAAATGCTCAACACCCAGTTTCGCACCGCGCGAAAACAGGAGCAGTCGGAAAGCGAATCGCTCGTCAAGGCCCTGCCCGCCCTCGAGCGGATTGTGCGGCAGACCACCAGCAGCCTGCGCCGCAGCGGCACCCCGCCCTCCCCCGGCATCACCGCTCTGTTCAACCCCGAGCGCGGGGCGGAACAGAAGCTCTACCTGACTTCCGCCGACGGGCGCATCTACCTGGTCACGGTCCAGGCGCCGCGGGCGGAGTTGAACGACCGGGCCATCCAACGCCTGCGCGAACTGGTCCAGGAAACGCGCATGGAAGTGCCGGGCTTGAACGTCGGCCTCACCGGCGAGCCGGTCCTCGAGCTGGATGAAATGAACCAGTCCCGCCGGGACACCACGGTTGCCAGCCTGGTGGCGCTGATTCTCTGCGCCTTTATTTTCATCTACGGCTACCAGGAAACCGGGCGGCCCATCAAAGCCACCCTCTGCTTGATCCTCGGCCTGGGCTACACGATGGGCTTCACCACGCTGGTCATCGGCCACCTGAACATCCTCACCATCACGTTCGTTCCCATCCTCATCGGCCTGGCCATTGACTATGGCGTCCACCTGATCTCCCGCTACGAGGAGGAGCTGCGTCATGGCAAGAGCGAGGAAGCCGCCCTGACCCGGGCCATGGTGTACACCGGGCAGGGCATCTTCACCGGCGCCTTCACCACGGCCGGCGCCTTCCTGGCCATGGCCCTGACCAATTTCCGCGGCATCCAGGAAATGGGAATCATTTGCGGCGGCGGCCTGCTCATCTGCCTGGTTCCCATGATGACCGTGCTGCCCGCGCTGCTGTTGCGCGGGCGCCAGAATGTGATGGATCACGAGGCCGGCAGCCGCCTGGACCACCGCGCCCGCATCGAAAACCTCTGGCTCCAGCGGCCCGTGGCGGTCGTCGTCATCACCCTCGCCCTCTGCGCGCTGAGCGCCTCGCAATTGCGGAAAGTGACGTTCGACTACAACCTGCTCCACATGCAGAGCAAGGGGCTGGCCGCCGTTCAGTTCGAGCACAAGCTCATCGAGTCTTCCTCCAAATCGGTCCTCTACGCCGCCGTGGTGACCACCAATCTGCAGCAGGCCCTGGCCCTGGAACACCAGATCACCAACCTCACCAGCGTGGCCAGCGTGAATTCCATCACCCAGTTCCTCGCCGAGGACCAGCGCCGGAAACTGGAAACCGTGTCCGAGCTCAAGCGCGACCTGGCCTCGCTGGAGTTTGCGCCCCTGGACCCCCGGCCGGTCAACGTGCCCGAGCTCAGCGCCACCCTCTATTCCTTCTACGGTTACCTCGGCGCGGCTCGTGAAGTGGTGCAGACCAATGACCCCCCGCTGGCGGATCAGCTTTTTTCCTTGCGCGAAGCCGTGGGCGAACTTCGCAAGGAAATGCAGCCCGGAGAAACCAACGCGGTGATCGAAGCCAGGCTCAGTGAATTTCAGCGCGCGCTGTTTCGCGACCTTCACGACACGTTTGCCGCGCTCAAGCACCAGGATGACACCGGCCCGCTTCGCATCGAAGACCTCCCCCCCGTTCTGCGCGACCGCTTTATCGGCGTCACCGGCAAATACCTCATCATGGTTTACCCCCGCCACGACGTCTGGCAGCGCGAGCATCAACAGGAATTCATTCGCCAGCTCCAGACGCTCGACCCCGAGGTGACCGGCACGCCCGTGCAACTCTATTATTACACGGAATTGCTCAAGACCAGTTACGAGGACGCGGCGCGTTACGCCCTGCTTGCCATCGCCCTGCTGGTCTTCCTCCACTTTCGCAGTCCGCTTTCGGTCGCCCTGGCGCTCACGCCGGTGATTGTCGGCTTTCTCTGGCTCGGCGGAATCATGGGCTATTTCGGCATCCCGCTGAACCCGGCCAATATCATGATGCTGCCGCTGGTGATCGGGATCGGGGTCACCAACGGCATTCAGGTCCTGAACCGCTACGCCGAAGAGCAGCACCCCGCCATGCTGGCCCGCAGCACGGGAAAGGCCGTGCTGGTCAGCGGGCTGACCTCCATCGCCGGTTTCGGCAGCCTGATCCTCGCCCAGCACCGGGGCATTCAAAGCCTCGGGCAGGTCATGGCCATCGGCCTTTCCACCTGCATGATTGCCGGTCTGACGTTCCTGCCGGCCTTGCTCAACCTCCTTGGACACATCCGCGTGCGCCCCTATGTAAAACGACCCAGCGCCGACAATGCACGATCGGCACTGGGCCGGGAGGAACCGAGGTAAACACCCTCTGCTCTATGAAGAGAATAGGAAGGCGGATGGATAAAGTCAACAGAACAATGAGGGAAAAAGGCATGAAAGAGACACCGATAACGTTAACGCCAGCCCGCTTTGCCCAAGCCGTCACCAGCCTCCTCCTCGTGCTCTTTTCATCCTCACCCCTTGCCCAGCCCCTCGACACCCACGGTGACGACCTCTGGAACTGCGGTCCGCTGGTTGACAGGTTCTCCCTCACGCTGACAAGCGGGCAGCGAACTGAAGTGCTCGGCCCATTTTACTATTACGAGGCCCAGCCTGAGCAAACAACCTGGGCGGTGCCTCCGCTGTTTTCGTCCAGCCGGAATCCAGGCTTGGAAACACGGGAGTACGATTTCCTTTATCCCTTGCTAACCTATGACCGTTTTGGAGACCAATATCGCTGGCAGTTGATCCAACTGCTGAGTTTTGCGGGCGGCCCGACGCAGACGGAAACGAATCGCGATCGTTTCACGGTGTTTCCCTTCTATTTTCAGCAGCGTTCCTCCGATCCCGGAGAGAACTACACGGCCTTGTTTCCGATTTACGGCAATCTCAAGCACCGGCTGATGCGCGACGAGATTCATTTCGTCCTGTTTCCCGCCTACAGCCGGACGAAAAAACGCGACGTGGTGACGCACAACTACCTGTACCCGGTTTTTCACCGTCGCAGCGGCGACGGGCTGACCGGGTGGCAGGTCTGGCCGTTGGTGGGTCATGAAGTCAAGCGGGAGACAACGCGCACCAACGATTTTGGCGAGACCGAAAAGGTGGGCGGACACGAACGGTGGATGGCCCTTTGGCCGATTTTCTCGGAACAGCGGCTGGGGTCGGGAACCACCAACCCGGTCTGGCACCAGGCGTTATTGCCCGCCTACTACCTGAGCCGCTCACCCGCGCGGGACCAGACCACCGTCCTCTGGCCCTTCTTTTCACGGATTGAGGACCGGGAGAAGAAGTATGTCGAGTGGCAGGCGCCGTGGCCTATTGTGGCGGTGGCGCGCGGGGAAGGAAAGACGGCGACGCGGGTGTGGCCGCTGTTCAGCCGCAGCCAATCCGAGGTCATAAGCAGCGAAACCTACCTTTGGCCACTGTACCGCCACAAGCGGGTGCAGGCAGACCCGCTGGACCGGGAACGGACCCGCATTCTCTACTTTCTTTTTTCGGACGTGAACGAGAAGAACACCGAGACCGGCAGGAGCCGCGAATGGCAGGCGCTTTGGCCCTTTTACTTTCACCGGCAGGAAGCGGATGGCAGCCGGCGGCTGCAGGTGTTGGCGCTGCTCGAGCCCATCCTGGCCAACAACGAAAACATCGAGCGCAACTACTCGCCGCTCTGGGCGTTGTGGCGGTCCGAGCACCGCCCCGAAACGGGCCGGTCGAGCCAGTCGCTGCTGTGGAATCTCTACCGCCGGGAAACCTCGCCGGAGGAAAAGAAATGGTCCGCGCTTTTTGGATTGTTCCAGTATCGCTCGGGGACTCAAGGGAAGCGGGTGCGCCTGTTTTTCCTTCCCTTCAGCGGCCCCCGGAAGACCGCGGAGGGAGCGCCGCCAGCGGGCGCGCCGGCGCGGTCTGAAAATTGACTGTGCCACCTTTTCAGATACAGTCGGGAAGCCCGGGCAACGAACCGGGCGCCCGGCCGGGCGAAGTTGACGGCGGACGCCTGAAGCAGGGCGGTTCGGGAAGACGACGCTGCCGGGGTGAACAGGTATGTTTCAAAATATCGGAGAAATGGTGATTTTGTTCTGGCGCACGCTGCTGGCCCTGCCGCAGACGTGGCGCCAGCGGCAAAAGGTGTTCGACCAGTTTTTCGAGATCGGCAACGCCAGCCTGCTGATGGTCTGCATCCTGTCGTTTTTCATCGGCGGCGTCATCGCCCTCCAAACGGGACCGGTGCTGGTCGAACGCGGCCTGGCCAGCGCCGTCGGCGGCGTGGTCGGCATCGCCATCTGCAAGGAGCTGGCGCCGGTCATGATGTCCATCCTGATTGCCGGCCGGATTGGTTCGGCCATGGCCGCCGAGATCGGCTCGATGCGGGTGTACCAGGAGATTGACGCGCTGCGGACGATGAATATCAACCCCATTACGTACCTGGTGCTGCCGCGGCTGGTGGCCATCGCGGTGGCGCTCCCCTTGCTGGTCATTTTTTCGATCCTGGTGGGCTGGCTTGGCGGCGCCCTGGTCTCGGTCGCCAACACCCGGATTGACATCCCTTTCGAGTCGTTCTTCACCACCCTCGACGATGTGGTGGCACTGAAGGATGTGGTCAACGGCGTGTTCAAGAGCTTCATTTTTGCGCTGGTGGTGGGCACCGTCTGCTGTCACCAGGGCCTGATCACGCGGGGAGGGCCGCGCGGTATCGGCCGGTCCGTCACCAAAGCGGTGGTCAACTCGATCGTGCTGATTGTGCTCTTTGACTACATCCTCACCCGCATCCTGTTGCGCTGATGAACCAGGCCAATTCCAACCTTCACGGGGTCGGCGTCCAGGTTCGGGGGCTGCAAAAGAGCTTCGGCGGCCAGCGGGTGCTCAAGGGGCTGGATTTCGACGTCCAACCGGGAGAGATCTTTGTGATCATGGGGCCCAGCGGCAGCGGCAAGTCGGTGCTGTTGAAACACCTGGTGGGGTTGGAGGAACCGGACGCCGGCGACATCCTCATCCAGGGGGAATCCATCCGCTCCGGCGACGTGCTGAGCAAATACCGCCTGGCGATGGTGTTTCAATCCGGCGGGCTGCTGAACTCGCTGACCGTGGGCGAAAATGTCGGGCTCTACCTGAGCGAACATCGGCTCAAGCCGCCCGAGGAAATTGCGCGCATCGTGAACGAGAAGCTCGAGGTGGTCGGGCTGGCGGGCACGCAGGAGAAAATGCCTTCGGAACTCTCCGGCGGCATGCGCAAGCGCGCCGCCATTGCCCGGGCCTTGGTCATCGAACCGCAGTTGATCCTTTACGACGAACCGACCAGCGAGCTGGACCCGCTGTCGGCCGTGATCATTGCCGAGGAAATCGTCAGCCTCAACCAGCGAACGGGGGTGACCTCGCTGGTGGTATCGCACGATCGCGAGCTGGCCTTCGGGGTGGCCGACCGCGTCGCCGTGATTCACGAAGGCCGCATCCTGACAATCGGCACCCCCGAGCAGGTCCGCCAATGCGCCGAACCCCTCGTGCGGGAATTCCTCAGCGCCGGATTTAAACGCAACTCCTCCTAGCTGTCTGGTTATGAAAAACACGCTTGAAACTCGACTCGGCATTTTCGTGGCCCTGGTGGTGATCGCCGCCGTGTTGATCCTGGAAACCCTCGGCGGCATTGACCTGTTCCAGCGCGGCTATTATGTCGCCGCGCTCTTCGACAACGTCCAGGACCTCAAGGTGGGCGACCGCGTCAAGATGGCCGGCGTCGAAATCGGCCGCGTCCACGGCATCGAACTGACCAACAACAAGGTGCTGGTGAACATGAAGCTCAAGGAAGGCGCGCAGGTGAGAACCGACAGCATTGCCCGGGTCCAATTCACCGGCTTGATGGGACAGAATTACGTGGCCATCAGCTTCGGCTCGCCCGGCGCCCCCCTGGCCGCGCGGGAAAACACCTACCTGGCCACCGCGGAGCAGCCCGACCTGGCCGCCATCATGCAAAAGATGGACAACGTGGCCTCCGGGGTGGAAAACCTCACGCGCAGCTTTACCGGCGAAAAGATTGACAATCTGCTCGGTCCGTTCACGGATTTCATCAAGGCCAATCAAGTGCCCCTGACCACTACCATTGCCAACCTCCAGAAGATTTCCTCCCAGATCACACGCGGGGAGGGGACGATCGGCAAGTTGATTTACGACGACGCCCTGTACCAGTCCACGCATGCCGCCATCACCAACATTCAGGAGCTGAGCGCGGACGTGAAGCTGGGGTTGGCCGATGCCCGGCAGGCCATGAGCGACGCCCGCCTGGCCATTGGCGATGCCCGCGAGCTCATGGCCAACGCCAAAGCTGGCCAGGGCACCGTCGGCAAGCTGCTCACCGACGAGGCGCTCTACCGCGAAACCACCAATGCCATGACCCAGCTCCGTGAGATTCTCCAGAAGATGAATCAGGGCCAGGGCACCGTCGGAAAACTCATCAACGACCAGGAATTCTACAAGAACGCCAAACTGAGCCTGCAAAAAGTGGATAAAGCCACCGAAAGCCTGGAAGACCAGGGCCCGCTGAGCGTCATCGGCCTGGTGTTCGGGAACCTCTTTTAGCTTCGCTGGCGCGGAGCTCAGGAGGTGACCTGGCGCGCGCGGTAAAACCGGCGGGGTTGGCTGGTTGCGGCGGTGTCTGTGAACTGGGCGGCGCCGGCGGAGTTGGCTGTCACCGTTCCCAGCGCCTGCCACTGGCCGAGGGCCCCCGCTCCTTGGATTTCATAGGTGAAGCCTGGCGCGCCGGCCAGGCTCACCACGGCCTGTTTCTGCGCGTTGAGCCGGAGGAAAAGCCTGGCGGTTTGCGGAGCGCTGAGGAGCCGCAAACGATAGAAGCGCGCGGGGTAAGCCGCGGCGTTGGTGTCGGTGAACTGCGCCGAACCGGCCGCGTTGAGTGTCACAGTGCCCAGCGAAAGCCATTTGCTGAAGGTCTGGCTGCCCTGCACTTCGTAGGTGTAACCCGCCGGCCCGGTGACGAAGAGCACAGCTTCTTTTTGCGGAGTGATGCGCACGACGAGGCTGGGCTGGGTGGGGCTCGGGACCAACTGGCTGACCTCGGTCGAAAAGGCGCTTTCCAAGCCGCTGCTGGAGAGGGCGGTGGCGGCAAAATAGTATCGCACGCCCGCACTCAGACCGGTCACGGTGGCCCGGTTGGTGTTGCCCACCGCCAGGAATTGGGTGTAGGTGCCGGGGGCGGTGCCATAATAAATCCGGTAGCCGGTCACCGTGGTTGAAGGGCTGGGGTCCCAAGCCAGGGTCACGCTGCCGGCGCGGGCAGTCCCCACAGTCAGAACCGCGATCAGGAGGTTCACAAAAACGCGCCGGCGACAAACCGCCCCGCGCGGGCGGGGGCCTCCCGCAGCGGCCGGTTCGATGCCAGGGTCAGCAGAAAAAATCGGTTGCTTCAGCATGTACTAATGGGAACAGGGAGAGGTCGCGCTGTGAACTTGGGACCTTTCCGGTTGGCCCCTAGGCAAATCCTTGGGCGATTTTTTTGAACGCTGGCGCGCAGGGTGCCGGCGCCCTTCGGCATCTCGCTGGGCTGGGCGTGCCGCGGGCAGAGCCCGCCAGTGCCGGCCACGACTGGCGTGGCTGCCAGAAGCGCTCGATTCCTGGCAGCCGTTACGGGAAATTCCCATGGTGAAGAGGTTGAAGGTGGATGCCTGCAAACGCATCCGGTCGTTTGGACTTCGCCGCCGGACCGCTGTGCCAGGGTGGGAATCGTCAACGTGCTGTTCGGTGCCAGCCAACGCCAAAGTCGCATGCCCCATCCCTTTGAAGTGGGGCTGAAAGGCGCCGGGGGGATGGACTGGGAGACGTTTTCCGACTGCTCCATGCTCCATGCCCTCGAATCGGGAAAGCTCACGTGCCGCCGAGGCCGCGTCAGCCGGGACCGGCGAAACGCAATTCGCGCCACGATTCGCGATGTGTTTCGCCTCGGAGGGGTGGGCTAAACCCTGATCCTCCCCCTCGGCGCCCCCCCACGGTCCGGCTTCCGTGCCACCCAAGACCGGGCCGGCAGGCCCCGCGCGGGCAAGAGTGGCCGGCCGGGACTTGGGCCGGCTTGCGTTTACTGCTGAAATCGGCCAAAATTGTAAGATGAAGACAGTCTCCGTGCGTGATTTCACGACCCGCTTTGCGACGTTGAGCCATTCCCCGCTGAAAGTCCGGCGCCGGGGCAAGATTCTCGGGACCTGGACCCCGGAACCCAAGGCTCCGGCGCCCCTGGATGTCATGAAACGGTTGAAGCAACACTTTAAGCAGCCGTTGCCATTCACGGGTTTGGAGGTCCTGAAGGAGGGCAAAAGGTGATCTACGCGGATTCGAGCTTCCTGTTTTCATTCTATGCTCTGGATGGCAACTCGCCCGCCGCGGCCGCCGCTTATGCCACTGACGGCCGGCGGCCTCTTTTGCTCACTCCCTGGCAGCGGTTCGAGTTGAGAAACGCCGTTCGCCTGGCAGTCCATCGTCTAAAACGGGCGAGGCTCTCCATCCTCTTTCGTCCTGCCCACGTCTTCAAGCAGGTCCAGGAGGACCTGGATGCCGGCCGGTTGCGCCACGCCGAAGTGGATTGGCGCGAGAGCCTCCGCCTTGCCGAGGAGTTAAGCAGCCAGTACACCGAAACAACCGGACCCGGCGCAGTGGATGTATGGCACGTTGCCGCAGCCGTTCTGCTCGAAGCGGATACCTTTTGGACGTTCGATGATGAGCAACGGCTCCTGGCTGATCGGTGTGGGCGATTCCGCAAGGTTCCCAAACTAACACCCTGATCCTCCCCCTCGGCGCCCCCCCCACGGTCCGGCTTCCGTGCCACCCAGGACCGGCCCGGCAGGCCCCGCACCTCCCGCAGGTCGAAGCCGCAGTCGGCCGCAAACTTGAGGCAAACGTGTTACCCCCCTTGCGCCCGCCCTGGGCGTGCCGGCAGGGGGCCTGGGGCCGGACAAGGTGGCCATGCCCCCCGCTTGAAATCCGCTGTGTTATACATACACTGTGGATGTATGGGAAAGTCGGCCAATCTCAGTGATGAAGCTTATGCGCTGCTCAAAGCCAACAAGCGGAGCGAAAAAGAGAGCCTGAGCCAGGTCATCTTGCGGATGGTCCCGAAACCCATCCGCACGTTCGGGGACCTCGAGAAGCACCTCGAGGGCCTGGATGATTCGGTTTTTGACCGGATAGACGTCGAGGCCCTCCGCCGCGTTCGGGAGCGCAAACGCCATGCTCACTGATACCACCTTCTGGATTGACCTCCTCGAGGAACGGCGCCAATACGGGCACAAGGCCGCGCTCCAGCGAGGCCCGGCACACGCGTTCCTCGCCTCGCACCGCGCGCACGAGCTGAGTGTTTCCATTGTCACATGGGAGGAACTGGCCGAGGGCGTTGACAATCCGGCCGCCATGGATGCCTTGCTTCAGGGGGTTAGAATTCTGCTCCTGCCTAAACAGGTCGCCTGGGAGACCAGCCGTATTCAGCGCGAAGTGGGCCGGCGTCTGGGCGAGAATGACGCCTGGCTCGCCGGCACGGCGCGAGCCTGGGGTATGCGGCTGGTCACACGCGATGCCGCGTTTGCGCGCGTGCGGCGTCTGAACTGCGTGGCTTATTAACGGGCAAACCTCCCCCTCGGCTCCACGCCGCTGTCCAATTGCCCGCCACCCAGGACACGGCCGGCAGGCCGCGCAGCGCCGGCTGCCGGCACACCTTCGGGAAGCCAATTCCTCTCAGTTCAAGTTCGACAACGGCGCGGCAACCCGCCACACTCCGCCCCCGTATGCGTTGGACCGAGACTCTGATACCCACGTTGAAGGAGACGCCGGCGGAGGCCGAGATCGTCTCCCACAAGCTGCTGTTGCGGGCGGGATTGATCCGGAAACTGACGGGAGGTTTGTACACGTTCCTGCCGCTGGGACTGCGGGCGTTGCGAAAGGTCGAACAGATCGTGCGCGAAGAGATGAACCGGGCCGGCGCTCTCGAGGTGCTCATGCCGGCGCTCCAGCCGCCCGACATCTGGCAGCAAAGCGGCCGCTACGAAGCCGCGCGTGACGTCCTGTTCAAGGTGCGGGACCGCGCCAAGAAGGAGTGGGTGCTGGGCCCCACGCACGAGGAAGTCATCACTTCCCTGGTCGCGGGGGAAATCAGCAGCTACCGGCAGATGCCCAAGAATTTTTACCAGATTCAGACCAAATTCCGCGACGAAATCCGCCCCCGCTTCGGCCTGATGCGGGCCAAGGAGTTTGTGATGAAAGACGCCTACAGTTTCGACGCGACGGACGAGGGGGCGCAGGCCAGTTACCGCAAAATGTACGACGCCTATGCCCGCATCTTCCAACGGTGCGGCTTGAAGGCCATTCCGGTGGAGGCGGACACCGGCGTCATGGGCGGCAAGTTTTCCCACGAATTCATGGTCCCGGCCGAAACAGGGGAAAATGAAGTCGTGTTCTGCGAGGGCTGCGGCTACGCCGCCAACGTCGAGAAAGCCTCGAGCAAATGGTCGGCGCCCAGCCCGCCCCAGGCCCCCTCAGGCGCGGTCGAGCGTTTCCCCACGCCGGGGGTCGCCACCATTGAAGACCTGGCCCGGCCGCCGTATGGCGTCCCCGCCAGCCGCCAGATCAAGACGCTGGTCTTTCTGGTGGAAAGCAAGCCGGTGTTGGTTCTGTTGCGCGGGGACGACCAACTCAACGAGGCCAAGCTGGCCGGCGTGCTCGGCACGATCACCTTCCGCGCCGCTGAATCCGAGGAAATCCATGCGGCGCTGGGGGCGCACCCCGGCAGCCTGGGCGCCGTGGGTGTCACGCAATACCCCGTTTACGCCGACGAACGGCTTCGGGATACCGCCGGCATGACGACCGGCGCCAATGCCGATGGCTACCACCTCCGCAACGTTGCCCTGGGGCGTGACATCGCCGTCACCCGCTTCGCCGACCTGCGCCTGGTTCGCGCCGGCGAGCCTTGCCCCCACTGCGGCCAGCCGCTGAAAGTCCAGCGCGCCATCGAAGTTGGCCACGTCTTCAAACTGGGAACGAAGTACTCGGAAGCCCTCAACGCCCTGTTCCTGGACGAAACCGGCAAACAGCAACCGGCGGTGATGGGCTGCTACGGAATCGGGGTCACTCGCACCCTCCAAGCCATCATCGAGCAAAGCCACGATGACTTTGGCATCATCTGGCCGATGAGTGTCGCCCCCTACACCGTCTGCGTTACTCCCCTGTCGGTCGTCCCCGGCAGCGACGTCCTCCGCCGCGCCGAGGAAATCTACGCCGCCCTCTCCGCGCAGCAGGTGGATGTGATTCTGGACGACCGCAACGAACGGCCGGGAGTGAAGTTCAAAGATTCCGAGCTGGTCGGGTTCCCGATCCGCGTTGCCATCGGCGAGAAGTCCCTCGCCAAAGGCGAGGTTGAAATCAAGCCAAGGGCTGGTGCGCTCCTGTCCGTTAAAGCCGATGAAGCGGTGGCCCGGGTCCTCGAACTCATTCGCCAGGCGGCCTGAGCCCCCGGCCCGGCCGTGGCGGCATGGACAGGCGCAGCGGGGCTTTTCGCGGAAGCGCCGCCAGGTTGGGCGGCCGTGCCGATGCCCACTCAGGGCCGTTGTCGGCTGATGGGCGGCCGACCCCGCCCAAGCCTCCTCGTTGAGCCCTGCAGGATGCGCAACGGCCTTGGCTTCAATCCCCCGTCGCGCTGCCCGGAACGCAATGCAGCAAACCGGGCCGATTCAGCCGCTCGCGGTTGAATTTTTCGAAACTCACGTTCTCCACGTGCCCGCTGAAGCCCAGCAGAATGCCCCCCTTTCGGCCGTGCCGCCGCCCCAAGCCTTCCCCTTCGCTGGGGTAACTGCTGGCATCATTGTAGCAGCTTTGGCCCGGGAAATGTTGGTAGTAATTCGGTTCGTCGGGTTCCCAAACGAAATAAGCCGCCTGATTGAAGGCGCCGAGCCGGTAGGTGCGGCCGCCCAGGGCGCCGTAACCGCTCACCGCCCCGTTCCAGATATAAGTGGATTGCTTGTTCGGCCGAATCGTCCAGTAGGGGTTGGCCGACGCGTTGGTTTTGTCCGTGGGACACCAGTACACCTTCCGATTTTTCAGGTAGCTCCAAATCTGCCCGCCCTCGTAGGCCAGTTCGGGATTCACGTTGTAAGGCGCGGCGGTCATGTTCGGCGGGCTGTTGCCACTGGGGGTGTAGAGCCAGCCGGGGTGCACATTGCCCCAGTTGGGCGAAGCCATCCGGTCCTGGTTGTCGGCGGCGTACATGTGCGCCGCGGTCCCGATTTGCTTGTTGTTGCCGACGCAGGTGGTCCGCACCGCCTTGTCTTTGGCCATGGCCAAAGCCGGGAGCAACATCGCCGCCAGAATCGCGATGATGGCGATGACCACCAGCAATTCAATCAACGTGAAAGCCGCGACCGCCTCCGGGAGGCTGCTCGCATCGCGGTTCTGCCGCGGTGGCTTCACCCCTGGGAAACCGGATTCAGGGTTGCTGTCGGTATGGCTTGTGGGCACGGTAAAGCTCGAGAAATTGAGTGTTGGCTTCAGCTATTTGACCTTGGCCCGCCGCCCGGGCGCGGTCAAGCGCTTTCTCGGCGGCGGCGATCGCCTCGGGGAACCGCCCCACCTCGGCGTAGGCGGCCGCCAGGGTTCCGAGGAAGGCGGCCTCAGTGCCGTGGGTGAGTTCCACCGCCTTTTCGGCCAGGGTCACCGCCTCGGGGCCGTTGCGAAGGCCGGCGTCGGGATGGGTGGCCAGGAGCCAGGCCAGGTCGTTCAGATAGATGGCGGAGTTGGGGCTGAGTTGGACGGCCTGCCGATAATGCGGCACGGCGGCGGCAAGCTGTCCCTGGGCGTGCAGGCAAACCGCCAGGGAGTGATGGACCTGGGCGACGGCGTTGCCACCGGCGGCCCGGCTCTCCAAACCGCGCAGCAAGTCGGTGAAGACGGCCGCGGCCTCGGGGAGCTGCCCCTGGTTGAGCCGGGCCACGCCCAGCTTAAACCGCGCCTCGAGGTCGTCAGGTTTCAAGCGGCTGGCGGTTTCATACGCATTGGCCGCCGCCGCCCAGTCGCCCTTGGCTTCCAGCGCCGCAGCGAGATTGAAGCGCGCATCGGCGTTGTCGGGGCGCGCCCGAAGCACCGCCTCGAACTGGGCAATGGCCTCGTCAAACCGTTTCTGGCCCGCCAGCAGGGCGCCCAGGCTCAACCGCACCTCGGCATAGTCCGGCCGCAGGGCCAGCGCTGCCTCGTAATCCCGAACCGCCTCATCGGCTCGGCCTTGTCTGGCCCGCGAGATGCCCAGGTTGTAGCGGGCTTCAACGAAGCCTGGTCTGAGCTCAAGCGCGGCCAGGTAATGCTTTTCCGCCTCGGCGAACTGGCCGGCCTCGGCGGCGAAGTTTCCCAAATTGTAATGGCCCGAGGGAGTCGGCCGAATATCCATGGCCCGGCGCATGAGCTCGACCGCCTCCGGTGTGCGCCCCTGCCGGGCGCGGCATAGCGCGAGATTGACCAGTGCCTCGGGGTAGTTCGGACGAACCTCGAGCGCCTTTTCAAACTGCGCCTCGGCCTCGGCGGCTTTCCCGGCGTCCAGCAGGCTCGATCCCAGGTTGTTGTGCGCAATCGCGTTTCGCGAGGTGGAGGCGACCGCACGGGCAAACAACGTCGTGCTGTCCTTCCAATGGTGCACCTGTTTCCACGTCACGGCGGCCAGCGCCGCCAAGACCACGGCCGCGGCCACCCCCAGTGCCGCGGGCCCCACACGGATTTGCGGCCCAACAAACGTTTCCGGGGGCCGCGGGGCAGCCTGAGGCTGGACCGCCGGGCCGGGGGCCGCCCATTCGGCAAGAGCCCATGAAATCATGATAAAAATGCCCAGCAGCGGGAGATACGTGTAGCGGTCGGCCATCGCCTGTTGACCGACCTGAACCAGGCCAATGACCGGAACCAGCATGCCGAGGTACCAAAACCAGCCGACGGCCAGATAGGGACGCCGGCGGATTTGCCACAACACCAGGACGGTGACCCCCGTCAAGAGCACCCCCGCCCCCAGCACCCAAAGCGCCGGCCACTCCTTCGGCGTCGGCAGCGGATAAATCACGGCCAGGTCCGACGGCCAGACAGTCTTGCCAAGATACCGAACGTAGGAGACCAGCGCGTTGGAAATCCTGAAATCCAGCGGAAGCGCTTCCAGGGAAGCGACCGCTCCCCCCTGTTTTTGCGCAGAAAACGTGAGCAGGCTCGACCCCGCACTCAGCGCAAAAAACGCGGCCTTGTCGAGGAGGACGGACACCGGAAACGGGCGGCGCTCGAGCGCAAACCGTTTCAGGGGCCAGAAATCCAGCAATAGCAGCACGCAGGGGACCGTCACCAGCATCGGCTTGCTCATCAGCCCCAGCGCAAAGAATGCCAGCGCCAGCGTGTACCAACCCCACGTTCTTCGCGCGCTCCCACCCCGCCCCGGCGCCGTGCCGTCGGCGGTCTGGCGGTGGCGCGCATATTCGCCATAAGCCCACAATGTGAGGACAAAGAACAGGCCGCTCAGCACATCCTTGCGCTCCGCCACCCAGGCAACGGACTCGACATGCAGCGGGTGGAGCGCGAACAGGGCGGCAACGAAAGCGGCCGGCCAGAAGGCCCCGGTGAGGCGGGCGAGCACCAGCAGGAGCAGCACGGCGGTTGCGGCATGAATCACCAGGCTGGTCGCGTGATGGCCTGCCGGATTCCGCCCAAACCATTCCACATCCAGCATGTGCGACAGCCAGGTCACCGGATGCCAGTTGCCCGCATGTCCCCCCTCGAACGCCCAGGCCACGTTGTCCCGGGACAACCCCTGCAGCACGCGGGGGTTTTCGGTCACATAATCCGGATCATCGTACGAGACAAAGCCATTCCGGAGTGAGGGAGAGTAAACGGCAAGGGTCAGCGCCCCCAGCAGCACGCACGCCAGCAGCCGGCGCTTTGCCTGAGCATTCCAGTCCATCAAGGACAGCCAATGTCGTCAAAGCGGGCCGCCAGTTCAATGCCGAAACGCGGCGGGGTTTTGAGACGCGCTGATACGCGAAAAACCCCGCGGCAATCCCTGGTTTCGCCTGCAACATCCCGCGAACCACCCCCCGGAGTTTCCCGTTCCGACGGGACGAAAAATCCCCGGCCGGGTCGCCCCGGACCGGGGAAGCGGAAGCGCGGCGGGCGAATCAGAAGGTCAGCATGACTTCTCCCCGCAGGAAGCTCATCTGGTCCCGTTGGTTGTAGTAGTCACCCTCCCAAACGGATTCGGCCCAGAGGTGAGCGTTCAGGTACTTGTTAAACTGATACTTCAGCACCAACTGCGCGTAGTGGCCGCGGAAATTGCCGTCGCCACTGAACAAGCCGGGCGCCACCGTGCGCGTCGGGACCTCCTGCGGCGCAAAAAGGGCATTGTACATGGCGCTGAAAGTCAGCTTCTTGACGGGGTTGACGCTCCAGGCAAGGCCGAAACGGCCGATATTGTTAATCTGCGCGATCTTGCCGCTGGTTTCCAACGGGTAGGAGTAGATATACAACTCGCTCCACCGCGGCCACCGGCCCCAGAGCAGATCGAACATCTCGTCCGTCCCCTCGGTGTCCGGATCGTCGCCCGACAGGAACTCGCCCACCAGGCTCAGTTCGTTGTTCATTTTGTCCTTGAACATGTAAGTGAGCTTGGCCTTGCCGCCGTAGGCATCAATAGTTCGCGGTCCGTACTGGGCGGCGGAAGCCAGGCTGGTCCGGATGGAATCGCCCTTGCTGCCGAATTGATACGCGCCTTCAACCGAATACTTCCAGTGTTCCGCCGGCGTGCCGGTGATCTTGGCCCCGACGGTGTAGATGTCGGCATTATCGCCTTTGTTGGCCCAGACTTGGTCGTCGTGCTTGTAGATGAAATAGCCATCAATCTGCATGTTCTCGATGGACTTGTTGGACCCGTACAACACCAGACCCGACTCCCGCTGCTCGGTCAGCGAGTAATTCTTCGAGTAATCCAGGGTCGGCAGCCAGGCGTCCGGCTGAGGACTGTGGTAGATGCCAATCAGGTCCAGGCGCGTCTTGATGTCCTTCAACTCGTAAGTCACCCGCGCCGCATCCAGGAAGAAACTCCAGGAGCCGTCCCCCGGCGTGCCGTCAGCCACCAGCCACCAGTCGTAAAAATCCCCCAACAGGATGTCCTGCCGCCCCACCGTCAGGCTCAGGGGCTCGTGGCCAAAGGCCTGCTTCCACTGCACATTCAGGTTGTCCAGAATGCCGTAACGCCATTCCAACCCGGTCCCCCGCTGCACGCCCGACGAGTCCGCATTCTCCTTCCACGCCGCGAAGGAATTCTTCATCCACTCCCGCGGCTCGGCCGAGAGCCGGGCGTTGACCGACAGGTTGGTCATCACCCGCGCGTTGGCCCAAAGCCGCGCCCGAAAACGAATCACGTCCTGCTCGTTGAGGCTGGCCGCATCGTTTTCACTCAGGGTGAGGGCATTGTTGAAATACTCGTTCCGAGCCCGGAAATCCGCCCCCCACGTCAGCCAATCCGTGGGATTCTTCACGTCTTTCACAAACTCGTCGAAGGCGGATGGGGGCGGCGGGGAGGCTGCTGCGGCTGACTGCGCTTGCGCCGCCAGGCCCGTCACAGCCAGAACGCCGATGATGAGGATCTTGGTTTTGGTTGTCATAGGATGGATTTGAACCGGGAGGGGCGAGTATCGCCCATGACCCGGGTTCGCTTGTTTCATAGGTTCGCTCTGCTCTCGCGGCGCTTCTGCCAAAAGCGCTGCTTGCTTTCGCCCGGCTTCCGCTCGGGTCCGGGCCAGGTTGTCCGCCCACAGCAAGACGGACACCTTTCCAGCCCGTCTTTTAGTGGGACGACCGAATCCTAGCGGGGAATGGCCCAAAGGTAAAGCGTAGAATAAGAGATTCTCCGCATTTTTCGGTGCGCTCTTAATGCTCATTTATTGTCCTGAAAACACCAATAAAAGACAATCTCGCGAAGGCTTGGCGGCCCGCGCTCCCGCAGGCTATGCTTGACCCCATCATGAGCCTCCTGTTGGACGTGATTGAGCTGCGGGTGCGCTACAGCGAGACGGACCAGATGGGCACCTTTTACAACGCGCGGGCGCTGGAGTGGTTTGAATGCGGCCGCAGCGAACTGATTCGCCACCGGATGAACATGTCCTATGCCGAAGTCGAGGCGCAGGGCTTGTTTCTGCCGCTGGTGGAGGCGCATCTGGAATTCCAGGGCGGCGCGCGATACGACGATCTGCTGCGAGTGGAATCGGCGCTGGATTTTCAAGGGCGGGCGCGATTGCGTTTTGACGTTCAGATTACGCATGCCGGCAGCCGCCGGCCGGTCGTCCGCGGTTACACCGTGCATGCGTTTACGGACCGGCAGGCCCGTCCGGTTCGCCCGCCGCCCTGGTTTGTCACACGCTTGCGGGAGGCGGCCGGCGCGGCGGTTCCGGAACCGCGGTCCTGCTGAACGAGCCGGTCTGCAGAAATTCGGCGTTGCGCGCGGGGCGCCGCTTCGGTTAGAAACAGCCTGGTCATAACGCCGCAAGAACTATGAGCAAGAACCCGAATGCGCCGGCCGGAACGTTCCACCCCGTCAGTGCTCCCGATTTTCTTCCCCTGCCCCAGTTGCGCGCGCTTCAACTGCAGCGCTTGAAACAGATCGTCGAACGCGCCTATGAGCGCGTGGCGCTGTTTCGCCAGCGGATGAAGGAACGCGACCTGACGCCGGAGGACGTCACCCGCCTGGAGGACATCAGCAAACTGCCGTTTACCGTCAAGACCGACCTGCGGGACACGTATCCCTTCGGCCTGTTTGCCAGTCCCATGCAGGAAATCGTGCGGTTGCACGCCTCGAGCGGCACCACCGGCAAACCCATTGTCGTGGCCTACACCCGCGAGGATGTTCAGGTCTGGACCAATGTGATGGTGCGCAGTTTCGCCGCCTGCGGACTGCACGAGGGCGACATCATCCAAAATGCGTACGGTTATGGTTTGTTCACCGGCGGCCTGGGGGCGCACTACGGCGCCGAGGCGCTGGGCGCCACCGTCATTCCCATTTCGGGCGGCAACACCCAGCGCCAGCTCATGGTCATGAAGGATTTTGGGACCACGGCCATTTGCTGCACCCCGAGCTACTTCCTCCATCTCATTGACCAGGCCGAGGAGGAAGGCATCCGGCTCAAACAACTCCCGCTGCGGGCCGGGGTCTTCGGCGCCGAACCCTGGACCGAATCCATGCGCCGCCGCATCGAGGCCGACAGCGGCATCAAGGCCTACGATATCTACGGCCTGTCCGAAATCGTCGGCCCCGGTGTCGCCATGGAGTGCGAGTGCCAGGCGGGACCGCACATCTTCGAAGACTACTTTTACCCGGAAATCGTGGACCCCAAGACCGGCAAACCCCTGCCCGACGGCGAGGAGGGCGAACTGGTGCTCACCACGCTGGGCAAGCAGGCCATGCCCATGATTCGCTACCGCACCCGCGACATCACCGCCCTGGCCTCCGACACCTGCGACTGCGGGCGCACCCTCCGCCGCATCAAGCGCATCTCCCGCCGCAGCGACGACATGTTCATCATCCGCGGCGTCAACGTTTATCCCTCGCAGGTCGAAACCGCCCTCCTCAAGGTCGAGGGCGCGCTGCCGCACTACCAGATCGTGCTCACCCGGGAGCGGGACCTGGATGTGATGGAGGTGCAGGTCGAGGTCACCCCCGAGGTGTTCGGCGACACCGTGGGGGCGCTGGAGCAGTTGCAGCAGAAGCTCAGCCGCTCCATTGAATCCACCGTCGGCGTGCGCGCCAATGTGCGGCTGGTGCAACCCCGCACCTTGCAGCGCAGCGAGGGCAAGGCCAAACGCGTCATTGACCAGCGCAAACTGTAACCCCGCGAAACCCTTATGAAAGTAAAACAATTGTCGCTGTTTCTGGAAAACAAGCCGGGCGCCCTCAGCCACCCCATCAAACTCCTGGCCAAGGCCGGCTTCAACCTCCTGACCCTCTCGCTGGCGGACACCCAGCAGTTCGGCATTCTCCGCCTGGTGGTCCGGGACTGGCAGAAGGCCAAGAAACGGCTGGAGTCGGCCGGGTTCGTGGTCAAGGTGACGGACCTGGTCGCGCTGGAGGTGGCCGATGAGCCGGGCGGGCTGGCGCGGGTCCTGGCCTGCCTCGAAAAGGCCGGCGTGAATGTCGAGTACATGTACGGCTTCACCCTCAAGCACGAAGGCAAGGGCCTGCTGGCGTTCCGCTTTGACGACCCCGACCAGGCCATCGCGGCCCTGCAGCGCAAAGGCATGAAGCCGGTCAGCTCCGCCGAACTGTTCAAACGCCTCGAAGACTGACGTCCGCCCGCCGGGCGCCAGACCGGCCGGCACTCCTTCCGCAGCCCAAAACAAAACCACTATGCCCCCTTTGGTCTCCCGCCTTGTCCCCCGTTTTTCCGCCGGCGCCTGGCTGCCGGGCGGTCTGGTGATAATAGCCGCCCTGGCGGTGAGCGGCTGCCGCCACGGCCGCGCCCCGGCCCCCTGCTGCGCCTCGGCGGCGATGGCGGATGCCCCCGCTCTGGCCGCCCGCTCGAACGCCGTGGCGGCGGCCGGCACGAACCGCGCCGTGCGGCTTCCCAAACGGCTGACCTACACCCCGCGGCCCTATCCCGTGGACGAGCGGGGGTTCTCGCCCGTGGACAAGGCGCTGGCGAAGGCTTATGCGCGCGAGGAGATGATCGCGGATGACGACGAGGGTTCGCTGAACCCGTACATCCTGCGCGTGGTCGCGGCTTACCCGCTGGACGGGTCGTATCCCTATCATTGCAGTTGGGAACCGCGGGAGTATGACATCTACAACGGGGTGACCCAGGACCTGTGGTATCAGGGCATGGTCGTGGCCAAGGCGTACCCGGACGGCTCGCGCTGCAGTTACTGCTGCGGCTTCACCTTCGAGGTGTTCGTGCGCGCCATGAAGCTGCGGAACATCCAGAAAGGACTGGACCCGGACGACTTCAACGGCATGACCTTTCACGACCTGTTCAACCTCCTGCAAATCTGGTATATCGAGGGCAAAGGCGATTCCGAACAGCGGGGGATTGTCGCCTACGGCCTGGGCCGGGCCATCACGGACTTCGAGCAGGCGCGGCCAGGCGACATCCTGAGTTACAGCACCACGCCGCCGGGAGGACATTCAACCATTTTCATTGATTGGCTGCGCGACGAACAGAATCGCATCATCGGCTTGAAGTACTTTTCCTCGAACCTGTCCGGCACCCGCGGCGTCGGCTACGGCTCGGGCAAGTTCAGCGATGCCAACAACGGCCGCGGGATTCTGCGCAACTCGGTGAAAATCGCGCGCGTCGGGGCCATCAAGGACTACCGGCCGTTCAACCGGGCGGAGATTCCCTGGCGCAACGCTTACGCTCCCACCCAGCCGGACCGCGTTCTTTATCTGCCCGCTCCCACCGCCACGCCGGCGGGAGCGGCTGACTCCAAGCCTTGAACTGCGGGCCGGCGAGACTCCAGGTCAACCCCTTCGCCGCGAGGCGCCGGGGTGCGCGCGCCTGGCAGGGCTGGGCAGCGGCTTTCCTTTTCCTCCTGATTTCAGCCGCCGGCGCTGCGCCGGCGACCGGCGCCCGCGGCATGGTCGCCTCCGGCCATCCGCTGGCCACGCACGCCGGCCTGGCCGTGCTCCAGGCCGGCGGCAACGCGATTGATGCGGCCGTCGCGGTTGGACTCACCCTCGGCGTGGTGGACTCGCACAATTCCGGCATCGGCGGCGGCTGTTTCCTGCTGATTCGCCTGCCCGGCGGGCAGGTGGTTGCGATTGACGGACGGGAGACCGCCCCCGCCGCCGCCACGCGTGACCTGTTCATCCGAAACGGCAAACCGGCGCCCGAGTTGAGCCAGACCGGGCCGCTGGCCAGCGGCGTGCCCGGCGAACTCGCCGCGTTTGACCATGCGCTGCGCCACTACGGCCGCAAATCGCTCGCCGACCTCTTGCTGCCCGCGGCGAACCTGGCGGAACAAGGGTTCACGCTCGATGCCACCGATGAGGCGCGCCTTCAGTCCGTGGCGAAGGACCTCGCGCGGTTCAAAGCCGCGCGCCGGGTCTTTTTTTCGGGCGCCCGCCCCCTCGCCCAAGGCCAGCGGCTCAAGCAGCCGGACCTCGCGGCCACCTACCGGCAAATTGCCAGGCACGGCGTGGATTGGTTCTATCGCGGTCCCTTTGCCCAAAAGACCGCCCGCTGGATGAAGGCCAACGGCGGGCTGCTCACCGCCGCGGATTTCGCGAATTATTCCGTCGTTTGCCGCGAGCCGGTTTCCACCACCTACCGCGGCTGTCAAATCGTGGCCTTTCCCCCGCCCGGCTCGGGCGGGGTTCACCTGCTCCAGATGCTCAACATCCTGGAAAACTTTGACCTGCGGGCCATGGACGACGCCGACCGCTGGCAGGTCATGGTTGAAACGATGAAACTGGCCTTTGCGGATCGCGCCTTCTGGCTCGGAGACCCCGACTTTGCCAGGGTGCCCCGCGGGCTGGTCTCCAAGTCGTATGCCGCGGCGCTGGCCCAACAAATCCGCCTGGACCGGGCGGCCCCAGTGCCGGCGCACGGCCAGCCGCCGGGCGGCCTCGAGGACGCGTTCGAAAAACACACCACCCACTTCTCGGTGGCCGATGCGGAGGGCAATTGGGTCGCCTGCACCGCCACGATCAACACCACCTTCGGTTCCAAGGTCGTCATTCCCGGAACCGGCGTGGTGTTGAACAACCAGATGGATGACTTTTCCATCCAGCCGGGCGTTCCCAATTACTTCGGCCTGGTCGGAGCCGAGGCCAACGCCATCGAGCCCCGCAAACGCCCCCTCTCAAGCATGTGCCCCACCCTGGTTCTGCGCGACGGCCAGCCCGTTCTCGCCCTCGGCGCCGCCGGCGGCCCAAAGATCATCTCCGCCGTCCTCCTCAGCCTCGTGGCGTGCCTGGACCTCGGCCTCTCCCCCGCCGACGCCCTGGCGGCCCCCCGCCTCCACCACCAATGGTCCCCGGACGAGCTGTTGGTCGAGAAAGACTTTCCGGCGCCTCTCCGCGAGGCGTTGCGCGGCCGCGGCCATGCCGTGGGTGAATTGCGCTCGCACTCGATCGCCCAACTGGTGGCGTATGACCCGGCGGCGAAGCGCTTTACCGGTGTCGCGGACCCGCGGTCCCGGGGCCTCGCCGCGGGCTGGTAAGGGCGGGGGGCGCGGCTGTAAATCACGCGCGCTAATAACGTAAGTGAGCATAGCTTAAAAGTGCTTGCACGCTTATGTCCCGGGTGCTACCTTTCCCCCGACTTTTTCTGAACATAACCAAAACTATTATGAAACGACATCTGGCTCTGGCCGCTGTGACCGCGCTGGCTTCCGCCTTTGCGGCCACCGCGGGTGACGTTGTGGGAACCATCACCCTCAAGGGCACCCCGCCCAAGGAAAAGGACATCACCCCGCTGAAGGAGGACCCGAATTGCGGCAAACTTCACACTGCCATGCCGACGACAAAGTTTTATGTCGTGGGCGCCAAGGGCGAACTGGCCGACGTGGTGGTTTCGCTCGAGGGGATCAGCGGCAAGTCCACCGGGGCGAGCGCCAAGCCGGTGGTGATGGACCAGAAGAATTGCATTTACGTGCCCCAAATCCTGGCGGTGCAGACCGGCCAGAAGCTGGTGGTGAAGAACTCCGACCCGGTCCTGCACAATGTGCACTCCGTCCCGACCGTGGCCGGCAATCCCGAGGATAACAAAGCCCAAATGCCGGGCGGGGCCGATTTGACGTTCTCCTTTCCCAAGGCCGAGGAATTCATCAAGTTCAAGTGCGACGTGCATCCGTGGATGTTCGCGTGGGTGAGCGTGTTCGATCATCCCTATTTCGCCGTCAGTGGCGCGGATGGCACGTTCAAGATCGCCAATGTGCCCCCCGGCAAATACACCTTGAAAGCCAATCACCGCAAGGCCGGCGTGGTCACCCAGGAAATCGAAGTCAAGGACGGCGCGCCGACCACGGTGGCGCTGAGCCTGGACGCCAAATAAGCGTGGGACTTTGAAGCCGCCGTGGTGAACTGCCCGGCGGCTTGGTTTTTCTCCATCAGACGGCGCAGAACATGGATTTGGCTGAAAAGGGTTCCCGGCCTTTGCACTGGTTTGCGTTTTTGACCGCCGCGGCGACGCTGGTGCTGCTGGGCATTGGCGGGCTGGTCACCAGCCACGGCGCGGGGATGGCGGTGCCGGACTGGCCGACCACCTATGGCTACAACATGTTCTTTTTCCCATTCTCTTACTGGATGGGAGGCATCTTCTATGAGCACAGTCACCGCCTGGTGGCCACGCTCGTAGGCGTTCTGGTCGTGGCCCTGACCCGCTGGCTGGGCGGCCGGCCCTCCCGACTGCCTTTGGCAATCATCGGCGGGCTCGAGTTATTGGCCGGCCTGGCCCTCGGCGCCCTCGGACCGAATTGGAGGGGCGCGGGTCATTTTCTGGCGGGAATCGGGGGCGTGGTGCTGCTGGCAGCGGCGGTCTGGGCGCGCAACGCCCCGGCTCCCCGACCGCTGCCATTGCTGGGATGGGTGGCTTTCTTCGGAGTGCAAATCCAGGGCTTGCTGGGCGGGTTGCGCGTGGTCCTTTTCCAGGATGAAATCGGAATCTTCCATGCAACGCTCGCCCAATTGTTTTTCCTCCTGCTTTGCCTGGTTGTCCTGCTGACCAGCCGTTGGTGGAGAACGCTGGCGGCAGCACTGTCAACGGTCGGCGGGGGGCCCTCTTCGCGGTTGTCCTGGTGGATGCTGGCGGCCACGGCCTTGATCCTGTTCCAGTTGATGATCGGCGCCACCATGCGGCACCAGCATGCCGGCCTGGCCATTCCCGATTTCCCCCTGGCCTATGGCAAACTCTGGCCGGCCATGGATGCGGACTCGGTGGCGGCCTACAATCAGCAGCGTCTCGAAGTCACGGCGCTCAACCCCATCACCGCCTTCCAGATCGGCCTTCAGATGACCCACCGGCTGGTGGCCCTGCTCATCCTGGTGGCGGTCGGCGTCTGCGCCGCCAAGGCGTGGCGTCTGGCCCGCCGCTCCGGGCGCGCGCAAGGCGCGGTGGCAACGAACCGGCCGGTTCAAAGCCTGGCCCGGATCAGCCTCGTCTGGTTCGACTTGATTCTTGTCCAAGCCCTGCTCGGCGCGGCGACCATCTGGTCCAACAAGGCCGCCGACCTGGCGACGGCGCATGTGATTTTTGGCGCGCTCTCCCTGGCGCTGGGGGGCATTGTCACCGTGATCTCCTTCAAGCTTCCTGCCCCGGCGCAGGCTGGACTCCCCGTACTCGAGCCCGGTGGCCGGCAAGGGTGGAACGCCACGGCCAATGCGATGTCCCAGCCATTTTCGAGCCGGCCATTGCCCTCCGGCGCTGCCAGTCACACGAGTTGATTCATGAAAGTCACGGCACCATCCCTTCCGGCCGCTGCGGTGGCCGAAAAAAGTCGCTGGGCGCTTTATGCCGATTTATTCAAGGCACGCCTCAGCACCCTGGTCCTCCTGACCACCTTGGTCGGATTCTACCTGGGCGCCGCCGGGCCCGTGGACTACTGGCGCTTGGTCCACACGATGCTCGGCACCGCTCTGGTCGTGGCGGCCGCCGCGGCGCTCAATGAGTTGTGGGAACGCCGCTTCGACGCCCGCATGAAACGCACGCAGGACCGGCCGCTCCCCTCCGGACGCCTGCAGCCGGAGGCCGTCTTCCGCCTCGGCGTCTCGTTTGCGCTGGCGGGACTCGTTTACCTCGCGGTTGCGGTCAACCTCACCACCGCCCTGCTGGGCGCCCTTTCACTGTTCTGTTACCTGTTCCTTTACACCCCGCTCAAGCGCGTCACCTCGTGGAACACGGCGGTGGGCACCATCCCGGGCGGATTGCCGCCCCTCATGGGCTGGACGGCGGCGCGAGACGGCTTCACTCCCGAGGGCTTGTCGCTGTTGGTCATTCTGGCCCTCTGGCAAATACCGCATTTCATGGCGATTGCCTGGATCTACCGGGACGACTACGCGCGGGCGGGCTTCAAAATGCTGCCCGTCGTCGAGCCCGACGGGAAGCGCACCGCCCGGCATGCCTTGCTCAGCACCCTGCTGCTGTTGCTGGCGGCCGTCTGGCCCTTCTTCCTCGGGCTGACCGGCAAGACCTACCTGGCTGGCGGACTCCTTCTGAGCCTGGCTTACGTCTGGCAGGCCCGCCGCTTTGCGCTCGACTTGAACCTGTCCAGCGCCCGCAGGCTGTTCCTGGTTTCCATCCTCTACCTCCCCCTGCTGCTGGGGTTGATGGTTTTGGACAAGGCCCGCTTTTATTGAGGCTACCCCCCTTGGCATAGGACAATAGCATGAATTCGGGCGATCGAACCTTGTTATTCAAAAGCCAAAATAGGGCAACTCCTCCATCCTATCGCGATTGACCATGCAGGCAACCTCCCCGGCCATTCCCGCTTCAACTCACCATCCGGCGCACCACCCCGAGACGGGTTTCTGGCGCACGTACATTTTCTCGACCGATCACAAAGTCATCGGCATTCAGTATGGCATCACCGCGCTGTGTTTCCTGTTTTTCGGTTTCCTCCTGATGCTGATGATGCGCTGGCAGATTGCGCATCCCGGCGAGCCGGTGCCCATCGTGGGGCCGTTGCTGGCGGCGGTCCTGGGCGATGTGGCGGCGCGGGGCGTCATGTCGCCGGACCTCTACAACTCGTTCGGGGCGATGCACGGGACCATTATGGTGTTCCTGGGGGTGGTGCCGTTGGCGGTGGGCGCCTACGGCAACTACCTCGTGCCACTGCAGATTGGCGCCAACGACATGGCCTTCCCCCGTCTGAACATGATGAGCTACCAGCTCTATTTCCTGGGCGGGATTGTCATGCTCACCAGTTTCTTCATTCCTGGCGGCGCCGCGCAGGCGGGCTGGACCTCCTACTCGCCGCTCGCCACCGCCATTCCGACCGACGGCCAGACCTTCTGGCTGATCGGAATGGTCTTTCTGATCACCTCCTCGCTGCTGGGGTCGGTGAATCTGATCACCACCATCATTCAACTCCGGGCGCCGGGCTTGACCTGGATGCGGCTGCCGTTTTTTGTCTGGGCGCAATTCACCGCCTCGTTTTTGTTGCTGCTGGCGTTTCCTCCGCTCGAAACCGCCGGCATCCTGCAGTTGATGGACAAGCTGGCGGGCACGAGCTTCTTCCTCCCGACCGGTCTGGCCATCGGGGGCAAACTGGCCGACATCAGCGGCGGGGGCAGCCCGCTGCTTTGGCAGCACCTCTTTTGGTTTCTGGCCCACCCGGAGGTTTACGTGCTGATCCTTCCGGCCATGGGGATCATCGGGGAAATCATCGCCAACAACACGCGCAAGCCGCTCTGGGGTTACAAATCGCTGGTGTTCTCCGTGCTCATGATTGGCTTCATCTCGTTTCTGGTCTGGGCGCACCACATGTATTTGACGGGCATGGGCACCCGGATTTCGGCCTTCTTCCAGACCACGACGATGATCATTTCGATTCCCTCGGTGATCATCCTCACGGCGTTGTTAATCTCGCTCTGGGGCGGGTCCATCCGGTTCAACACCCCGATGCTTTTTGCGCTGGCGTTTTTGCCGATGTTCGGCATCGGCGGCCTGACGGGCCTGCCGCTGGGGTTCAGCGCCAGTGACATTCACCTGCACGACACCTACTACGTGATTGGGCATTTCCACTACGTGGTGGCGCCGGGCACCATCTTCGCGCTGTTTGCGGGCATCTACTACTGGTTTCCCAAAATCACCGGACGCCGCATGAACGAGTACTGGGGCAAGGTTCATTTCTGGGGCTCCCTCCTGTTCATGAACCTGATCTTCATGCCGATGTTTGTCCAGGGCTTGGCCGGCATGCTGCGCCGCATGTCGGATGGCGGCCTGCAATACTCGGCCGCGAAAGTCCCGGGGGTGGCCGGGGCCTTGAGCGGCCCCATCCTGGGCCTGAACAACTTCATCCTCTGGGCGGCCGCCGGCCTGGCGATTGCGCAGATTCCCTTCATCATCAACTTTTTCTGGAGCATCGCCAAAGGCCAGCCGGTGCGGAGTGACAATCCATGGGAAGCGACCACCCTCGAATGGCAGACCCCCACCCCGCCCCCCCATGGCAACTTCCTCAAACCTCCCCAGGTCTATCGCGGCCCTTACGAATACAGCCTCCCGGGTTACGACAAGGATTACGTGCCTCAAAACCAGCCCCCGGGCTGAGCCGCGCCACGCAACCGACTGCCCTGACTCAAAACCATGGACATTCCTTACACCGTTCAACCCCGGCCGGACACCGGCGTGTACAACGCCAAGGTGGGCATGTGGCTCTTTCTGGCCTCCGAGGTGATGCTCTTCGGCGGCCTGTTTTCGGCCTATATCCTTCTGCGCGTGGCCGCGCCGGAAGGCACCTGGCCGCATGGATGGCTCAGCATCCCCCTCGGCACCCTCAACACCCTGATCCTGGCCCTGTCAGCCGTCACCGTGCTCCTGGCTTGGGCCGCCTGCAAAGCCCGGATGTTTGACCGCTACAAGTTCTTTCAGGGCATCACGCTCCTGCTGGGGGTGATCTTTCTGGGCATCAAAGGCTACGAATACCACGACAAACTCACTCACTACACCGTCGTGCTCAAGGATGGACGCATCGCCGACGGCCACTGGGTCTCGGCCACCCCCTCCGAGGTGGTCCTCAAGGGCGAATTCGTCGCCGAACGCTCCGAGCTGGCCGACCGCCGCGGCCGCGCCAAGGCCCACGAGGAAATCCGCCTCGCCCGCGACCAGGTCCAGAAAATGCAGGTTTACGGACCGGCCTATAACACCTACTTGGCGCTCTATTTTACCATGACCGGCCTCCACGGCCTCCATGTCCTCGGCGGCCTGGTGGTGTTTGCCTTCCTATGGGGGCCGGGCAGCCGCTTGTGGAAGACGGACCCGGACCGATTCACCAACCGGGTCGAAGTGGCGGGGCTGTTCTGGCATTTTGTGGACTTGGTGTGGATTTTCCTGTTCCCAGTATTATATTTAACCTGATTTATGAGCAATATTGATGGCAACCCTTTCCAGCAGCAGGTCCGCCGCTGCGGCGTGATCTTCGCCGCCGTGGCCTGTGGCACCTTGCTGATGGTGGGCGCCGCCTATGCCCCACTGGGCGCCGCCGCGGTGAAAATCGGGCTGATTCTGGCGGCGGCGGCCGTCAACGCCTCGCTGGTGGCGGGCTACCTGATGCACCTTTTTTCCGAGCGCCGGGCGATTTACGCCGTGCTGCTGTTCACCGCCGTCTTTTTCGTGGCGCTCCTGGGGCTGTCGGTCTGGGCGCAACATGATCACCCGGTGGTCGCAAGGTAACGGCTTATGTCTCTGAAAGCGGTTCATCTGGTTTTTGTCACGGCCCTCAGCGCCTTGTGCGCCGGGCTGGCGGTTTGGAAGCTGGTGGATTTCTTCCGTCCCACCGGGCAGGCGGGCGACCTGGCGCTGGGCGTGGTCGGATTGCTTTGCGCGGCGGGGGTTGTGGTTTACGGGCGTTACTTCCTCAAGAAACTCAAGTCGGTGGGCTATTTATGAAACGATGGATGCAATGGAGCTTGCGAGCGGGGCTGGCGGCTGTGGTGCTGGCGCCGGGCTGGGCCTCGGCCTGCTCGATCTGTTATGGCGAGCCGGATTCTCCCGTCTCCAAAGGCCTGACCTGGGCCATTCTGGCCCTGGTGATGGTGGTCATGACGGTGCTGAGCGGGGCGGTGGCGTTCTTTGTTCAGGCCAGCCGCAAGGCGGCCTTGGTCCAGGCTGCGGAAAACGCGGTGGCGCTGGTTGAGAAGTCATGAACCAACTGATGGAAAGATTCCTGGGTTTGCCGCCCCTGGCCTCGGAGCATGGCCAGGGCGTCAATGATCTGATTTCCTACCTCCACTGGCTGATGATCATCCTGTTTGTGGGGTGGTTGTGTTACTTCGGCTTTGTGTTGTGGCGGTTCAACCGCCGGCGCAACGCCAAAGCCGACCCCGTCGGCGTCCGCAATCACGCCTCCAGCTACCTCGAAATTGTCGTGGCGGGCGTCGAAGCCAGTCTGCTGCTCTTTGTGGCGATTCCGCTCTGGGCGCAGCGCGTGGACCAATTCCCCAGCCAGGACGAATCCACCGTCCTGCACATTGCCGCCCAGCAGTTTGCCTGGAACGCCCGCTACGCCGGAGCGGATGGGGAATTCGGCCGCCAGGACCGCGCCCTGGTCAGCAATGACAACGTGTTCGGGATTGATCCGGCGGATCCGAAGTCCAGGGACGATGTGCAGGTGCTCAACGAGATTCATGTGCCGGTTAACAAACCCGTCATCGCCTACGTCACTTCGAAGGACGTCATTCATTCGCTCAAAATCCCCGCCATGCGGGTGACGCAAGATGCTACCCCGGGCCTGCGGGTGCCCATCTGGTTCAAGCCGGTGAAGGAGGGACGCTACCAGATTTACTGCGCCCAGCTCTGCGGCAACGGCCATGCCAGCATGGCCCAGGGGTTCCTGGTGGTCGAAAGCCAGGAAGCCTATGACCGCTGGCTGGCCTCGAAGGTCGGCGCCGCCACCAGCTTTGAATAGCCATCGCCCGCTTTCGCCGCGATGGCCTCCCCGCCCGGGCGCGGTCCAAGGCTCGAGGCTTGCCCGCGGCTCGCAATCAATCTTATTCTCCTGTCCCGATGAATGAGCGCTCACGAAGCAACCAGCGGATGCTGGGGTTGGGCTTGGGGCTGACGCTGGCGCTCCTCTTGCTCGCATTGCTGCTGAGCGTGCTGCGCCTGCGGACGAACCCGGCGCGGGCCACTGCGCTCCCGGTTTACGGCCAGGTGGCCGATTTCCTGTTGACCAACCAGCATGGCCAGGCGGTTTCGCTCTCCAACCTCCTCGGCCGGGTCTGGATCGCGGACATTGTCTTCACGCGCTGCGCCGGGCCGTGCCCGCGCATGACGCAAAAAATGGCCGGCATTCAGGCGGCGCTGGACCCGGCGGAGCGCACGCGGCTGGTGACGCTGACGACCGACCCGGATTTTGACACCCCGGAAGTGTTGCGGGCCTATGCGCAGCGGTTCAACGCCGACCCCGCCCGGTGGATGTTTTTGACGGGGACCAAGGCGCAGATCGCCCGCCTGGCGGTGGATTCCCTCAAATTAACCACCGTGGAAAAACGGCCCGAGGAACGCGAGTCCCCCGAGGACCTGTTCATTCACAGCACCATTTTTGTGGTGGTGGACCGGCAGGGACGGCTGCGGGGGATTTTCGAAACCGAAGGGGAGGGGATTGATTCCCAGACCGTGACCCGCCAGGTGCTGGCCACCGCGCGGCGCCTGGAGCGCGAGCGATGAGCCTGGCCGACCTGCCGGCCGTCAACGCCGGCCTCAACGCGCTGAGCACGATTTTTTTGACCGCCGGCTACGTGTATATCCGGCGCCAGAACCGCACCGCCCACCGCAAGTGCATGCTGGCGGCGTTCACCACCTCGGTTCTGTTCCTGGCCTCCTACCTCACCTACCACACTTACGTCGCCTACGTCCTCAAGCGCGGCCCCACCGTCTTCAAGGAGCCGGAGTGGTTTCGGCCCATTTACCTGGCGATTCTGGGCTCCCATACGCTCCTGGCCATGCTGGTGGTGCCCCTGGCCCTGGCCAGCCTCTATTACGCGCTGCGCCAGCGGTTCGACTCTCACCGGCGCATCGCCCGCTGGACCTGGCCGGTGTGGATGTACGTCTCGGTCACCGGCGTGTTGATTTACCTGCTCCTTTACCAGGTGTTTCCCCAGCATTGAGGACCGTCACTCGGTCAGGTTCTTGAGCTCATCCCGCACCTGGGCGGCGCGCTCGTAGTCCTCGCGTTGAACCGCTTCTTCCAGCGCCCGTTCGAGCCGCTCGCGGGGCGTCAGCGGCCGTTGGGCCTCAATTTCCTCCCGCAACGCCTCGAGCGAGCACACCTCGCCGCTCTGCTCGGCCGCCTCGGAACGCCCGTGTTCGCGAAAGAACGCGCGCACGTGCTCCAGGCCTTCCTCGACGGCTTCGATCGCCAGGGCATGGTCCCGCGCCGCGAGGGCCTCGGCGGCTTTCGCGCGCGACAGCACGAGCCAGATTTGCGGCTCGAACTGGCCCAATGACCACGCCAGCTCCGTGTTCCCGGCGTGCCGGGACACGAAATTCAAAACCGCCAGATTTCGCTCCGCGTCCCGAACCACCGCGGCGTATTCCTCGAGTTGCAGCAGGCAAAAGCACCGCTGATGATACTGCAGCGTCTCCAGTTGCAGCTTCGCGCAATCCTCGGCGCCCAGCCGGAACCCGGCGTCTTCTCCCTCATGCGTCGCCACATGCTTGTAGAGCCGGGATTGATAGTACTCGAAGAGCGACGGGAACCCACAAGGCCGTTTGCCGTCCGGCCGGCCTTGAAGGTTCATCTGCAGCAGGCCGAGGTCCACCCGCAACTGGATTTTTTCCGAACCGTCCCGGCCGCGAAACCGGCGTACGAGCACCTGCCCGGGCCGAAACTCCCATTGGTCCAGCAAGTGCGAGATGTCGAAATCCATGGCGCGAATATGAAACGCACGGCCGGGGAAGTCAACGCCGGCCGCCGGCGGGGGACCGCGGCAGTTTCCGCGGACTCCTGGCGCCGCCGGCCAGCAGGCCGATCAATCCGGCGTGCAGGGCGCGCGGCGCCCCCGCCACCTGGTAACTGCGGCCATACGTCCCGGCCTCGACCTCCAAAACCAGCGGCCGCCCCGCCAGGTCCGTCACCCGCCCGCCCGCCTCCGGCAGCATCAAACACACTGGCGCGATGTCCCAAATCTTGGTGTTCAAATTGACAAAACAGCCGAAGCGGCCCTCGAGCGTGTAGCAAAAATCCACCAGCGAGTTCGTCGCCCGGATGTTCCGCACGCCGCACCCCACCCGCCGCAGCAGCTCCACCTGGCCGCGGGTGCTTCGGGTCGTCCCGCTCGGATCAAACCCAAACCCGCACAGCACCGTGGACAGGTCCTTCATCGCGGGGGCCTGAATCCGGCGCCCGTTTTTCCGAACCCCGGCGCCGGCGGCGGCGAAATACAGCGCATCGGCCACCGGCAGGTACATCGCCGCCGCCACCGGCCTCCGCCCCCGCAGCAGGGCGATCTGCACCCCGAACCACGGCAGCCCCGCCAGAAAATTCGACGTCCCGTCCAGCGGGTCCAGAACCCACGTCCGCCCGGACCTTCCCGGCCGGAACCCCGCCTCCTCGGAAATGAGGCCATCCTCCGGGAACCAGCGGTTCAAACGCTTGAGGACGCAAGCCTCGGACGCCAGGTCCGCCTCGCACACCATGCTGTACGGGCTCTCCTTTTGCCGAACGTTTCGAACGCGCCCGAAATGCCGCATCAAAACCGCACCGGCCTCCCGGACCATCCGGCTCATGCACTGCTCCAACTCGTTTGCTTTCATGCTCGCCCCCAGCATCCCTCCTCCGGCCGCGGAGAGCAATGCCGACTTGGCACTGGCAGCGGGTAGTCGGTTTGAAGGGCGGAGGCCTTGCGAAATGAAAAGAGCTGGCACGGTGACCCATGCCAGCCCCGGGAAGGATCGAATGTCTGAGCCGCCCGCCTATTTCGCCGGGGGCAGCAGCACGCGGTTGATCAGGTGAGCGATGCCGTTGGCGGCCTCTACGTTGGCCTGAATCACCTGGGACCGGTTCACATACACCTTGCCATCCCATCCCAGCCACACAAGGACGTTGTCGCCCTGCAGCGTGGGAACCACCCGCTCCTTGAGCAGGGTCAGGGCCTTCTTTTCACCCGCGACCACGTGGTAAAAAAGCACGGCTTTCAGGGCTTCCGGATCCGCGATCAGGCTGGCCAGCGCGCCGCTGGGCAACGCGGCAAACGCGGCGTCGGTCGGCGCAAAGACGGTGAACGGTCCGTTGGTTGCGACGACGTCGCTCAGCCCGGTAAGCTCCAGCGCGGTCAGCAGGGTGGTGAAACGTCCGTCCGCCTTGAGCAGGTCCAGCAGGTTGGGCGCCGGCGGCGGCGGCAGCAGAACCTTGTCAATCACATGGATCAAGCCGTTCGGCGCCTTCACGTTGGGGTTGATCACCCGCGAGTCGTTGACATAAAGCTGCCAGTTCTTGAGCGACGCCTTGACCGTCGAACCTTCCAGCGTGGTGGCGGTCCTGGCCAGCAGCAGTTCGGCCGAGCTGGTCTTCCCCGCCAACGCGTGATAGAGCAGGATGCGGGTCAGTGCCGGAATATCGTTCAGCAATGCCTCAACGGTGCCCGGCGGCAGAGCGGCAAAGGCGTCGTCCGTGGGCGCAAACAGGGTGAACACCCCGCCGCTGGCGACCGTCTCAGTCAAGCCGGCGGCGTCCAAAGCGGCCAGCAGAGTCGTAAACCGCCCATCCAGCTTCAGCACATCCACAATGCTGGTGACCGGGAGGTCCGGTTCCGGCGGCAGCAACACCCCGTCAATCACGTGAATCAGCCCGTTGGCCGCGAAACGGTTGGCCTGCAGCACCCGGTTGCCATTGATGGTCACTTTCAGGCCATCTCTGACCACCACCACGGCATTGCCCTCCAGGGTCACGGGGGTGTTGGTGGCCAGGAGCTGCCAGGAATACTGCCTTCCTCCCAGCACATGATACAACAGAATATCCGTCAAAGCGGGAATGTTTCCGAGCAGACTTTCCACTGTGCCGGCGGGCAGCCGCGCAAACGCGTCGTCGGTCGGCGCCAGAACCGTTAGCGGCCCGGCAGTCTCCACCGTGGACTTCAGCCCCGCCGCGTCGAGGGCCGCCAGCAACGTCGTGAAGCGTCCATCCCGTTCCAAGACCTGCACCAGGTTTGGGTAAGGGGTTGCCTGCGCGCTTTGAACCGCGATGGAGGCCAGCAAGCAGGCTCCTGCCGCCATCGAAACCATGGATTTGAGTCGAACGTTTTTCATGTCTGTCTCTTTCTGTTTCAACCGTCTGAACCCTTCAGCCGGCGGCGGCGGCATTCCTGCGCCTGCATGGACAACCGTAGAACAGGATTAGCCTCTGTCAAAAAAGTCATAAGCATATCTGCAAGCCCGGTGTCTCGCGTTCGGTTCCCGACCGCTGGCAGGCGGCTGAAAGACTGGCTTGTGGAAAAGCGGGCGGTTGGGAATCAACCGCTTGCGCAGGGAACTCTCTCCAGGGCGTTTCAGCCCCGGCCCCCGGTTTGGCGGTCGAGTTTCGGGGCCGGCGACCCGGATTGGGCAACTTTTCCCGATCGCCGTTCTGCCTGCGGCGTGGCGCTCAGGAGAAGTCAAATCCAAAGCGGTCAAACTTTGCGGGTTGAACAAACTTTGGCGCTGGCTTATCTTCTCGTCGTATGCAGCCCCGGTTCGCCCGAATGGCGCGTTCTGTCTGCGCCCGCCTTGAAGTGCGGGGGAGAGGGCTTTTTCTCACTGCATGCGGAAAGCGAGGTTTTGAATGAACCAGTCACTCAAGTTGTTCCGCCGCAAGACCCGTCCGGCGGCGTTTACTCTCATCGAGCTTTTGGTTGTCATTGCCATCATCGCCATTCTGGCCAGCATGCTGTTGCCGGCCCTGGCCAAGGCCAAGGAGAAAGGCATGCGCGCCAAGTGCATTGGCAACATCAAGCAAATCCTCCTCAGCACCCACATGTACACGTCGGATTTCAATGACACGCTCCCCTATACCTCTTGGAGCTCAGGCACTTACGACGTGGCCAACTGGTGCTATACCCGCACCCGCAATGCCACCAACAAGGACAATGTCGAACTCGGCCAGCTCTGGCCTTATCACAACCAAAAGCTGCTTTACTGGTGCCCCATCGAGCAAACCAACAACGCCTTCTTCCGGCAGCGCGAAATGCAGGTCTGCAGTTACACCATGAACGGCTCGGTCTCCGGCTTCAAAACCGACCCCACCGGCCGCCCGTGGGTCAGCTACAAACTCGCCCAGTTCAAACCTCACTACATGATTTATTGGGAATCCGACGAACGGCAGCCCTCCTATTACGACAACGTCGCCAGCCGGCCCAACGAAGGCGGCAGCCAGCGGCACAACGGCGGCATCGTTATGGGCATGTTCGGCGGCCAAACCGAGTTCATCAAGTACCGGGCCTATGCCATGGAGGCCGGCATGGGCGGCTATCCGGGCCAGCGCCCGGGCCGCATGTGGTGCAATCCCGGCTCGCCCACCGGCGATTAGTCCCCGGCCAGTTGTCCCTCCTTCCATGAAGACATTCGTGCCTCCTTTTCCCACCGGCTGCGCTCTGGTCGCCAGTCTCCTCCTCGGGCTTGCCGGATGCTCGAAGTCCTCGGACGAAGGCATCCCCTCCGGCCGCCCGCCGGAACCCAAAGCCGCCGCCTCCCAGTTGCAGCAGGCCTTTTCCACCGCGCCGCCCGAAGTCAAACAATCCGCCACCACCGCGTCCGAAGCCTTGCGCACCGCCGATTACTCCCGCGCCGTCCAGGCCCTCCAGGCCATCAAAGCCCGCCAGAATCTCTCCTTCGAACAGGGCATGGCTGTTCATGCCTCCGAACTGGCGCTCGAGGCCAAGCTCATCGCCGGCGTCGAGGCCGGCGACCCCAACGCCAAACGCGCCTACGAAGCCCTGAAGCGCAGCCGCCGTCAGTAAGCCCGGTGGCCGCCCGCCGCGTGCAGGGTTCCCACAGGCGCGAGGCGATTTGCAACACGGCCTGTCCCCCCCTTCAGCCTCGGTTCAAGCGGAATTTCAGGTACGCGATATAGTCGCAGAAGTTTTTCCACGACACGTCCGGCGGCACGCTGTGGTCCAGCTCCGGGATGTAGCCGCCCTGCTCGACCAGGGGCATGACACGATCCACCTCCTTGCGCATGGCCTCGCCGCCGCCGGACAACACCCGTTTGTCAATGCCGCCCACGATGCCGAGGCGGTGGCCGTATTCCTTGCGAACGGCAACCACATCCATGCCCGACTGCACTTCGAAGGGCCACAGGTGATCAATGCCGGCCTCCAGCCAAAGGGGGATGAGCGTCCGAATATCGCCGTCGCTGTCGAGGCCGATATGCTGGATGCCCTGTTGGCGCAGCCAGCCGCAGACGCGTTCGTAATGACGGAAGGCGAACTTGCGGAAGAGCGCGGGGCCGACCAGCGGGCCCCCCTTGTAGGCCATGTCCTCCCAGAACCAGAACACCTCGAAACGAGTGTGCTGCAGCACTTCGGCGGTGATTTCGATCAGCCGATCCGCCCGCTCCTCCATCATGCGTTCGATCAGGCGGGGTTGGTCGTAGAAGGCCACGCACAGATTCTCGACCCCCAGCATGTTGCGCAGCGAGCCGAAAAAACCGCCCCAGCGGTCAGCCCAGCACTTGCGCGGCCACTGCTCGCCGGGGGCTGCGCCCCGCGCGGCCGCCTGCTCTTCCGCCCGCAGTTCGCCTTTGCCCACGGCGGCCTGGACGCGGCCGCTGGCCACCATGCTGCGCCATGCGGCGGACAGGCGTCTATCGGCGTGGAGCGCGAGGCGTTCAGCGGCGAACTTCTCGAATTCCGCCTCGTTTGCCACCGGGAACTTGACGAACTGGGGCATGCTCGTGTCGCGGTTCTTTTTGAACTCCCGCATGACAATGCCCTCATGGTTCACGTAGGTGACCGTTTCCTCATCCTCGGCAATCACTTCGTGCTCGAACTCCGGGACCGGCCCATACCACGGGTCCACGCGCACCAGCCGGTCCAGCTCGAAATAATCGTCCAACGGGGTGCCGTCCCAACCCTCCTGTTTCCAACGCTCGGCGGTTTCGTCCCAGAGAAACGCGCCCCAGCGCGCCCAGGGTTTGGCAACCGGCTTGAACTGGAGGGTGTCGAGGAATCGCTGGCGGGAGGTCGGATTCACGGCGCTGGCGGGTTCAGGGTTTGCTCACAAACTGGTAGTGGCCCGCCCCCACCTTGAGCACCAGGCGGCCGGCGGCCGCCTCCACCACCCGCACGCCCGGCGCCCGGGCCAAGGGCCGGCCGCTTTCCCGCACCGCCGCCGCATCGCGGGCCGGGACGTGAAGCGTCGCCGTGCTGTTGGGGGGAATGGTGAGGGTCCACTCGAAGCGGTTTTCCTTGAGCTGCCACTCGCTGCGGATCAGGCCGTGGGGAGAGCGGTGGCTGGCTTTCACAAAGGTCAGATCGCCCACCGGCTGGGGCTTCATCACGATATGCCGGAAGCCCGGCTGCGCCGGATCACTCTGGATGCCCGCCAAATATTCGTAGAGCCAGATGACCAGGTCGCCGACCAGCATGACGTGGTTGTGCGAATTCATCGCCGGATCGGCCGTGTCCCCATTCCACAATTCCCAGATGGTGGTGGCGCCCTTTTCGATCATGTATCCCCAACTCGGATAAGTGGTGTTGGTGGCAAACCGGTAAACCAGGTCCGGCCGGCCGCCGTCGGATAATACCCGGCACAGCCATTGCCCGCCAATCAAACCCGTGCCCACGTGGCCCTGGGTTTCGTCGGTGATCTTGCGCACCAGATGATCGAACACGCGCGGCCGCTCCCCCGGCGGCGCCAGATCAAAGGCCAGCGGCAGCACGCAAGAGGTCTGCGAGCCGTTGTCGTAGTACCCCTTCTCCGGATGGTAGAGGCGCTCGTTGAAGGCGGCTTTCAGCTCCTCCGCGCGGACGGCAAACCGCCGGGCGTCTTCCGGCTTGTCCAGCAGCGTGGCATAACGCGCCATCAACCGGAGGCAGTGGGCAAAATAACTGGTGGCCAGAATCACCGGGGCCGTCTTGCGCGCGGGATCCTGCGAATGAATCAACTTGGGATCCTCCGGCGGCACACACCAGTCGCCGTACTGGTCCCGGGCGATGAGGCCATTGGTGATGAAGCTGCTCAGGTGGTCAACCCACTTCACCATGCTGGGATAGTGCCGCGCAATCACGCCGGTGTCGGCATACTGGTCCAGCAACGCGCCCGGGATAATGACCGTGCTGGCCGGCCAGGTGACGTTGTCGCTGTAAAGCGGCCAGTAGGGCGGGTTCACGTCCGACACGCTCCCGCTGTCCTTCTGACCGTCGGCAAAATCCCGCACCCACTTGGCATAGAGAGCGGAGATATCGAACAGGAAGGATTCTCCGCGAGAAAAAGCCGAGCGGTCCCCCAGCCAGCCCTGGCGCTCGTCCCGCTGCGGGCAATCGGTGCTGATGCTGCGGTAATTGCCCCGCGTGCCCCACACCACATTGCGATAAATGCGGTTGAGGGTGGGGTGCGAGCAGGCGAAGGCGCCCGCCGCGGCCAGATCGTCGTTCACAACCCGGCCGCGGATGGCTTCCAAGGTGGGGCGCCCGGGGTAGCCGGTGACTTCAACATAGCGAAAACCATGATAGGTGAAGCGCGGCTCGTAGATCTCGGTGCCCCGGCCCTTCAACGTGTAAAGGTCGGTCACCTTGGCATCGCGCAGGTTATCCAGGTATAGCGTCCCGTCGGGCTGGAGCGTCTCGGCGTGACGAAGCCGGACCACCGTGCCGGCCGGGCCGCGGACCCGGAGCTGGCACCAGCCCACCATGTTCTGGCCAAGGTCGAAGATGAAGACCCCGGGCCGGGGCTCGGTGAGGGCGATGGGTTTGAGTGTGCCGGTGACCCGAATCGGGTTGATCATTTCCGCGCAAAGCGCGCCTTTTGGGCCGGCCACCTCCTGCGCCGAAGCCCAGGTGGCATCCTCGAAACCCGCTGCTGCCCAGCCCCGCAATTCGCGGCGGGCGTCATATTCCTCGCCGTCGTATTCGTTGTTGGCTCGGATTGGACCGTCGGTGCTGAGCTTCCAGGACCCGTCGCTCACGACGACTTCGGTTGTGCCATCGGCATACTCGACCTCCAGTTGCAGCAGCAGCTTGGGAAAACCGTAGCTGATGGTATGAGTGGGCGAACTGGCCCGCGGCGCAAAGTAACGCCCATTCCCGAGCCAGACCCCCACCGCGTTGCGGCCCCGGCGCAGCCGGTCCGTCACGTCATGCGTCACGTAAAAAACCCGCGCGTCATAATGGGTCAGCCCCGGCGAGAGGACCGCATCCCCCACCTTTTCCCCATTGATGTACAACTCCGAAAGGCCCAAGCCGCTGAAATAAACCGTGGCGCGCCGAACGGGGCGGGCGACTTCAAACTCCTTGCGCAATTGCCGCGCCGGCAGGCGGCGGTCTCCCTCCAGTCGTATTTCGCCCCAGGGCTCCATGCCGGCCGGCCCCAGCACCCGCGCGGGCGGCCACCCCGAATCGTCGAATTCCAGCGACGTCCACCCCGCCGGTTCGGAATCCGACGTCCGCCATCGCGCGCCGGTGGGAACGACGAGCGACTCCCCGGATTCAAACTCCACCACCAGTTTGCCGGTCAGACCCGCCGGGTTGGGAGTGTCGCCGCTGTTGCGCACCCAGGCCGCGATGACATTCCGGCCTGGCTGCAGGTGGCCTTTCACCTCCATCACCCCCGGCACCTTGAAGTTTTGTCCCGCCCCCGCATGCCGGCCGTTGACCGCGCAGGCAAATTCGTTGTCGCCGGCCAGCAGCAACTGCGCGCGGCGAATGGGACGGTCCGGCAGCTCGAAGCGGCAGCGAAAGGTGCGCAGGACGGCTGGCACTGCGTTGAAGTCCCCGTCCGCCGCGTGCCAGATCCAATCCGCGCCCTCGAATCGCGGCGTGACGTGGTCGTCCTCCTTCCCGATCCACCGGCCCTGCCAATCCGTGGGCCGCAGCAAGCCCATGCTCCAGGAAGCGGTTTCGCTCCAGCGCGACACCTTCCCCGCCTCATCCCAAATGCGAACCCTCCAGTGACAGGCCTGGCGGGAAGCCAGCTCGCGCCCCGCGTAGCGCACCAGATGCGACTGGTCGGACGGCACCTTGCCGCTGTCCCACAAGTCCGCCCGCCCCGCTTTCAATCGGTCCGGACTGGACGAGACTTGAACCTGAAAGGCCGTCTGGCGCGCGCCGCGCCGGTTCGACTGCATCTGCCAGCTCAAGCGGGGAGCGGCCGCATCAATGCCCTGGGGATTGACCAGAAACTCGCATCGCAGCTCGCCGACCGTGGCCGCCCAGCCCGGCGCAGCGGCGCACAAGGCCAGGCCGCCCCAGCACCAGAGCGTCCATCCCGCCTGTTTCAGTCTCTTTTGCCATTTCATCATAAAGCCTTTCCAGGTTCGCCCCGCGCCCCCCCGCCGCCCGGCCCGTGCCGGCCGGCGGAAGCCTCGCCTCGCTCCCAGACCAGCGCCGATTGGGCAAGCCCCGCGTCCACCCAAAGCTTTCGGCGGCGCCGCTATTCCGGGGAGGTCACGGCCACTGGAAGCGATAAAAACGCGCGGGTGCGGATGCCGGCTGCTCGACGTGCAGAAAGCCGTCGGCATCGGTGGTGTTCGTCGAGA
>JARKQH010000087.1 GCA_029974925.1 Verrucomicrobiota bacterium
CATCCACCGCGTCCTTCTCCACCATCGCCGTAATCCGGTTCAAATCGTCAAAGCCGTAGCTCTGGACCTTCCCCAACGGCAAAATCCACTGGTGCCGCACGTTCCCATTGTTGGTCCCGCACGAACTCCCGTCAATCGCCTGCCCCGCGCAGTACCCATACAGCCACGCCCCCACGCTCTGCGCCGCGCTCGCCGTCCCCAACTCGATCTTCCACACCTGCCCCCGCGCCCCGTTGTAGCTCCATCGCTCCACCAGGTTGTTGCCCAGCGTCACTTCGCTCAGCGCCCCCGTCGCGCCGTACTTCACTCCGCTGGCATACGTCGTCGGCGCGCCGCCCTGCCAGCCTGCCATTCCGGTCACTCGCCCCGCCCGGTCCACATCGCAGCTTACCTTCCATGCTTACATTCAGCGCTTGTCCTTAATTATCGACAACTCCAAGCCGCGCTCGAGCCCGATTGCCTCTCCAGTGACATACCTGTACTTGAGTTCTTCAAGCCTGGCGGCCCGGCCGACATCCCTCAGCGAGTAGCGGGCCGGTCCAGGAGTACGACCCTCCTCGTCGTAGATTGTGCATAAGTTGAACTCGGAGGAAGGTGTTGAACAACGCACCCAACCGCCACCATCCAAGCCACCCGCCCAGACTGCGTCCATCGGAACTCCATCCGGTCTCGCAGGGGGGTACGCCCGATAGCAGCCTGCCTGGAAGAGTGAGAGCAGAAACATCAGCGCTGTTACGCCACGCGCCGGCTTGAATGAACTCGTTCTGCCGCTCATTGGCAAACCGTCTTTCCATTCCCGTCCTGGTAACAGATCTTCGACGTGACCTTTTCCTTCGGGGGAGCGTACACGAATGTTTGGCTGACTCCGAAAAGACTTGGCCAAGCCATGAAGTTGGTAAAGACACTCGCCGGAGTTTGCATAGCCCTGGCGGCTGGAGATCGACGCCCGGCCGCGTCGAGCGCTTCGCAGATCAACGTGCCGCAGTTGTACCCGCCGAACAGGCTATAGTGGCGCCTGCTCGAATTGCTCTTCTCCCTTTGCCTCCCCTCGAGGTACGCCTCCATGGCGGCATCTTGAATCTCGTTTGTATCAAAAACGGTCGCCTCGACGATTCCGCCCCTTCCAGCCGCATTTGAAAGCGTACCCAGCAGTGCTTTCATTGACTCGGGGGTAATCTTGCCGGACACATCCCGCTGCACCGCTGGCGTGGGAGTGTTGGTCGGGCCCGCATTCCGAACAACTCCTTGGGCAACATCTCCGCCAGCGCCTGCAGGAGCGTATCGACCGTACTCGAAGTAATGCGTCGATCCATCCTTGGCGACCATCACAACACCGGCATGGCCCAAAGGCAGCGTGAAACTCCTGGAGATGCCTATCTGGTACCCAGGGTATAGGACCGCAATTGCCTCATTACCGTCCGGGTCAACGAACTTGAGCGGATTGTTGAGCGAGTAGGAATATTGATTCCACCGTTGCGGATTAACGACCCTAAGGATGTTGAGGAAGGTAGGATCCGGGCTGGTAAACCGCCCCTGCGCCCCCGAGAAGTACCGCGCCCCAAAATAATCCAGCCCGCTAGGCATCGCCGAACTCATCGTCTCCGCATCCCGCTCCTTCCCCGTAAACACCCGCCCCAGCGGCTGGCCCCCCTCGCCCGCTTCATACCCCAGCGCCGCCGTCCGCCCGTTCTTCCCCGCCACAATCATCTCCCCATACGGCAGGTAGTCCCGCCTCACGGAGACCGCCCCCGCTCCATTGGTCACCACGCGCGTCGAGCCCAAATGGTCCACTCCCAAATACTGCACTCCGCCCAGCCCCGGCGTCCCCCCATATTCCGCCGCCGCCCGCCCCAGTCCGTCGTACACGGTCACGCTCGTCACCGTCACGCCTGTCGCGCACCAGCCCGATGCCGCATAATCGCACACCAACTTCTTCACCCGCCGGCCTTCCCCGTCGTACTCGTACCCCGTCATCGTCGTCACCCCCACCTTGGCCACCGCCCGCAGCCGGTCCTCCGCGTCCCACCGGAACCGGTAATCCCCCATCGACGTCAACCGCCCCGCCGCATCGTGCACCGCACCCTGCACCGTCATCCGGTTGTTCGCATTGAACTGCCCCAGCGACACCGGCGTGAACGATGACCGCTCAAACGTCCGAACCTCCGGCTCCGCCTGGTTGCCCCACTGGTCCGCCTGCCATCCCACGCACGCCACCGTGCCCCCACTCGAGCACGCCGGACTCCCCTCCACCGCGTCCTTCTCCACCATCGCCGTAATCCGGTTCAAATCGTCAAAGCCGTAGCTCTGGACCTTCCCCAACGGCAAAATCCACTGGTGCCGCACGTTCCCATTGTTGGTCCCGCACGAACTCCCGTCAATCGCCTGACCCGCGCAGTACCCATACAGCCACGCCCCCACGCTCTGCGCCGCGCTCGCCGTCCCCAACTCGATCTTCCACACCTGCCCCCGCGCCCCGTTGTAGCTCCATCGCTCCACCAGGTTGTTGCCCAGCGTCACTTCGCTCAG
>JARKQH010000112.1 GCA_029974925.1 Verrucomicrobiota bacterium
GAAGGAAGGGATCGGCGGTTTCGCAGCCATTCCCCTTATTCACCAACAGACGCTCCTCGGCTGTCTGAATCTGGCCAATCACACCCAACAGCCCCTTCCGGCGGATTTAAGAGTGGTCGTCGAGACGCTGGCGGCTCAGGCCGGCGGTGCCATCGTGCGGCTCCGCGTGGCGGAGGAACTGAAGGAGAACGAAGCCCGTCTCCGCACGATTATCAACAGCGCCCCGATCGTTCTTTTTGCGGTGGACCAAAACGAAGTCATCACCTTTGGAGAAGGCCAGGCGCTTCAACCCCTTGGTTTCGGAACCGGCGCCAACCTCGGCAAGAGAGTTGGAGACGTCTTCGGGGAGACCCCGGCGGTGGTCAGCAGCATCCGGCGCGCGCTCAAGGGCGAAACGTTCGGCGAAATCCTCAGAATTCGCGAGTTTTGGCTCGAGGTTTCCTACGTTCCGAGGAGGGATGCCCGGGGCCGGGTGACCGGTTGCGTGGGCGTGGCCACCAACGTGACCGAGCGTCAACGCCTGCAGCGCGAAATCCTCGAGATTTCCGACCGCGAGCAGGCTCGGATTGGACAGGAGATTCACGACGGCCTTTGTCAGGAGCTGATCGGTCTGGCTTTTGATGCCAACTCCCTCCAGTCCGCGCTCTCCGCCCGCCACCATCCCCTTGCCCCCCAGGCCGCGCGAATCACTTCGGGCCTTGACCAGACCATTACCAAGGCGCGGGGCATCGCCCGGGGCTTGTTCCCGGCCAATCTCGAAACCGAAGGCTTGGCCTTGGCGCTGGAGGGGATGGCTCACCTGACTTCCGCCCGCTTTGGAATCCCCTGCACGTTTGCCGCCTCGGGGACCGTTGAGGTGCCGTTTTCCGAGCTGGCGATCAATCTCTATCGGATCGCTCAGGAGGCCGTGACCAACGCCGCCAAACACAGTCGCGCCCGCTCCATCGCCATCCGGCTTTTGGGAACCGCCGACCGATTGGAAATCACCGTCGAGGACGATGGCCAGGGATTGCCCCTGGGGCCGGCCCGCCCTGCCCAGGGCATGGGCCTGCAGATCATGCAATACCGGGCCCAGCTTATTGGCGCCCGCCTCCAGCTCGGCCCCCGCCAGAATGGCGGCACGGTGGTTTCCTGTTGCCTTCCGCGCCACCCGGCGCTAGAAACCTTGGAGTGTGAGCCAAAAGCCCATGCCGTCAGTTCGCCGGGACCCCACCCAAATCCTGCTGGTGGATGACCACCCCGTGGTGCGCGAGCGCCTGGCTGAAGTCTTTTCCCGCGAGCCCGATCTCCTGGTTTGCGGTGAGGCGGACAGCCGCCACCGTGCCCTCGAGGCGATTGCCGACACGGCTCCCGATATCGTCCTGCTCGATCTGACTCTCAAACAATCCGATGGCCTGGAGTTGATCAAAGACATCCGCGCGCGCTGGCCCAGCCTCAAGATTCTGGTGGTTTCCATGCATGATGAGGCCGTTTATGCCGAGCGCGCCATTCGCGCGGGCGCCCGTGGCTACATCAACAAACAGGAAGCCACCCGCCGCATTCTCGTCGCGGTTCGGCAGGTCATTGCCGGCCAAACCTACCTCAGTGATTCGGTCGCCGGTCAGGTTGTCGGCCGCGTGGCTGTCCCCCCCAACGCGGCGGCCGTCGCGCCCTCCGATGTGCTGAGCGACCGCGAACTCCAGGTCTTCCGGGCCATTGGCCAGGGCCTGACCACCCGGCAGATCGCGGCGGAGCTGCACCTCAGCCTCAAAACTGTCGAAACCTATCGCGGCCGGATTCGGGAAAAACTCAACCTCCCGACTTCCGCCGAGGTCCTGCAAAAAGCCATTGCCTGGGTCCACCCGGCATAAGCCCTGCCAACTCGATTCCGCCCTTCAGAGGATCGAACCGGGGGCACGCCAGCGTTCCGAAGTGCCCTCGTAATCCCGCCCGCTCAGGACTCGTCGGGGGTGACTTGTCCCGCTTCCACCCATCGGATGGCCTGTTGCAAAAGTTCAAAGCCGCTCTTCAGATCAAGCTTCTCCTTGATCCGGGCCCGGTAGGTCTCGATCGTCCGGATGTCCAGGCGGAGGCGCCGGGCAATATCCCTCGTGCTCTGGCCGCGGCCGAGCAGCTCGAAAACCTGCAGCTCTCGATCGGTGAGCAATTCGACCGGCAGGGCAGGGGATGGCCGCGACTTGGCGGTCAGGCTCTCGGCCAGGTGCCGGATCATGGGGTGGCTCAGATAAATGCCGCCCTCCAGCACCGTGCGAATGGCGTGCATAATGTCCCGCGTGGCCTCTTGTTTCTCAATGTAACCACTCGCTCCTGCGCGCAGCGCCCGCTCGGCGTGCAGGTGCGCATCATGCATGGATACCACCAGGATGGCCGCCGCCGGCACCCGCTCGCGCAGGTCGCGGATGAGGTCGAGCCCATGCGAATCCTTCAAAGCCAGATCCAGAATCACCAGGTCCGGCCGGGTGCGCAGCGCCAATTCCAGGGCCTGCGGGGCGCTCTCTGCTTCGCCGCAAACCGTCAAATCCTGCTCCGCGGCAATGAGCTGCGAGAGACAGGCGCGAATCATCGGATGGTCGTCCACCAACAGGATTCGTTGGGTGACCGAGGGTTTTCTCCGGGCCCGTGACATGTCAGCAGCCTCCGGCGGGTCATGCCGGCGTTACCGCTCTTCCTCCCGCTCCGCGGTTTCCCCCTCGAATGCCTGGATCAGGGCCGACACATTGTTCGTGTTCAAAACCGCCGGATGGCCTTGAAAAATCACAATGCCCTTGGGGTTGGTTAATAACGCCTGGGGGATGCTGGTAATGGCGGCGGCGCTGATCAGTTTGGCCTCCGGGTCCAGCGCCGACGCAAACTCCATCACCGGTTCCTCCATGGCCCGCACATCCTCCTCCGGTTCCGTGGTCACGCCAACCACCGCCAGCTTCCCGGCGAAGCGGCGCTGCAGTGCGTTCAGCTCCGGAATCTGTTTGCGACAGGGCACGCTCCACGGCGTCCAGACAAATGTCAGGACGAATTTGTCCGCCAGCTCCGGCTTCCCCCCCACCCACCGCGTGGGCAGCGAGGGCGCGGGCTTGCCCAGGAGTGATTTGTCCGAAATCGGGTCGGCCAGATTCAAATCCGAGGTGAGGGCGGCGTTTTTGGCGTCGCGCATCGCTTTTCGCGCCCGGGCGGCGAGTTCCTCCGCCAAGGCGGCCTGGTAGCGCGCGTCATCCTCGGCTTGTTGGCGTTCGGCTTCGGTGGCCGCCTGCGCGTCGTAGTTGAAACGCTTTTGAAGCTGTTCGTTCAAGTACTTCAGCTTCACGTTGGCGATCCCCTCCGCGTGCGTGAAATAGATGTCCGTGGTATTGGCTCCCAGCACCGTGACATCACGATACACACGCCCCCCGACCTGCAGGGTCTTCAACTTGAGCGGACCCGCCGGCGCGCTGGCAATCAGGGCCAACACCACGGCCGTCCCATACACGCACCGCAACATCACTCCTTGCTTATGCCGCAGCCTCCGCGGCTTTGCAAGGGATACTTCTGCCCCCACCGTCTGCCCGCGTCCCGAAAGCCGTGCTCAGGCCACCCGCCCCTCGCCGAGACGCCGCCGGGGGTCGGTCGCCGCGATGACCACGCTGACCGACTTTTGGTTGAATCCCTTGAACCCGCCGTGGCGCTGGAGGTTTTCCAAATGGCTGCCCAGCGCGCCCTCCCGCCTGAACCCTTCGGCCTGTGCCGGGGTGATCAAACCCTTCTCCAGCAACCGGCCCAGGCGGTTTTCCTCCACCGGCCAGAGTTCCCCCTCGGTAAAAGCCTGCTTCAAGAAGGCGAAATCCGAAAACGGGGGCATCATGCCAATCCCTTCCTGGCGCAACTGATTCCGCAAATGTTCGAAATCAAACCGCGCCTCCAGGTGGTGCATCCCGGCCTGAAGCAAACTCTCCCCATGCAACCCCACCCACAGTCCCACCGTGCCCAGCCGCGCCGAGGGCGGCAGCGGCCGGCTCGAGAAATCCACGCGGGTTTCCTCCGGCAGAAGGTCCACATCGGCAAAGACCACAATCCTCGCCACCGGCTGTTCCATCACCTGAGCCCCCCACCCGGCTTCGGCGCCGGCGTAAAAACGCTCGCGTTTGCCCAGCCCCAGCCGCTCGAAGAAACTGACCAACCCGGCGAAACACCGGCGCGAACTGCGAAAGGTATGATGGTCGTGATTGCCCCAGCCCAACCCCAGTTGATCCTGCCGATGTTTCTGAATCCGGCCCGCCCGGTTGCGCCGCTCCCAATAGGCTCGCTCAGCTTCAAAGAAAAGCTCGCAAGCGCTGTCCCTTCCCACCAGCTCCAACACCTGATCCAACCGCCTGTTGGCAGCCGTAAAACCTTCCTCTTCCTCCGCGAAGGCGCGCGGCCGTGTGCCCCACAATTCCCTCGCTCGAATGACCGCTCGCAACTCGTCAGCCGAAAGTCCCGCCGGCACAAACCCCCGGTAAGCCCGGCGTTCGACCGCCACCAGGCGCGTCCTTCCCTCCCGTGAGACCACCGCCCGCCGGTACCGCGACCAGGGGTCCCCCTCGATCGGAATGTCGAGGTTGTGACGCCCGACAAAGTCAGCCACAAATTCCGGCCGCACGGCCAGCCCCCTTTCTCCCGCATCCGTGCGGGAAATCAAGACCCGCGGAAGCGACGCCTGCGGATGCTCATAAACCTTCTCGCCAGCGGGCGTCTCCGCGGTGGGATCCTGAACAAAGCCGGCCGCCTGCAAGCCGGGTTCTTCCTCCGGCGACAAGACCACGTGGTCGGTCCATTCAAACAGGTCCGTGCCCGTCCGCTCGGTCATGA
>JARKQH010000121.1 GCA_029974925.1 Verrucomicrobiota bacterium
GGCCTTGAGGAGCGCTCCGGCGAGGTTGAACAGTGCAATGCGGTTGCCGCCCGCGCCGCCGTAATTTCAGTTTGGAGGGACAACGCGCTTGCCTCTACGCGGGCGTTCTGGCCAGCATGGGGACCAACGACTTATGCCGACCACCACACCGCAAACGCAGAGCCCGGCCTCAGCCGTGCGCACCCGCGACCAATGGCTGGTTCTAATCGCGGCCTTTCTGGGCTGGATGTTCGACGGTCTCGAACAGGGGGTCTTCCCGCTGGTCGCCCGCCCGGCGCTTCAGGACCTGATCGGTGTTGAAGGAGACAAGCTGATCGGGCCTTGGATGGGCTACATCACGGCCCTGTTTCTGGTGGGGGCGGCTTTAGGCGGGCTGGCTTTTGGGTGGCTGGGGGACCGCCTGGGCCGGGTGCGGGCGATGGTGTTGAGCATTCTGGCCTATTCCCTGTTCACCGGCGCGTGTTATTTCGCCCAAGCGCCGTGGCAACTGGGTGTGCTCCGCTTCTTCGCCGCGGTGGGCATGGGGGGGGAATGGTCGCTGGGCGTGGCCCTGGTCATGGAATGCTGGCCGGAAAGGCATCGTCCACTGCTGGCGGGCGCCATCGGCGCCGCCGCGAACATCGGGTTCGGCCTGCTGGGCTTGCTGGGCACGCTGTTCCAAGTCACCCGCGATTCCTGGCGCTGGGTCATGCTCGCGGGCGCGACCCCCGCGCTGCTGGCGCTGTTCATCATCCGCTACGTGCCGGAATCCGAGCGCTGGAAGAGGGCGGTCACCAAAACCTCGTCGCACCCGGTGCGGGAAGTGTTTTCCCGCGGCCTGATCAAGCACACGCTGCTGGGCATTGGCCTGGCTTCGGTCGTTCTGATTGGCACTTGGGGCTCGGTCCAATGGATGCCGGCCTGGGCCGACCAACTGACTGGCGGCAAAATCCACAACGCCAAGGGGCTCACTCAAATGCTCATTGCTTTCGGCGCCGTGGTCGGTTGCTTCATCGGACCGCTGATCGGCGGCAAGATGGGACGCCGCCCCGCCTACTTCCTGCTCAGTCTGGCCTCGCTGATCTCTTGCGGGTACCTGTTCCGGTTCGTGGACGCTTACGGCACCCTCTTCCTTGTGATGGCCTTTGTGGTCGGCACCGCCACCGCCGCGTTTTTCGGCTGGCTCCCGCTCTACCTGCCCGAGTTGTTCCCCACCCGCGTGCGCGCCACCGGCCAGGGCCTTTCCTACAATTCCGGCCGCATCTTCGCCGCCATCGGCGCCGTCCAGATGGGACACCTGCTGAAATACTACGAAGGCAGCTACGCCCGGGCGGGAGCCACCATCACGCTCATCTACGTGGTTGGCTTGATCATCATCTGGCTGGCGCCTGAGACCAAAGGCAAACCATTGCCCGAATAATCCGCTTCCGCCCATGCCCCCGCGCATCCGTCGCATCCGTGCCGTCCGCCTTTATTTCCTCCCCGTCGAAACGCGTGTCCCGCTCAAGTTCGGCACGGAGACGCTTCGTGCTGTGACCTGCGCCCGCGTGGCGCTGCGCGTGGCGGATGACCAGGGCAACGAAGCGGAGGGCTGGGGCGAAACCCCCCTGAGCGTTCAGTGGGTATGGCCCTCCTCGCTTCCTTACGAGCGGCGGCACGAAGCTCTCAAGGAACTCTGCCGGCAGTTGGCCGCTGCCTGGCTCGAGCCCCTTCCCGCCGGACACGCGCTCGAAATCGGAGCCGGCTTCCTCGAGGAGCGGCTCCCGGCGGCGCGCGACCGCTGCAACCAGGCCCTCGCCGGCAACCCCAACGGCCCGGGCGAACCCATCCCCTGGCTGGCCGCCCTGGTCTGCAACTCCCCATTCGACCTCGCCTTGCACGACGCTTATGGCCAGCTCGCAAAGTTGCCCACGTTTGACACCTACGGTCCCGGGTTCCTCGCCCACGACCTGTCGCACTATCTCGAGCCGGCCAGGGATGCAGACTGCCGCTTCGGGTCTCTCTTCCCCGCCAACTTCTTCGTGTGCCGCCGCCCCAAACGCCTGCGCGCCTGGCATTTGGTCGGAGGGCTGGACCCGCTCGAAGCCGGCGACCTCACCGGCCAGGAACCGCAGGACGGCTACCCCGTCGTCCTCACCGACTGGATTGAGCGGGACGGCCTCAAGTGTCTCAAAGTCAAGCTTCGCGGCAACGACAGCGAATGGGACTACGAGCGCTTGGTGAAAGTCGGAAAGCTGGCGCTGGACCGCAACGTCGAATGGCTCAGCGCCGACTTCAATTGCACGGTAAAGGACCCGGCTTACGTGACTGGCATTCTCGACCGCCTCGCCAAGGAGCAGCGCCGGATTTACC
>JARKQH010000143.1 GCA_029974925.1 Verrucomicrobiota bacterium
TTGTCCAACCCCACCTGATATGATCCCAACATATTCAAAATGAGTATGAAATCTCAAAGACCGCGAGTGATCCTCGAACCCGATCTCCAGGCGGAAGTTGAGCTCTTTTCCTGGCAGGCCCGCCTCCACCTCGCCCGCAAGTTGGAGCGCTGGGCCCATCAGCTCCGCGTCAGCGCCAAAATCATCCAACGCGACCTCCCCCCTCCCCCTTCGCCGCCTTCCTTAAAACCGCTCTGTGCCGCGAAACTTCGCCTGAATTAACCGCCTGCTCCGCAGCCTGCCTGGCCCTTTTCCGGCCATATTTGACCGTCCGGGCTTCCGCTTCCTTGATCTGTGCCGCGGCTGACCGGTCCACCGCTATCGTGTCAGTGCTAAGCCCGGCCTCCCGGTACAGACTGGCCCTGACGACGGCCGAAATATTTCCGCAATCACGCCGTTTCGCCAGCTCCTTTACCGCCTCATGTAGAGCCCGCGGTAACGTGATCGTGATCGCCACCGTGTCTTTATGCCGTGCCATGCCTAAAAACTGTCATACCCACTATGACTCATCAACAAAAAAATCCCTAAAAAAGTCTTGCGTCCGCCAGATGTGTATGATTTAATCATACATATGAGCAGCAAAAAGCGCATGAGTGAAGATGTGCCTGTCAGCTTTCGCCTGCCGCTCCCGCTACGGCAGGTGCTGCAGCATCGAGCTAAGCAGCTCGACCTTAACTTCTCGCAACTGTGCCGTCGCGCCATCCGGCGCGAACTCGTGGCCGCGGGCATCATGGTCGAGTCATCCGCGCTGCCAGCACGCCACCGCTCGCCTACTGCTCCGAATGAACACAATGAACCTCCAATCCCTTGATCCCCAACCGATCACCCTCGAACAGACCGTCCTACGAGCGTGTCGCACCGCCGCGCAGGCGGAGCGCGATTACGCCCAAAAAGCCGTCATAGCCGGCGTTTTCCTCCTCGAATACCGCGCCGCCCTGAGCTGCCCTTGCCACGATGGCAACAGCAGACCTAATGCAGGCGTCGAGCACAATCTTACCCGCTTGTGCCACTGTGTCACAAGCGGAGCTAATTCAAGTGTTAAGCACAATCAAAACACACCCAAGGACGAACTTTTTTCGGCATGGCTCAACTCCCATGGCATCCCCCATCGCACCGCCTACCGCTGGATGCAGGCCGCCGAACGTGTGGCCAGACTCCAACTGAACATCCAAGCCGCGGTCCCCTTCACCCCCGCCATCGAAGTGAACGGCGCCGCGATTCCACTGTCCCAGGCGCTCACATGCCCCGAAGCCGAGCTCCCCGACCAGGCCCGCTCCTTCCGCCAGGCGTTCTTCGGCTTCATGGCCGACAAAACCATTGCCGAGGCCTGCCGCGCCGCCGTCGAAGGCGAATCCCCGGCCCATCGCATCTCCCGCGCTGGAGCCGGAAAGCTCGCAGGCGGCTGCCACGGCGAGGACCGGAAAGCCTACCACGTCTTCATCGCCGAAAAACTCGGCGATATATCCACCCACCTCAGGTCCTGGCACAAACTCTCCGCCTCCCAGCGCGAAGCGATCGAAGACGCCTTCTGCCGCTCACTGGATGCCTGGCCATCCCCATTGCTGGAGCACCTGGTCAAATACGCAAAAATCGCCCTCTCCAGACGCTAACCAACATGCACACTCACCGACTCTCTATTCCCCGGGGGCTTGCTCTTGCGGCTGGCGCCATGGTGTCCGGGGAGACCCCGGACCTGCCTCGCGCGTCGGTTGGTTCGCGCACCTTGGATCCGGCTCATGAAACAGCGCCAGCCGCCCGCCATGCTCTCGATTCAGACCTCGCCGATGCCCAGGCCAAAGCCAATCTCTGCGAACGGTTCCTGGCCCTCATGCGCACCGGACAATACACCCTCGCCGGCGCCGCCAAGCTGCTCGAAAAATCCCCCGCCACCTTCAGTGGCCGGGACTGCCTCCTCGCGCGGTACCTCCGCGGCGGCCTCGCTGCTCTCATGCCGCCCCGCCGCCAGCCCGCCCCCAAACACCTCTCCTCAGCCATCGAGGCCATACCCTGGTTTATTCCCGCGGCCAGGTTCTTCTACCTGAATACCAACGCCACCGCGGACCGCGGCTCCATCCCCGAAGCCATCCGCCGCACCATCTCCCTGCCCCATCTCCCAATCGGCTGGCACTCCGGTCTCCGCAAGCAATTCCTCCGCGCCATCCAGTGCGATGAGCCGCCATCTTGCCCCACGCACCTCCGGGATGCGATCCTCGCCCGGCAGCGTGCCGGCAAACCTCTCGTCCCGCCCAGAATCGCCCGCCAAATCGCACTGCCCCGCGCCGTAGTCAGACAGCGCCGCAATCCCACCGACACCCAACTCGATTACCTCAACGCCTCCGGCTCCCTCTTCTTTTTCAGCGACCCGCTCACCCGTGAGCGCCGGCCGCCTATGCCCGGCGAGGTCATCGAGGCCGACGACGCCACCATCAACTTCCCCGTCTGCGTCCCCTGGTCCATCGGAGGCGATCCCTGCTCCGACAAATACGGCGTCAAAGTCGGCCGCTTCCAGTGGCTCGTCGCCGTGGACGCCGCCCGCCGCTTCGTCTCGGCATGGGCCTATGTCATGCGGCCCCGCTCCAGTTACCGCGCCGAAGATATCCTCTCCCTGCTCCGCATCCACGTCCTCCAACATGGCATCCCGCTGGTTTGGCGCCTCGAACGTGGGGCCTGGCATTCACACCTCGTCCGCCATGCCATCCAGCACATGGGCTCCCATTTGCATACGGTCTGGAGCCCCCATCAGAAGCCCTTCATCGAGGGCCTGTTCAACACCCTCTGGACCAAGCTATCCGTGCAATTCCCGCAAGCTGATGTGGGCCGTTACCAGGGCGAAGCCGCAGAGGCCAATCGCCTCCTCACCGCCTGCAAAGGCGGCGCCCGAGACCCCCGCAACCATTTCCCCATGCTCGCCGACGTCTGCCAGGCCTTCACCGCGGCCATCGCGGAGAAAAATCATACCCCGGTTGACTCGGCCATCGGCCGCTGGGTCCCCGCCGAAGCCTGGGCCGCTCGCCCGCCCCGGCCCCGCCTCGACCCATCCGCGGAATGGCTCTTCGCGCCCATCGTCCGCGACTGGACCGTCCGCGGCATGCTCGTCGGCGGCCGGGTCCCGCTCTTCGAGGACCTCTCCGTCCCGTTCGATTTCTCCGCCGATTGGCTCCCCGACTACGACGGCGCCAAGGTGCGCTGCCATTTCGACCCCGCCGCCCCAGATTGCCAGGCCACCCTGGTCCTGCTCTCCTCCGTCCCCGGCCACCGCCCAGGCGAGGTCTTGGGCGCCGCGCGCCAGATCAATGAGGTCGCCGGCTACGCCAGGCTGGCCCTCGGCTGGGCGAACGACCCGCACCAGGCAGGCCGCCTAGCCCGCCAACAGGCCGCCGCAGCCCTCCGCCGCGAAGTCCGCGCCGTCACCGGCCCTGGCCAACCCGCCATGGCACGCTCCGAAGAACGCGACGGCATTGGCACGGCCACCACCCTGGAGGTCCGCCCGCCCAGCCCACCTCGGCCAGCGCCGGCCGATCCTCCCCAGGCCGACCCTTCCGCCGATCCCGATTTCCAGGCCCGGCTCCGAGCGCTCCGGGACTGGGAAACCGCACACGCGCTCGACTTCATCTGATCACAAAACAGGGGCGTATGACTCATCTCAATGCAATAGCCAAACAAATCCGCGAATGGCAGCTCGCCCGCGGGCTGTCCGACAACGAACTCTGCAAGCGCTTCTCGGGCCTCGGCTCCACCAAAACCTACACGCGCATCCTCGACGGCGACGTCGCCGAGCTCGACCTGGAACGCTGGCAAATCGAATACGACCAGGTCTGGGCGCTCATCGAGATCGAATCCCAATCCACCCAGGACAACGAGCCCATCTACGACGACCTCTGGCACGTTACCGCCCCGATCCTCGCCGCCAAAGACGCCATGGCCGAGCGCGGCAATAACCGACTGGTCATCATCGAGGGCCCGTCCGGCTCCGGCAAAACCACCGCCGGACGCTGCCTCGCCGCACGCTACGGCCGCCGCGTCGTGCTGACCGAGGCGGACGAGACCTGGAAGGATTCCCTCTGCTCCATGCTCGGCGGCCTCCTCCGCTCATTAAGTGTCCGCGATATTCCGCTCTCGACCGAAGACCGCAAGCAAAAGGTCCTGGCCATCCTCTCCGGTGCCCCAATGTGCCTCGTCATTGACGAAGCCCACCACCTCGGCCCGCGCACGCTGAACCTGGTCAAAACCATCCTCAACCAGACCCAAAGCCAGGTGATCTTCCTCTGCATCCACACACTCTTCCGCAAGCTCGAATGCGCGGCCTACGAGGAAGCCAGGCAACTCACCCAAAACCGCCTCGCCGAACGAGTTAAACTCAACGGCCCGGCCCTCGCCGACGTCGAAAAATTCCTCAGCCGGCGCCTCTCATTCGAGCCCGGCACCCTCAAACCCTGCGCCAAGTTGTGCGCCGGCAGTGCGGCCGAATACGGCTCCTGGTCCTTCGTAAACCTCGTCGCGCGCAAATGTCGCCAGCTCGCCGGCCCAGCCGCCGTGGACCAGGATACCTTTGTCAAGGCCCTCACCAAAGTCCAGCAATCACGCTGATTTGATCTGATCTATGAAATCCCCGACGAAAACTCTCCCAGATCGCATCCACCCCGTCGCGCGACCGGTGAATTACTCATGGTCCACCCCGGACGGCGCGATTCACCACGGCCATACCCTCGTGCTGGCTCGGGACAAAAGGCGGCTCAAACAGGCCATCCACCATTGGTGGCACACCCAGACCAACGTCCATCCCGCCTGAGCACCAGCCCGATATGGTCACTCGCTCCCCTATGTTCATGTTCAAGTATCTCACAGTATCAGACCAAAAGGGCGGCCCGCCCTGGCCAATCGTATTCCCGTCCTTCATCACTCACGCCGAGATGGTGCCGCGCGGCCGCACTGCACTGAGCGCGGGCTTCCTCATGGTCTATGATGAGCAATTGGCAGTCCCGGACATCGGCTCCGAGAGCCTGGGCCTGTCTCCGCGAGCAGGTGACCTCGACCTGCTTCGTAAGTGTCTTGGTCACTCAACCCCATCAGTACCATGCACACCACAGACCTGACTGAGCGCATGGCCACCATCTCGGTGGCCGCTCGCAGCGGCACCTACATCGCCCGCGCGGCCGGCTGGGGCGTCACCGCATCCTGTACCATGAGTCCGCTATGGGCCGCGCGCGCCGTCGCCCTCAAACTCAAATACGGTCGCCAGCTCGACAAGACCCTCCGTTGTGCACTGTGGCAATCCCACGGGATCACCATCGAGGAGGTGCCTGGCTCCGCCGGCACGCTCTGGCACGCCACCTGGCATGACCCTTACGCTCCGCAGCCTACGCCCCCAAAACCATGAGCCGGCCGCTTTCCCACCGCCAAAAAGCCTACCTCGCCCAGCTCGCTCACCGCGCGTTCAACCGCTCCGCCGCCATCGCGCGGGGCCGCGGCGATACCCCCGCGGACGACTGGCGCGCCCGCGATGCCTGGCGCCATGACCAGGTCGCCAAAGTGTGCGGCAAGCGAGGCCTGCGCTGCTGCTCCCAGGATGAGTACAAACTCGTCGAGGCCCATTTCTTGGCGTTGCTCGACGAGCCCGGCCGCGCCTTCAATTGCTTCGTCGCTGCGGCCACCGAGCGCCGCCGCGTCGCCGAATGGAAATTGATCCACGAATGCCAGATCGCCGGCTACCCCCTCGCCTATGCCGATGCCATCTGCCGCGCCCAAAACCGTGGCGCCGGCCTGCAGGATGTGGACGAAAACACTCTCTGGCGGCTCATTTACACGATCCGGAATCGCGCCGCCGCCAAACGCAAACAAGCCGCCTGAACCATGGTCACCTATAATATCCGAGCCCGCTGGGCGAAGTATAAATGGGTTGCGCAATGCGACGAAATTCTGAGGTACACTGTCGCCCCGCACAACGGCCCCCTGGTCGCCATCCGCGACCTCGCCGGCCAGCTCGCCGGCGGCCAGCCCTACCAGCTCCATCGCATCACCCCATGCTGGTACCGCGCCATCATCCACGCCCCATCTGCTCCGTCCACTTCCACAAAACCATGAAAAAAAATCGCACTAAACTCATCAATCGCCTGATCTCCACCAAAGAGGAGGTCGAGGCCGCAGCCACCCGTTACGCGGACGCCGCACTCAGCCTCCGCACCGTCACCGCCTGGCGCGACCAGCTCATCCTCGAGGCCAACGAAAAATACGGCGCCGATATCGCCCGCTACACTGCCGCGATGGAGGCCGAGGCCGCGGCACTTGGCGCTTGGGCCATGGCTCATCCAGAGGAGTTCCAGAAACGTAGATCGCTCGACCTCGCATGCGCTGTCCTGGGTTTTCGCACCTCTCCACCCAAGGTCGCCCTGGCCGGTCGAGCCTGGACCTGGGAGAAGGTGCTATCCTGCCTCCGCCTCACCATGCCTCAATTCATTCGCACCAAGGCAGAAGTGGACAAAGAGGCTATCCTGAGCGCCGGCTTGGACGCGACCACGCTTTCCGCTTGCGGCCTCCGCATCGCGCAATCGGAACAGTTCTTCATCGAGGCCAAACTGTCCGAGCCATCCGCTTCGTCCACCCAGTCCACTTAAGTCCCTATGCAAAACATGCTCAACGTACAAAACCTCAACCGTCAGCTCGCCCAGCGACGCTTGGTCCGCAAGACCAAAGACGCCCTGGGCATCGTCGCCGGCATGGCCCTCATCGCCATCGCCTGGATCGCGTTCTGCCTCATCATCGGCATCGGCATCGGCCTCGTCCTCGTCGGCTGCCGCACCACCATCCACGTATTATGAGCGCAATGGTTGATGCGTTCTGGCGCAAAATACCGGACAGCCTGAAGCGGCGCATCTATCACCCGCGCGCCGGCGACGTCACTATGAGGCAGAACGCCAAATGCCACGTCCTCCACGTGAGTCGCCACCTAGTCGTCGTGTGGATCACCAGGGTCGGCATTTTGACCATCGCCAGATCTGACTATATCAGCAAACTCAAGACGACATTGGCGCATGGCGCATACTTCTTCCCACGTGCAGGAGGTGCACGATGATCATTACACTCGACGTGAAGCCTCACGCCGCCGACGCCATAGCCCGCGCCGTCCAGCTCGTGCAGTGGTCTGATCACCCGGACGATCGCATCGCACGCCAGTATCTCCAGGCCATCGTCGGCCAGGCCGTCATCCTCCGCGGCCATCGCTCACCCGAGGCGCTCGCCGCCATCCGCGACTATTGGGCCCCAAAATCTCAACGCAATTCCGCACATGCACCTAAATCTCATGCTGCGCATCCGCACAATTGAATCCAAGCTCGACGCCATGCTAGACCGCGTCGAGCGCGTCAATTTCCGTCTCAACGATCTCCTCTCGCGATTACCGCCGCGCAATCTGTCCAACCTGTCTCATGAAACAGTGATCACCCCGGTCGAGCGGATCATCCGCGCCATATCCGAGCATTACCTCGTCCCGAGGCAGGACCTCTTGTCTCGCTCCCGCTCAGCCTCAATCGTTTGGCCGCGGCAGGTGGCAATTTATCTCCTGCGCATGAATTATGGTCTGTCGTACCCGGAATGCGCCAGGGCATTCGGCCGCACTGCCGGCGCAGCCAGGAGAGCCGTCCAGCATGTCTTGGATCGCGCGGACACCGAGCCCAAAATCGCGGCCGAGCTCCATGCCCTCACACATCAGGACCCGAGAAATAATGCCTAAAATCAACCCCGCGGCGGTGCGCGATGCCAATTGGGTCACTATCCGCGCCAATTTGTCAGCCCATCTCAAAGCCGTATATGCTGCCTGGGTCATCCACGGCCCGGCTACCACTCGCGCGCTTGCCATCCGTGCCGGAATTGATATCTTGAATGTCAGACCGCGCACGACCGACCTCGCCCAGCTCGGCTTGGTCGAGTGCGTGGGTGTTGACCATGGCGAAGGTGTGTATCGCGCGCGATCCCAGGCAGAATGGGAAGCCTGGGCGGCCTCTATCCGCTCCCTGCCCTCGGGCCAACTGGCCTTGATCTGACTTGATTATGCCCACCGCTGCAATCCAGTTCACTGTCCCAACCGTCATCATCCCCGCAATCCGCGTCCCACAGCCTGACGGATCCCTGGTGATCCGGCCGGGCAAACCGGTGGTGGCCGACCACAATGTGTCAGTCGCCGAAGCCGCCCGCATCCTCGGCATGTCTCCGCGCACCATCGAGTACCAATGCTCCACCGGCCAATTCAAGTCTGCAATCAAGCCTGGCGGCAGACCCCGCTCCAAGTGGATGATCTCCCGCGCCGAGGTCCTGGCACGCCTCTCTGCACCCGCGGACTGACCCATTCACAGACCCATTCAACGCTCCCACACCAAAAATCATCCCCAGACCTTGACCAAACCCTTGCCAATCAAGGCTGATCGCCCCGTTTAGACCAGATTCAACCCTCCCGTAGCGGTCCCCCTGGTAACGCACATCAAACCGCTCGCGAATCTCCCGCGCCACCTGCCGGGCGCCGGGATTGCCGGAAGTCTTGAGGAAGAACATGGCCTGAAAGACTCCGCGCGGGGCGAGGCGGGTCAACCGTTCGAACTCGGCGGCGGGGATGACAACTCCGGCTCCGACGGCATGGGCAACGCGGGCGCGGAAGGTTTGAAAGCCGGGCAAGGCGCTGGCAATGCCCACCACGCGGAAGCGGGCCTGGCTGCGTTCGGCTCCAAGCTGAAACATCAACTGAACCTCGTCACCGGTTTGAACTTCCAGGTAACTGGCGACCGCCTGGCTGAGCACGATGGGGGGTGAGTGGCCCGCGGTGGAAGCGTTCGCGCCGACCTCCGCGAGCGCCGCGCCGCCGCCTTCACTCCACACGATGCGGTTCGTGTACAAACACTCGCTCAGACGCGAATCCACTCCGCAGGGAATGACCCACAAATGCTTCATGCCGACCAGGTCGCTGATCACCACATCATAAGCGGTGCCGCGCTCGGAGCGGGGCCTGAGGAATCGGACCTCGGAGACGGCCGCCACGCCGGGGAGGTTCTCGAGATCGGCTCTGGCGTCCTCGGCTTCGAGGCGGGGGACCGAGATTCTCACATCCGCGCCATAGGAATGTTCCACCAGTCCGAGCGCGGTGCCGCTGGCCAAGGCGACCAGGCTGGCTACGAAAATCACCAGCGCCACTGAAAGCGTGAAGAGCAGCGCCGTGGTGGTATGGCGGCGGCGATGCCGCTGCAGGTTGCGCGCGGCCAAAACGGCGACCGGATGAAAGGCCCATCCCAGCAGCGCCACCAGCATGCGTTCAACCCAGGGCAGAAAGCCAACGGTCACCAAAGTCAGCCCAAACATCAGGAGGACCAGCAAAGACAGCACCACCGTGCCGATCAAGGAGGGATTGCCCGACAACACCGCCGGAGGCAGGACGAAAAAGACGACGCCCGAAAGCAGCGACAGAGCGCCGCCGGTCAGTACGAAAAAGGGGAAGACCGAAGCGGGACCTGGGCGGTCGGGCCGGACCTGGCCCCCGCGCAGGGGGTCCAGTCCGTCCACGATGGTGCGGCGGGTTGCCTGAAGGGCGGGGACCAAGGCGCTGCCCAAGGCGACGGCCAAGCCCCCGGCCAGGAGGAGCCAGACGGATTGGGCAGTGAGTTCCAGCTCGACAACGGCCTCGCCATGGGCGGCTGCGGTGATCAACATCACCAGCAGCCGGGCCATTCCCAAGCCGAAAAGCAGTCCCAGCGCCATGCCCATGCCGCAGAGCAGGCAGGATTCCCCCAGAACGATCTTGAGAATATCGGAACGCCGCCCGCCAATCGTCCTGAGGATCGCGTACTCCCGCACGCGCTCTTCGACGGCGACGGAAATCAGGGAATAGATCAACAGGCCCGCCACCGTCAGCGTGAGGATGGCAAAGACGCCGAAGAACGCGCGCGCAGGCGAGGTGAAATTCTGGAAGGCGGCGATGGCTTCGGCCTTGGGGAGCCGCACTTCATAATCCATCCCCAGACTGGCGGCGATGGCCTCACCGGCGTTCTTGAGGCGCAGCACGCTGGCATGGAGGTCCCTTGCGTCATAACAGGCGCGGGGGTCGCGCAAAGCGCCTGCCAACAGATGCACCTGGGTGGGTTCGCCCAGCACCTCGCGGGCGCCGGCCAGGTCCACCAGGACAAAATCCCGGATCTGTTGCGGGAGAAGAAACTGCTTTTCGACCACGCCCCCCACCCGGAAATCAGACTCGTTGTAGAGAGCGGGCGAGGACAATGTCAGCCGGCCACCCGTCGAGAGGCCCAGCTTCTGCGCCAGGCTGCCGGACAAGGCGCATTCCCGGGCGCCCAAGGGTGGATCGGGCCAGACGCCCCACATTCCCAACGCGCGTTCCTTCGCGCCGTCCACGCCCACCAGCACGGCATAAAGCTGTTTCGTCCCGCCGGCGACGCGCACGATTCCCAGCAGTCGCGGCGACACCCCGCTCAGCACGGGGTCGCTGCCGAGTTTGCCCATCGCCTCGGCGGGATCGAAAGGGGTCGGCGCCAGGGGAGAGCCGCCCGGGACGCGCACCAGCAAATCCGCCTTGCCCGCCTGCAAACTCACCAGGTCAACATAGGAAAGCGAAATCGAGTCGAGCCCGGCCTGAATGGCGGTGAGCAAGGTGAGCGTGAAGAAGATGCCCAGGACCCCGACGACGGTCCGTGTGCGGCGCCGCGCGAGGTTGCGCAGCGTGTAGGCAAAGACCGGGCTCATGGTGTGGCCGCCGGCTGGCCGTCATTCTCGACGCGGCCGTCCCGCAAGCGGACAATCCGGTTGCAGGCCTGGGCCACCAGCGGGTCGTGGGTGGCCACGATGATGGTGACTTTGTCCTGCCGGTTGAGGTCGCGCAGCAGGTTCAGGATTTCCTGGCCGGTGGCGCTGTCGAGGTCGCCGGTGGGTTCGTCCAGCAACACCAGCGCGGGTTCATTGACCAGGGCACGGGCGATGGAAACGCGCTGCTGCTCGCCGCCGGACAGCTCAGCCGGTTTGTGATCAGCCCGGTCCTTCAACCCCACGCGGTCCAGCAGCCACAGGGCCCGTTCACGGCAGGCGCGCGCCGCGCACCCTTTGAATTGCATGGGAAGTTCAATGTTCTCACGCGCCGTCAAGGTGGGGAGGAGGTTGTAGAACTGGAACACGACGCCGATCCGGTCGCGGCGCAGATCCGCCAATTGGTTCTCCGAGAGCGAATGGAGGTCCACGCCATCCACCCACAAGGTTCCGCGTGAGGGCGTATCAATCGCGCCAATTAGATTGAGCAGGGTGGTTTTGCCACAGCCCGACGGCCCCATCAACGCCACGAATTCGCCTCTCCCAACCGTCAAGTCCACCCCCCGCAACGCCCCCACCGCCGTCCCGCCCAATACATAACTCTTGTGCAGGTTTTCGGTTTTCACCGCGAAGGAATTCATGGGACGTTATGCTCCGGGCAAGCCAGCCTAAAGTCAAGGATGCTGCCGGAGCTTCCCAGGGGCGGGGTGTAGGGGCTCGCCCTTTCGCCACAATGACGCGGTTGGCGTATGGCTTATAGCGTGAACTTCTGCTGGGGGCATGTGTGCAGCTCTCGGTTCAGGAGGTTGGAGAGGCCGGCTTTTGTGCCCACCAAGCCCGAGGACATGCTACCAAGCGGTGGTTTGGTGTACCAAAAGCCAATTCGTCACGGCAGTTGGGACAGCGTCGGAGCTTCAACCGTCCTGGCGGGACTTACGGGTTCCGCCTTCTACCCTCGGCGTTGAAACGCCGGGCTGTTTTCTTGGACGGTTTCTTAGCGTCAATCTCCAGCCAAGGCCAGGACTTTGGGCTGTGCGGCGCGAAACAGTTGCTGGATTTCAGGGACGTCGGGCACGCGGGCGCGTTTGAAGGCGGCGTCGAGTTGGGCGGCGGTCAGGGGCTCGCACTGCAACAGAAAGCGAATGTCGGCCAGATCGTTCTCATCGCCGCGCGCCATCTTGGTGAGGATCAGGTCCAGCGTGGCCGGACGGAAGACTTTCAGGCGGGCCAGTCCCAGTGGCAGAGGAACGCGGCGCGCCTGCCAGGCTAGTGTTCTTTGATTGTCAGTTGGTGGGCAAAAAGATTAAGGCTCAACCAAACCGCAACGTATGATTGAGCCTCGTCGGGGGACGGCGTTGACCGTCTCCGTTTGTGCCACCGCCACACTAACCGGTGACTTTGATTCGGTCAATGACTTGGAACGCGCCCTCGTGGCAGCGACCCACGCTGCCGGTCGCGAGCTTTACGTCCAGGCTTTCGCCGCCTGGCAGGACGCCTGGCTGGCCGCTCACCGCCAGCGCTTCACCGTCCAACGCTGGCGCACCCTCCACTGGCTCACCCCCTTCGGCGAGGTCCGCCTGCCCGTGCGCGTGGTCCGCGAGAAGGCCTCCGGCCGTTACCTCACTCTCTCCAAAGTCCTGTGGCGGCGCAAAGCCACCCGCCTGCTCTCCCCGGCCTTGGAACAGGAAGCCTGTGCCGCCGCTACCGAGCAAAACTATCGCCCGGCCGCCCGTGCCCTCTCCCGCTGGATCGGCACCCGCCTCGGCCCCTGGCTGGTTTGGGCCTGTGTGCAGTTCCACGGCGCCCGCCTGCTGTTGGAACAGGAAAAATCACCCCCACCCCCCGCCCCCCCCGTGAACGTCCCGGCCCTCATCAGCGAGGTGGACTCCACCTGGCTCAAAGCCCAGCAGCGCCGCCGCCGCAGCCCCGTCCGCCATTTCCCCGTTCATCTGGGCCTCCATTACACCGGCCGCCAGCGCCGTTACCAGGCCCGCGGTTCGACCAGTCTGCGCCTCCAAAACAAACAGCTCCTGGTCTCCACTGCGCCCCTGGCCCTGTTCGGCTCCCGGTTCCAACGCCTGGCCCACCAGCACTTCGCCCCCCAGTGCCACCTCCTGCTCAGCGACGGCGACGAAGGCCTCCAACACCTCCGCCAAACCCACTTCCCCCAGAGCCCCTGGTTGTTGGATCGCTGGCACATCACCCAAGCCGTCCGCGCCTTCACCGGACCGGATCAGGCCGAGTTCGCTCGCCTGATGCGCCCGATCTGGGCCGCCGACAGCGACGCCGCGCTCCAGGCCCTGAGCCAAAGCCCCTTGCGCCCCCAGCGGCCCAAGGAATTTCAGACCCTGTTCGGTTACCTCTCGGGCCACCGCGACGGCTTGGACGCCTGGCGGCGCATCCCCGCCCGCCTCCGCACCGGCCGGGGGCGCACGCCGCCAGCGGTCAAGAGTGGCTCCGGGGCAGTGGAGAAGAACATCGAGGTCGAAATCAACCGCCGCTTCAAGCGCCAAGGCCGCAGTTGGCATCCGGTGCGCGCCGAGCGGCTGCTGCAGCTCAAACGCCTGCTGGCCCAGCCCCTGGCCTGGAATCGCTGGTGGCAAACCATACCCCAATTCACCACCAACCCCCATCCGCCTTAATCTCCCCAAACTGACAATTGACGAACACTACCGCCTGCCAGTCCGGCGTGAGAATGACCTCGACTTCACGGAACAGGTGGGTTAGATAGAGGCCCTTCGGTTCGAGTTCCTCATTGGTGCGTTGTTGGGCCTGCCAGAAATCCCTGTTCTCGTCCGCAGCCTCCAGCCACGAGAGAGGTAGAATAGCATCCACATCGCGGGTGGTGGCGAACACGGCGGGGGAGCCGGCGTAACCGAGCGCGAGCGCGGCCCGTCCGAACAGCGTCAACTCCATGGGCACGGTCAGGTGGCGGTCGAGGGTTTGCAGGATGTGTAGCGGGTTATTCATGGCGGCAGAGCCAGTCGGCGCGGGGAGGGCCGCCGTGCGCGCTCACACCGGTGTGGCTGACGAGCCGGGTCCAGTGCGGGAGAACGTCCGTGCGCGGGACGGGGCGCGGCGGCAGGTGCTGGCGCAGGAAAGCCCAGGGATGCAGCTCCGGCGCAAAGCGGCCGGCCAGGCCGGCGATGTGAAGCAGCACCGGTTCGCAGCGTTCCTGGACAGCGAGGTGGCAAAGGCGGGGAGCATTGACGCGCGGGGAACTCAGCAGTTGCGCCGCGGCGCGGAGCCGGTCGAGATCATAGGGATGCTCACCGAGGCAGAGGGCGATGCCGACTTCTTCGTCGGTCACGGCGGATGAATCCGGCGGGAGCGCGGGATCGAATTCCCGGCGGTAGTGGGTGGCACCGCGTTCCACGGCGACTTTGAACAACCAGTCGGCCACGCGCTGCTGGGCGCCACTGAGAAGCGCGAGCCGACGCAAGAGACCGGAGACATGAGCGACCTCGCCCATCTTGCGGGCGAGAGTTGGCGCGAAGGGTTGTTCCTTCAGTTCCATAGATCGGTTTCGCATCCGCCAGCGGTTCTCATTTGAGCCAATTGATTCTGATTTCCTTTTCCCACGCCTTGAACTCGGAGTCGCCGGGGACGAGTTCGGCTTTCTTTTCCCCCGCCAAGGCTGCGGCGAAGCCGTTCACGCAGCCCATCTTGTGCCTGGCCTTGTAAATCGCGGCCCGCTTCGCGAGATAAAGGTCGTCGCCCACGCCCGCGATGTCAACGGGCAGCGCGGCCAACTTGCGAGCCATCTGCTCGGCGGCTTCCTGCGAGACCTGCCGCATAGTGTGCTGATAAATCTCGCCCCAGTTCACGACGCTCACGTCGCCACTCCGCCGGGCAAGAGGGTGATTGCAGTTGGTCAGGGGCAGGCCGGCGGGGGGCCGAGGCATACGGCATCCCCGGCATCCGGTTCATGGCTTCCCCGAGGGTTTGGCATCCGGGGCGGGCGGGGACCAGGCGGCGGGTTTGGGGTTAGCCACCTCCAGTGGAAGGGTGTCGCCAAAGGCGCGCTGCTGTTCCTCGAGGAGTCGGCGCAGCCGGGCCAGGTTGTCCGCGAACTCGGGCAGCGCGGACAGGTCCCGCAGCTCGTCGGGGTCCTTGTCGAGATTGAACAATTGGGTCTTGTTGATTTGCGGGTAGCGGATGAGTTTCCACTGCCGGTCGCGCACGGCGCGTTGGAAGCTGCGATAGGCGGTGAAAACAGAGTCGCGGACGGGGGCGGGACGTTCCGCGAAGAGCGGGGCGAGGCTGCGCCCTTCCATCTCGGGCAACATTGGCACGCCGACCAGCTCGGCCAGGGTGGGAAACACATCGAGCAAATAGCAGAAGGCGTCCGTGCGGCGTCCCTTGGGAATGCCCGGTCCGGCGAGGAGCAGCGGGACACGGACGGAGTGTTCGTACACGTTCTGCTTGCCCATCAGGCCGTGGCTGCCGATCGCCAGACCGTTGTCACCCGCAAAAGCCACCAGGGTGTTGGTTTCGAGGCCTCGCTCGCGCAGCGCCGCTAGCACCCGCCCGATCTGCTCATCCACATGGCTGATGCAGGCGTAGTAATCCTCGAGCTCGCGGCGGACCGCTTCGGGAGTGCGCGGCCAGGGGAGCAGTTTTTCGTCGCGGACCGTCATTTCGCCGTTGTCGAAGGGGTGCATGGGCGCCAGGTTCGCCGGCAGCGGCGGCGAGTGGGCGCGATAATAATCGTGCCAGGCCGGTGTGGCGGTGCGGGGATCGTGCGGCGACTTGAATGCGACGTAGCAGAGGAAGGGCTGGCCGTTGGTCTGCTCGCGCAGGAATTCGATGGCCGTATTGGCGAAAAGCTCGGTGTGATGCAACGGACTGGTGTGTTTGGGGCCCGGCCCCTGCCCTGCTTTGAAGTCCTGCACCGGCATGTTGTAGGCGGGCGACATGCCGCCGAAATAGGCGTTGCGGCCCTCCTGAAACGCCCGGACGGCCGACGCCGCGCCGTTGTGCCATTTGCCCGTCATGAAAGTGCGATAGCCGGCGCGGGCGAATTGCTCGGGCCAGGTGGTTTGGCCGGCGAGGTTATCCTTGACGCGAAACAAGCCGCGGCTGGTCATGAGCATGGCGCGCGAGGGAACGCAGACCGCGCCCTGAAGGCCGCCCATGATGTAGGCGTGGGTAAAGGCCACTCCCTGGGAAGCCAGCCGATCGAGGTTGGGGGTGCGAATGTGCGGATTGCCCAGCGCCTGGATGGTGTCGGGCCGCTGATCGTCGGTGAAGAAGAAAAGCACGTTGGGTCGGGGCGATGCGTCTGCCGCCGGAACGGCGGCCGGCCCAACAGCGGGCGCAATCAGCCCCAGGACGATTAGTAACGTTGCCCTCACAAATGAGGATGGAGAAGGGATGTCGTTTTTCATTTGGTTGTTCGTGGCATTGTCTCGTCCGGTCCGAAGCGGAGTCTCTCGCGGAACCTTGCCCCGCTCCCGCCCGGGAACGGCCCGCCGCGAGGCGCGCGAGGGTACAGGATCGCCTCGAGATTTGGAGCCCAATTCCGCGCCTGCACCCGGTCGGCCAGCTCGCACACTGCCGCCCGCATATAAACGCCTTGTGGCACGTCTGCCGGCTCCAAGCCGCTGAGGATGTTCTGTCGGTTGAATTCCTTGCCCGCCGGATTGTCCGCGAAACTCCCCTCCCCTGCCCCGGCGCGCCCGCTTGGGGCGATTGCTTCCACATAAGCACGGTCCGGGTTGAGCCGCACGAAGCGCGCGCCCGCTTTGCGGAAGCCCTCAACCTGCTCCAAAATGTGCGTGTGCGCCGGGTCGGCCTGGACGTGGTCCCTTTCGTTCGCGTAAACGATGACCGCCAGATGCGGCAGATTGCTGACAGCGGCCGGGATGCTGGGGGCCGCATCCCGCCAACTCCAAAACTCGCGGGCGTCGTCAAGCGACGGGATGTGAGCCGGGCGCCGGGACGGCAGCAGCCGGCGCTTTTCCGCCTCGGCCAGGATGCGCGGCGAATACCAGGCGCAAACTCCCCCGCCGGCGTCGCCGACAAAACAGTTGACGGGGAAATCGTCTTGCAACGAGAAGCGGCCGTCGCCGTTCAGGTCGAAGAAGAACGCGCCGCGCAGTTGGCCGGCCGGCGCCGGCATGGGTTTACGCATCAGGCCGGGGGAAAGGTCGGGCGACCAGGCAAGCGGCCGGAGGTCGAGCACGCCGCTTTCAGGATCGTAGGCCGGGTTCAGCCCGCTGTCGCGGCCGCCCAGTTCCACGTTGGCCGCCCCTTCGCCGTAGGGGGACTCCATCGAGGCATACCAGGCCAGGCCGGGCAGTTCGTGCCCATGCTTTGCCATCACCAGGCCGCAGGCATTTCCCCCGTGGCTTGATCCGACGATGCCGCAGTTGTTGGTCAGCACCTTCAGAGGCCCGGCCAGGTCGGTAATGCGCCGTTCATCCGCGTCAGCCGCCCGTCCCGTCGCGAACCGGATCACGTCCGCCAAGGCGCGGATGCAGGCCGGCCCGCGGAAATCGTAAGTGCCGCCACTGCGCTCGTCGCCATCGCCGCCCCCGGGAAAGGCGAAGTGGATTTGCACAAAACCGTCCCCAACGAATTCCGGGACGCCGCGCGCGCTGCCCGCCAGGACGCCGCCGGCAACCTGGACGACCACCGGCGCGCCATGCTCGTATCGGGGACGGGATGGAAACAGGACCTCGGCAGCGACACCCTGCCGACCGGCAGCCGCCGAGGGAATTCGCACAAGGACACGTCGAAAGTCCTGAGCCGAAGGAGGCCCACCCTCCCGGAAGGGGCCCTTCTCCGCCGGCGGGCGCAAGGGATTGCCGTCCCACCCGGCAGCCTCTTCCGTCCGCGGCGAGCCGGGAGCGGGCAAACGATACCTATCGCCGGCGGGGCGTTGGGACAAGCCACGGCGCGGCGGACTGGTCGCCATGACCAGCCACGTTCCGTCCTGGAGCCGCACCGCGGCGGGATCGGCTCCTGGCACGTCGGGAACTCCGACGGGCTGGCTCCAGGAGAAGCCGTCGGGGCTGGTTGCCTGCCACAGGCCGCCTCCCCGGCCTGGCGGGCCGTCACCGGTTCCGAAAAAAGTGATCTCCTTGCCGTCTGATACCGCGTTGCCCAGCCAACGGCGGCCGTCCCCCACCCGCACATCCGCCGCCCGTTTGAAACTCAAGCCGTCCTGGCTGGTCGCGTGGTAGCCGGTACCCGGACGCGGGCGTTCCGCCCCTCGCGGCGGGGCGGGCTCGCCGGGGCCAATGCCCGCACCGTTATCCGGCGCATAGAGATGGTAAGTGCCCTGATGCAACACCACGGTGCAATCAATGACCGGGCGCCCCTCGATGGCGAACCGGACTCCCGGTTCCATCACATAGTCCACGCCGTTGGTCGAAATGGCCGAATAAATGCAGGGGTGGTGCAGGTCCGGACGGCGGCCTTGCACCGAGGTAAAATACAGTCGCACGCGCCCGTCCGGCAGCGGCACCAGGGTCGGATCGAAAGGAAAGCGCATGCCTGGTGGAAGGCCTTCAAGGCTAATCACGCGCGGGGTGGTCCAGGTCCGGCCTTCATCAGTGGAAAACCGAACCGCCACTTTGTCGAAATCCGCTTCGCTATCAGCCGGGAAATGTTGGTGGGCGGCGAGCAAGCGGCCATCCTTCAGCCGAGCCACCGTCGCCACACCCGCCCGTTCGAACGTGGCCAGTTTTTGCGTCTGCCCGCCCGGGGACACCCGCCAGACGTCCACATCGCAATTCCAGGGACCCGGCTGTTGCCGTCGAGCCTGCGGCGGCGGCTCAGGAAACGCCGGTGCGCCGGCGAAGTCTGGCCGGTTGAGTCCCTGCGGCTGCCCCATGGCGGCTGACGCCGCCAAAAGGACCAGGCAAGTCGAGTGGGCCGGTGTCACGGGCCAAACGCTATCAGAAGAATCTGTCGAGGGTCAATCCAAGCGAAGGGAGGACGTCATACGCCGCCGCACACACGCCCGCCTTGGTCTTCCGCCTCCGTTTTTGGCGTTTTTAGAGAGCGGGGAATTCCGCTTCAGAATTAGGAATAGGCCGGTGACGAGCAACCCCACTGTAAAACCGATAGGAACGAACTTGAACCACAACGGTCCCCAACGAAACGAGGCCCAAGCAAATATCCCCAAGAAAAATGCCACTACTGCGCAGCACAGGCCCAGTATGGTTTTCAGGGTGCTCATTATTTAGGCAGGCTCGCCGGCTTTTCCTGTTGAGTCATTTTCTTCTGCTCTTCCGCGGCTCTGATGAGTTTGTGCATGGTGTCCGTCTTCCAGATGCTGCCCTTTGCCACGTCGAACCACTCATGGGTGGCTTCATACTTGTTGCACAATTTCAGAGTGTGGGACCATTGCTCGCCTTCCTTGAACTTCAACACGGTGTAGTCAGGGGAAACCGAAACGGACTGCATCTTGGTCGGCGGGTCACCGGAGCGCACAACGTCAAAGGGACGACCAACATCGTTCACCACCAGCCAGTATCCGTTGTCATCTTCCCAATGTCCGACCCACGTTTCCGACTTGAATGCTGAAGTGTCCCACGCGGAACGCGGCTCGATAGGCTGCTCGCCACTCATGAGGCGATTGGCCTGCTCAACCAACTCGTTGTAATGCGCTCGGTTTTCATAAGTCGGTTGATACTGCTGGTCGAGGCCGCGCCAGACCTTCAGCACGCGGTCAAGGTGGCCATCCTCGATTTGATGGATTGATGTTTTGATTAGGTCGCCAGTTGCGCCACCATACCAAGCGTTGTAATTGAAACGGGTGAGAAGGCTGCATAGCCCCCAGACGCAGAGCCCCACCAGAAAAAGCGACAATAGCCCAAGGGTGATTCGGAGAGGCCGGTTTCCCCGGAATTCAGCAACCAGCCATGCGATGGGCACGGCCAGTATGGCGGCGACGAGTAGAAAACCAAGTGGCGACATAACGTTCTAGCAAGTTCAGACCGACAACAGCCGGACGAATCACGCATTAGGATGGTGAACCTCAGATGCTGGAGATTCAATTCGTTTTACAGGAGTTTCCCGCACGTGCCGCTATCGTGTTTCGGCTCAACACCGCTGGCCCCGTATCCAAAAGGCCAGTCAATCCCAACACGAATCGAAGGACGTTGCAGCCGTGTTCCCATCCGTTTCAACCTTCATCGTTTGAAGGATGCCGATTTGCGCCAGAACCGTGCCCGGCACGTTTCCGACCGTCCGTCCTTGTGATTCCCTCCGCCCGAACGGAAACGCAACGCCAACCCCCTTGAAACCCCATTTTCCCCATTGCCTCGCCCTTGTTCTGGTTTCTGTTCTGGTTCCAACGGTGAAATGACCCAATTCCCGACGATATCACCCAAGCCGATTGAAAGGTGGATTCCTTAACGAAGCACCGTTTTCCTTGAGTATCCTGATGGAGACCGCAACTCGAAGGCTGGTACGCGAGGCGGGGGTCGAACCCACAACCTTCGGCTCCGGAGGCCGACGCTCTATCCAATTGAGCTACTCGCGCACTGGGCAGGGACCAAGGTAGGACAACAGGCTCCGCAGGGCAACCAGTTTGTGCAGGCAGTTTGCGCCCGGTTTGTGGATGGCGCGCGAGGAGATGAGAGGGCGGCCGGCGGGGTTACGCGCCGGGCACCCGACGTCTGGCGCATAGGGGCCGCACGTGGTGAGGGCGAATGTCCTGAGCAAGCTGGGTGGCCGGGGTTGGAAATCCCGGGTTGAAATTCCCCTTGCGGTCCTGGACCCGGGGCGTAAGTTCGCGGCAGCGGCTGACGCCGTCAGGAGCCGGGACCGGCGGCGCGCGTGGGGCGTGGGTCGCAACAGACCAGGCCCGCTCCGGACTGAACATGCAATGCCATGAAGACTTCACGACTTCCCCATTCTGCAATCGCCACAGCCATTTTGCTGGCCGCCGCGGTCCTGGCAAAGGGCGCGGAGGGTTGGGGCGGCACCTACACCACCAATGCTGAACTGACGCTCAACCTTGTGGGCGCCGGGCAGGCCTATACCGGAACCGTCAGTTTGGGCAACCGGACGTTTCCGCTCAGCGCCCGTGAAAAGGCAGGCGTTTTGGAAGGGAGGTTCAGCAGTGGCGAGCTTCAATTCGAGTTCAAAGCTGCGGTGGAAGGGGACGGGCTGACATTCACGACCGACGGCACGGCCTATTCGCTGAGCCGCCAAACGGCCAACCCCAATCCGCTGGCGAAACCGGCAAAGGTCAACCCCCTCGCCAAGCCCGACGTCCCTGCCACGGCGGCGACCGGTTCCCGCACGAACGAACCCAGCGGCGCTCCCGCCCGCGGGGCCGCCTGGAAGCCCTACCGACACCCCACGGGTTTAAGCATGGCCTACCCGCCCGACTGGCAGTTGAAGGAACATCCGGGGATGCTGCAGTTGATTCCGCCGGACGCGGCTTCCAATGCGGACGGGCCGACGGAAGCCTACCTTGTGTTTGCGGAGGCTGCCGAAGACATCCGCTCCGCTGAGGACCCGCGCGTCCTGCAGTTGCTGGAGGAGCAACTTCAGCAACTGATGCCTTTCCTCAGGCGGAAGGGCGAGCCGGAGAAGATTCGCGCCGGGGCCGCCCCCGGGGTGCTCGGCATCTGGGAAGGCACCAACCCCAAAGGGATGGCGGTTTGCGCTCAGGCATACGCCACAATTCTGAGGGGTTATGGGGTGGCGCTGGTGGGATTGGGCGACAAGAAACAGGTCGCGGCGCGCGAGAAATCGTTGCGCGGTATTTTCGCCAGCTTTGCCGCCGGTGAAGGGCAAAAGGACCCGCAACTGGCCGGCATTTGGAAGTACTGGCATTACTCGAGCAGCGCACTCGGCGGTTTCAGCACGGAAACCACGCGTTTCCTGACGCTGCGGGCCGACGGCACCTGTCTCTGGTCAAGCCGCAGCGAGAGCGGCGGGTCGGCTCGCGGCACTGATTCCCTGGGGAACGAGACCTGGAGCGCGGGCGTCGCGGGCACCAGCGGCGACAGCGACCGGGGAACCTGGTCCGCAGGCGGCGGCAAACTCTACATCATGTGGCAGAACGGCAGTCTGAGCGAATGGAGCTACAGCCTGGAAGGCCAGGCTGGACAACGCCGCCTGCTGTTGAAAGGAGCGGACCAGTCGAAAGCCGATGAGTGGATGGAAGCGCCGCAGTGATTGCCGGGGAGACGCGGAGCTCAGGCCTTGAGGCCGGCAGGCTCCCCGCGTCAACGTCGCGCCCGTCAGGCACCGCCCCGCATTACAAGGGTTTCCAGCCTTGGAACCGGTAGCGACTGTGAACCCAGAAAAAATCCCGGTTGTTGCGAACGTCGCCTGCGTTCCAATAAAAGCTCTGAATCCCGTTTGCGGAATCGCGCGCGGCTTTGATCGTTGAACCTTCCAGCCACTTGTGGCTTTCGGCATGGCCGTCGGCGAACGACACCGAACTGGTTTCCCCATGAAAAACTGCGAAGGGATCAACCCAACCCGGCGGGCTCGTGTTCAACGCCCACGTGCCGTTGTTGTAGCTTCGCGGGTCGGCTTCCTCGATAAAAACCATGGTCATGGTTGGGACTGAAACCTGGGTTTCCTTGAGGAAAGGCTTTTGATCGGGCTGAGCGTAGCTGGACCACATGCCGCCGGAAATCGTGTCGGATTTTGAATAGCTGTCGTAGGCCCAACCGGAGCCGGGCTTGCGGTTCTTGGTCCGCATATCGCCGGCGCAATGATACACTTCGATATTTTTGCAGTAGGGATACAGCGGCGACGCCATCATGCCCCGCTCATAGGCGGCTTTGGCCTGCGCCGGGGTCATCCCGGCGGTGATGTCCGGCGTGGGGCCCACCCAATAGCCCCCCGCGTAAAGGTCAACCATCCCGGTGGCGTTCCGAAAGCGCGTCGGCAGAAATTCTCCACCGTGGTCAGCCGCGTACATGAGGTAGGCGGTGATGATTTGCCTGCTGTTTGACAGGCAGGCAATGGCATAGCCTTTGGCTTTTGCCCTCGACAGGGCTGGCAACAGCATGGCCGCCAGGATGGCGATGATGGCGACGACAACCAGAAGCTCGATCAAAGTGAAGGCACACCTTCCCCCGAACCAATGCGAACGGCTTTGGCGGTTTTTCCTCATAGGCACTGATGCTGGATTTAATGCACATTAACCTCGTCACCGCCTGGCCACAACTCAAGATTCCGGCGCTGATCACCGCTCCGGCCCAAAAAGGCTGAACTCGGTGAGGGTCGGGCCGTCAGTGGCTTCGGTGATGTTCAACCGCACCCGCTGCGCGGTGACCGGAGCAAATCGCGCCCGAAGTCTGGCCCCCGGCTTTTCTCCCTCGTAACAGGGGGTCCATTTGCCTTCGGCGAAGTATTCGATGGCGAACCTGCGGATGCGGCCCAGTTCCGGGTAGGCCTGCTTGATGACGGCGGAGTTGAAGGTGACCGGTTTGCCGAGGTCCACCTCGAGCCACGCCGCCTTCACGCCGGAATCGGTGGCCCAGCGGGTGGTGTCGGATCCATCCACGGCTTTGCCCGGTCCGTAGTTGGGTTCGTTTTTGTAGATGTTGGAGGCCGCGGCCTTGGCCCCCAGGGTCAACGGGACGCCTCCCGGAACCGCCACGGCGGGAAGGCTGCAAGCGGGGCCATCCAGTTCGAGCTTGACGATGGTGTCCAAGGGGTGGCGGTCGGCCTCGGCGACAAGAACCTCAATGCCGTCGGCCGTTTGCCGGACTTTGGCCTCGCCTCGCGGCAGCACGCTGGCGCGCAAAATTCCGGCGGGGATGCGCGGGAGCCGAACCTTGCCGCCATCCCATTCCCGGATGTGGAGGTAGATGAAGTTTTCCTTGCGCGTCGAGACGCCGTAGTCGCCGGGTTTGAACGGTCCCCCGCGCGTGCCGTAGATGCTTTCGCCAAATTCGGAGAGCCAGGCGCCGATTTCCTTGAGGCGCCCGGCCTGATCCGGCGGAATCCTCCCATCCGGCATCGGCCCCACATTCAGAAGCAGGTTGCCATCGCCTCCCGCACAGCCCATGAGCATGGCCAGGCACTCCTCCAGAGATTTGACGCCGTCGCTGGGTCCGCCCCAAGCCCACTGATTGCGGGATGACAGGGTCATGCACGATTCCCACGGTCGCTGGTCATCGTAAGCGCCCACTTCCTGTTCAGGAGTGTAATAATCCGCGTCGGGCGCGAGCATCTGGCGGTTGCTGCCGCCGGGGCCGAGGTCGAGCCGGTTGTTGATGACAATCGCCGGTTGGAGCGACCTCACCAGCCGGTAGGTCGCCGCCTGATCATACACCGGCTCGCGGCCGTCCCAGTCAAACCAAAGCAGGTCAATCCGGCCGTAGCCGCTGAGGAGTTCGCGGACCTCGGACTGCATCCGGGCCAGAAACGCCGGGTTGCGCTCGGTCCGGAAGTCCGGGTCACGCCAGTCCATGGGGGAAAAATACCATCCGATTCGCATTCCCTCGCGGCGGGCGGCGGAGGCCAGTTCCGCGCACACATCGCGCTTAAAGGGTGTGGCGGCGATGTTGTAATCGCTGGCCCGTGAATGCCAGAGCAGAAAGCCGTCGCAGTGTTTGGCGGTCAGGACCAGGTATTTGGCCCCGCCGCGGCGGGCGATGTCCACCCACTCGGCCGCATTGAAGTTGGTCGGGTTGAATTCCTTGTAGAGGTTGTCATAGACTTCGGCCGGCATCGGCCCGCGGTTGGGGCACTTGGGGTTGGTGTTGGCCCGCGACCAACTGATTTCGGCGCCCTTCAGACTGACCGGTCCCCAGTGGATGAACATGCCAAAACGGGCCTCCGCCCACCAGCGAAGGTGTTCGGCATAGGGGCGTGGGAGGGAAGGCGCGGGGGACACTTCGGCGGCGTGTGTCAGCCCCAGGCTTGATGCGAGCACCGCCGCGGCAGCAATACCGTGAAGGGGGTTTTTCATAGGACTTGAGTCTGGCTCGCTCGCTGGAAAAAAGCGAGCCCTTCGGACGGAGGGGCTGGACGCCCTGCCCTGCGCGGTGGGGACGGGCAGACTGGGGGGAGACGGTCAGACGCCGGCGATGCGACGCTTGTATTCGGCCAGGGCGCTTTCGAGGCGTTCTTTCGCGGTGGTATCGCCGGGGACGTTGTGGGAGGGATGGATGTAGAGTTTGACGCCGCGGCCGGCCAGGATTTCGGCGACGGTGCAGACGGTCATCCAGACGCAGGTGACAAAGGCCATGGTGGACACGGGTCCGATCCGGTCCTGGTGGTTTTGGAGGGGGACGGTCGAGTCGCCGATGGGAGCGCACGTGTCCACGACCAGATCGGCGATATCGAAGATGGTCTTGCCGCTGGAATGACGGGTTTGTTTTCCCTTGGCGGCGGCGGCCGAACCGTAGGCGATGACCTTCATGCCGCGCTTTTTGCCCTCGAGCGCGACGTCAATGTTGACATTGTTGATGCCCGAGTGGGAGAAGATCCAGAGGCAATCGCGGGGATCGAAGGTGTAGCCTTTCATGATCTCGACCCCGTAGCCCTCGACCCGCTCGAGGAACACGAATTGATGCACGCCCATCTCGCCGACAATCCGGGTGAAGAAGGTCAGGGGAAGCTCGACCATGGGATGGAAGCCGACAAAGCCGCCGATGCGGGGATACATTTCCTCGACGGGGAGGGTGGCGTGGCCGCAGCCGAAGGTATGCACCCACCGGCCGGCCTGAATCGAATCGGCCATGACCTCGGCGGCGCGGCGGATGTTGTCCATTTGGGTTTGCTCGATGCGGTCCATGACCGTCCGGGCGTGGTGAAGCCATTGCGTGGCGAGATTATTCATGCGCAGGTTTGGATGACGATCGTTTCACTTGCCGCGTGACAAGAAACAACAGGAGGGCGGAAAAAGCCAGACAAACCAGCATGACCACGGTGTATTGCTTCACGCCATGGACCTGGGCGACCGCGCCGAACGTTTTGTTAATGGTCATGTTTCCGATCAGCGCCAGGGTGAAGAGCATGCCAAAGGCCGTTCCGGACTGTTCGGGAAACAAGTCGCCCACGTAGCTTAGGACGATGGGAAAAGCCGCCGCCAGTCCCGCCCCGATCAGGAGCGCGGCGGTCAGGGCGGTGCCGTAGGCGGTGGACCCCGCCAGCAGAAGCGCGCCGGCCGCCGTGAGGCCGATCGAACTGAACAGCACTGCATCGGAGCGAACCCGCTTGAGCAGCCAGCTTAGCGCCAGCCGCGCCACCACCATCGCCGCCGTCACCGCCACCAATCCCAGCAGCGTCTTCCACTCCGCGGCGTGTTCTCCGCTCAAGGTCACCTTGCGGAAATAGCGGGTCATCCAGTCGTTGGACATGCCTTCCATCCCGCTTTGTATCGCCAGCGCCAGGCCGGCGAACAGGAAGATGGGATGCTTCAGGAGGGCGAACCGGGCGCGGGGGGGCGCCGCGCCCCGTTGTTGTTTGGGCGGCGGGAAACCAATGGCCAGAAAATACGCCACTGGCAGGACGGCCACGGCGCCGATGCCGGCGACGATCGTCTTCAGCGCGAAATGATGCGAGAGCATCGCCAGCGTGCCGGGCATGCCGAGGGCGCCGATGCCGAAGAAAACGCCCAGCAGACTCAGCCGGGCGCCGCGCTCGCCTTCGCTGACATCCGCGGCGAGGGCGTTGGTCGCCCCGTTGAGCACGCCGCCCCCGAAGCCAATCAGAAAGACAAAGAATTGAATCCAGCCCCTCGTGGCGGCAAAAGCCATTCCCTCCAGCCCCGCCATGACCAGCAGCGCGCAGGCGGCCAGCAGCCATTTGTAGCCAAAGCGGTCCACGACCGGCCCGAAGACCAGCGAGCCGGCCAGAATTCCGAATGGCAGCAGCGCTGTGAGCGTGCCGATTTCGTTGTCGCTCAGGCTGAAACGGTCGGCCAGCATGTTGTTCACCGAGCCGAGCGAAAGGAAAACGATGCCGAACAGCAGCATGCCCAGGCAGGCGGCGGCAAAGACCCGGTTGCGATGATACATGCGGGGGGTCTTATACAAATGGGTTTGACGATTGCCAAGCCAATCTTGCCGCGCCCAGCAGCCCCGCGTCGCCGCCGAGCGCCGAGCCGACCCATTCCACCTGCCGCATCGCCACCGGTTGCGCCCATCGCGCGGCCTCGGTCTGAATCCGTTGCAGCAGCCGGAGCCCCGGTCCGAACACCCCGCCGCCAAACACAATGCGCTCGGGATTGAACAAGCTCACCAGGTTGGCCACGCCCATGCCCCAGAATTCGACCGCCTGCTCGATCGCCCGCCGCGCGGCTGGATCGCCCTTTTCCCAGGCCGCGAACACCTCCTGAGCCGATTCAAAACCCGGCGCCTGCGTCCCGCCGCGCGGTGTTCGCCCCTGTTTCTTTCGGAGTTGCGATGCGACGCGGGCCAGTCCGGGCCCCGAAGCATGCGCTTCAAAACAGCCGTGAATGCGGTACTGGGGCTGGAATGGCCGGTCCAGCGCCATCCAGCCAATCGAGCCGGCAATGCCTGCCGCGCCGCGCAACACCCGCCCGTCGCACAGGATGCCCGCCCCGATGCCCGTCCCAACCGCAAGGTAGATGGCGTTGCGGCATCCCCGCGCGGCCCCACGCCATTGCTCGCCCAGGATGTAGCAGATGCGGTCACTTTCCATCTCAACCACCACCGGCCGGCGCCGCAGCGCGGACCGGACCTCGGACCGCAGCGGATAGCGGGTCCAGCCGGGGATGTTGGGCGCCCACACTCGCCCCGTTCTCTGATTGCTGATGCCCGGGACCGCGATGCCAACGCCGAAAAGCTCCTCCCCTTCCGTTCGAACGACATCCTCCAGTGCGCGCAACAGCCGCCGGATCAGCCCGCCCACCGCCCCGCCGGTCCGGCCTGCCAGCGCGGCTTCCTGCCGGTGCAGCACCTGCCCGCGCCGGTTGACCACCGCACCGGCCAGTTTCGTGCCGCCCAGGTCCAAAGCGATGACACGCATAAGTCAGCGGAGAAAAAGCTGCGCGGCTGAATCCGCAAAGCGCAAGCCCAAAGCCGTGAGCCGGAAGCCCTGCTCGTCCACCCTGCCCCACCCCCGTCGCGCGGCTTCCTCCATGTCCGCCGCCCATTCGTTGCGCAAATCATAACCCGTGACCTTCTGGAAATCCCCAAACGGCCAGCCGGCGACCATCCGCAGCCCAAAGGCGGCGGTCTCCCCCGCGCGGGCCAGAGGCGAAAGCGTCTCGCTGAACTCGATGGCCCGCCTGCCGTGTTCGATTTGCTCGCAATACAGAAGGGTATTGGACCCGTTTCGCGTTCGAACGCCCCGCACGTAGCCGGTGGCGCTCGGGCCCGCCCCGTGAAAATCCCCGCCGCGCCAGTAGTTCACGTTGTGGCGGCAGGCCCGTTCCGGCACCCGCGTAACGAGTCCCGGCGCGCCCGTCTCGACGTCGGGTCCCCGCGCAAAATTCGCAATTTCGTACTGGCGGAGGCCCGCGGCTTCCGCCGCCTCGCACAATTCCTCATACATTGCGCAGGCCAAGTCCTCGTCCTCGGCCACCTTCCCGGCTTCCAATTGCGCATAGAACCGGGTGTCCTCCTCGTAAATGACTTCGTAGGTCGAGAGATGTTCGCTGCCCAGCGCGAGCGCCTCCCGCAGCGTCTCCCGCCAAATCCCGAGCGTCTGGCCCGGAATTGCGAACATGAGGTCCACGTTCACATTCTCGAATCCGGCGCGGCGCAGGATGTCGAACGACTTGAACACCATCGCGCGCGAATGAACGCGTCCCAAACGCTCGAGCAGCGAGTCGTTCAGCGACTGAACGCCCATGGAAACGCGGTTGACCCCAAACGAGCGCAACAGCTTCGCCTTGTCCAGCGACACCGTCGCGGGATTGCACTCGACGGTCCATTCCGCCGCCCCCAGCAGATTCAGGCGCTCCATCGCGCCCAGAATCTGCTCCCATTGGCGCAAGGTGAGCAGCGAGGGGGTGCCGCCGCCAAAAAACACCGTACGGAGGCGCAGCTCGGGAGCCAGCCACTCGAGTTCCTTGACCAGGGCCGCCACATAGCGGTTGATGGTTTCGCCACTGGAAGGCTCCGAGTAGAAAGCGCAGTAATCGCACTTCTGCGCGCAGAAGGGCACGTGCACGTAAAGACTCTCAACCATGAATCCAGCCCAGCATAACGCCTTGGAGCGTCCGGGGAAACCCCGGAAAAAAGACATCAGGGAAAAAGGGTGGCGGGCCTGAATTGGGGACGCGCAACGGAGTGCGCGCCTGACCCTGGCAGGCGGTTGGCAAGCGAGTGATTACAACCCCGGGGCGCAGAAATCCAAGGCGCCGCGCATTGCGCGCCCTATTCCGTCCGGCGGCGGCGCGAGGGGGCATGAGCCCCGGCCGCGGCCGGCGTTTAGGCTTGCCAGAGTGGGGTGGACACGCCATGGAGTGGGAATGAGGAATTTGTTGGCACTCCATGGCTCGCTGGCCTGCCTGGCCGCGTGGTGCGGCGGGTCGCAACCGTTCGAGCATCGGGTTATTTACCAGGACACAAAGTTTTACAGCGCGTTTCCTTCAATCGTGCGCCGGGCCGACGGCGAGCTCCTGGTGGCCTTTCGCCGCGCGCCGGAGCGACGGCATTTGGGCGAAGCAGGCTCGACGCACACCGACCCCAACAGCCAACTGGTCCTGGTCCGGTCCCGGGACGAGGGCACAAGCTGGAGCGAACCGGAACTGATTTATGCCCATCCTTTCGGCGGGTCGCAGGACCCCTGCCTGTTGCAATTGCGCGACGGGTCGCTGCTGTGCAGCAGCTACGGCTGGGCGCTGCTCAATGCGCGGTTTGCCGCCCAACTCACGAACACCCTGCGGCACGGCAGTTTTGCTTTTCTGGGCGGTTATGTTCTGCGCTCCGAAGACAACGGCCGTTCCTGGCAGGGGCCATTTGAGCCTCCCCATGTGGCGGCTGATGCAACGCGGGACATTTTTGGGCGCCCCACTCCGGCCTACAACCGGGGCGCCGCCTGTCAGGGACGAGATGGCAGAATTTATTGGGTGGTGGCCGCCAACCGCGGCTTGGAACCGCGCCGCACCGAGACGCATTTGCTCCTCTCGAGTGACGGGGGCCGCACCTGGGCGTACGGCTGCCCGGTGGCATCCGACCCGAAAGTCACCTTCAATGAAACCTCGTTGTATGAAACGCCCAAAGGCGATTGGGTGGCCTTCATGCGGACGGCCGGATTCGACGATCATACCGCGGTGGCACGGTCCACGGACGGAGGGAAGAGTTTTCAGCGCTGGCAGGACGCCGGTTTCCAGGGGCATCCTCACTATGCGCTGCGCCTGCCCGACCAGCGCGTGCTGCTGGTTTACGGTTATCGCCATCAACCGTTTGGCATCCGCGCGCGCGTGCTGGATGCCGAATGCCGGGACCTGGTCGGGAGCCGCGAGCTGGTCTTGCGGGACGACGGCGGGAATTCCGACCTGGGGTACCCGTGGGCCACCCTCCTGCAGGGAAACCGGGTGCTGGTGGTTTATTATTTCAACCGCGAGAACGGCACCCGCCACATCGCGGGCACGATTCTCTCCGTCTCCGAACTTTGAGGCCCTGGCGGGCCGTCAGGGTGCGAGGCTGCCCGGGTAGAAAGACTGGCTCAGCAGGCAGTTGAGGTCGTGGAAGGCCAGCGTGAGCTCGCCATAGGTCCGCGCCGTGGCCGGGTCCGGCGGTTGCTCCTGAAGGCACCGGGCCACGCGGCGGAATCGCCTGGCCAGCGCCACCGTCTCGTCGTGGTCCCCCAAGCGGCGCAAAAGCCGCCGCACTTGCGCCATCTGCCGCCGCGCGCGGTGAACCGTGCGCCGGGCGGCGGCCAGAGTGGTTTCCCCGGCTTGAAGCGACTGGAGGAGCAGACAATCGAATTTGCGGCAGTGGCCGGGGCGCTCGGCATAAATCCGGCACCGGCAGCCGTCGAAAAAGACGCAGGGTTGACGATAACGCTGCGGCGGACGCGTCGCACGGCGGGGCGTGGCGGCAACCTCGGCGGCCAGCCGGGCGAGGAGCAGGGCCGGGTCGCCCGGCTGCAATCGCACATCGCCGAAAATCGCGCCGTTGCAGCATAACCCGCAGGCGAGACAGAGGTCCTGTCCCCGTCCGGCATTGCGAGCGGCTGAGCGTTTCACGCCGGGCAGCCTACTGCCCCACGCATAAAGTTTCACGCGGATTCGGCCGCAGCCTGTGCCATGGGGAATCCCGCCCGTTCCGCATTGTTCCCGGGGCTGGCCCGTATTTTTTCCGGGCGACGTTCTCGGAATTTTTTTTGCGCTCGCGACAAATCCTGCTTCAATCCCGGCGATGAAAATTCTGCTGATCGGTTCCGGAGGGCGCGAGCACGCGCTGGCATGGAAGCTGGCGCAGTCCGCGCACGTGAAAAAGATGTGGTGCGCGCCGGGCAATGGCGGGATTGGACGGGAACGGCTGGCCGCCGGCGGCGAGTGCATCGAGTGTGTCAACCTGGGAGCGGAGGACCTCCCCGGCCTGCTGGCATTCGCGCGCGAGAAACGGCCGGACCTGACGGTGGTTGGACCGGACAACCCGCTGGCGTTGGGGATTGTGGATTTGTTTCAGGAACACGGCCTGCGAATTTGGGGACCGAATCGCCGCGCCGCACGGTTCGAGTCCTCGAAGGCCTTCGCCCAGGAGTTTATGCGCAAATACGGGATTCCGACGGCCCGGGCGGCCACCTTTACGGAGGTTGCACCCGCGCGCGAGTTCGCCGACAGCCTGGGCGGACGCTGCGCGGTCAAGGCCGACGGGCTGGCATTGGGCAAAGGAGTCCTGCTTTGCCGCGAGGTGGCGGAAGCGCACCGGGCGATCGAGGACATTCTGGTAAAAAAGAGTTTTGGCTCCGCGGGCTCCGCAGTGGTCATCCAGGAGTACCTCGAGGGGACGGAAGTCTCGCTGCACGCCTTGTGCGATGGGCGGGCGGCGAAGCTTTTCCCCACGTCTCAGGACCACAAACGCGCCGGGGAGGGTGACACCGGCCCCAACACGGGAGGCATGGGCACCTACTCCCCCGCCCCCTTTCTGGCGGGAGACGCCCTGACGGAAGCCGGCCAACTCATCCTGCGCCCGTGGCTGAAAGGGTGCGCCGCCGAGGGGATAGACTTTCGAGGTATTCTGTATCCCGGCCTGATGCTGACGGCGACGGGGCCGAAGGTATTGGAATTCAATGCGCGATTTGGGGACCCCGAGACCCAGGTGTATGTGACGCGGCTCGAGAACGACCTGGTGGAGTTGTTGATGGCCAGCGTGGAAGGGTCGCTGGCCCGGGTGGATTTGAAATGGAGCCCGAACTGCGCGGTATGCGTGGTGCTGGCCTCGGCCGGCTACCCGGGCCCTTACGCCAAAGGCAAACCCATTCACGGGCTGGCGGAAGCGGAAAAGCTCCCCGGGGTAAAGGTGTTTCATGCGGGGACCGCCTGGCAGGGGGCCGGGTTCGTGACCCACGGCGGGCGGGTGTTGGGGGTGACCGCTCTGGGCGCCGATTTGCGCAGCGCGCGGGACCAGGCCTACGCGGCGGTGGAGCGCATCCAGTTCGAGGGCATGCAATTCCGGCGGGACATCGCGGCCAAAGCCCTCGGGTGACGGCTTTACTTCCGCCACAACATCCCCCACTCTGGCTGCGCATGAATCGTGTAGGGATTGTGTTTTGTCTGAGCGCGGCTGCAACCTTCCTGGCGGGAGCCCAATTCCCGGCAAAGGCGGAAGCGGGCGCCACACCGGACTTTCAACAGGTTTACGAGCTGATTCGGAAAAACCTCAAAGGGGTGAGTGAGTCGGATTTCAACCGGATGGCCGTGGATGGCCTGATATCCGGCCTCAGCCCGCGCGTGCGCCTGGTGAAACAGGGCCAGGAGACAGCCCCCCCGGGCGAAGCACTGGCCGGATCGAAGGTATTCAGCGGCTCGGTGGGCTATTTGCGCATCACGCAAGTGGACAAGCGCCTCGCCGAAGCCTTGAAAGAGGCATTGAGCCACCTGGCCTCGACCAATCAACTGGATGGCCTGGTGCTCGACCTGCGGTTTGCCACCGGCGACGACTTCGCGGCCGCGGCCGACGCCGCGCAACTGTTTGTGCGCAAGGCGCAGCCTTTGCTGGACTGGGGCGAGGGGGTAGTCCACGCGAAGGCCAACGAGCGCGCCTTTGGCAAACCCGTCACGGTGCTGGTCAATGGCCGGACGGCCGGGGCTCCCGAGGCCTTGGCGGCGGTTCTGCGGGACGCGGGCGTCGCCTTGATTTTCGGCAACCGCACCGCCGGCCGCGCGATGGTTACCCGCGACTTTCCGTTGTCAAACGGCGACGTGCTCCGCATCTCGGTCGCGCCGCTCAAGCTCGGGTCCGGCGCCGAGCTGGGAGCCGAGGGGGTGCAGCCGGACATTTTGGTGGCGGTGCGGCCTGCGGACGAACAGCTTTATTACGAAGACGCCCACCGTCTGATTGTGCGGACGAACCTGCCATCGGGGATGGGAACCCTTGCCCTTGCCCCCACCAACCGGCCCACCCGCAAGATTCGCTTTGGCGAAGCCGAATTGGTGCGCGAACGACAGGAAGGACTGACCCTGGAAAGCGAGCCTGCCGCCCCGGACCGGGAACCGGCCGAGCCGACGGTCAACGACCCCGTGCTGGCGCGCGCCATTGACGTCATCAAAGGGCTGGCGGTGGTCCGTCAGCGCCCCTGATTTTCGACGTTGACGATTCCCCCATCCAATCGCAAGTTCTTGAGCATCGCGCACCCATGAAGACCGTTCTTTTTGTCTGCACCGGAAACATCTGCCGCAGCCCGATGGCTGAAGGCCTTTTTCGGCGGGCGGTGGCCGGCCAGAATGACTTCCAGGCCATGTCGGCCGGGTTGGGCGCGGCCAACGGTCAGCCTCCCAGCGCGTTCGCGGTTGAGGCGGTCAAGGAACTGGGCATAGACATTTCGAACATCCGCAGCCGCATGCTGACGCCCGACCTGGTTCAGGCGGCGGATTACATCATCGGCATGACCCACAGCCACGTGGACAGCATCCTGCTGCTGTACCCGCAGGCGGCCGAGAAGACGTTTCTGCTGCGCGAATTCGACGAAACCCTCGAGCTGTTTGAGAAGGACATCAGCGACCCCATCGGGGGCTCGTACCAGGTCTATCTGAATTGCCGGGATCAGATCGAGCAAGGCATCGTCTCCCTGCTTCGCTTTCTGCGCCAGGGCGCCCAGGCCCCGGCCGGCGCCGCGCATGCGACGAAGGTCGCCCTCGGGGCCGATCATGGCGGTTTCGAGCTCAAAGAGGCCCTCAAACAGCACCTGCAGAACCGCGGCATCGCCGTGACGGACTTTGGCACGGCCTCGAAGTCATCGGTGGATTACACCGATTATGCCCAGGAGGTGGGCCGGAGCGTTGCGGAGGGCCAAAGCGCTTTCGGCGTCCTGGTGTGCACCACCGGCATCGGCATGAGCATCGCCGCCAACAAGATTCCCGGCGTGCGCGCCGCCCTGGTTCACGATGAAACAACCGCGTCGCTCGCCCGGCGGCACAATGACGCCAATGTGCTTTGTCTCGCCGGCTCCCAGATCAAGCCCGACGAGGCGGCCCGCATCCTCGACACTTTCCTCACCGCCCAGTTTGAGGGCGGGCGGCACCAACGACGAATTGCTAAAATGGAAAATCGCACTTTGCCCCCCGAATTGAAACTTCAAGCCGTTGACCCGGAAATCGCCGAGGCCATTGAGCACGAGCGCCTGCGGCAGCAGGACAATATCGAGCTGATCGCGAGCGAGAACTTCACCAGCCCGGCCGTCATGGCCGCCCAGGGTTCGGTCTTGACCAACAAGTACGCCGAAGGTTACCCGCGAAAACGGTGGTACGGCGGCTGCGAAAACGTGGACACCGCCGAGCAACTGGCCATTGACCGCGCCAAGAAGCTCTTTGGCGCCGAGCATGCCAACGTCCAGCCCCATTCAGGCAGCGCGGCGAACATGGCTGTCTATTTCGCCTTTCTGAAGCCCGGCGACAAGATGCTCACCATGGACCTCAGCCATGGCGGGCATTTGACGCACGGGAACAAGGCGAATTTTTCGGGCAAGTTTTTCGATATTGTGCATTACGGGGTTAGCCAGAGTGATGAACAGATTGATTACGAACAACTTGCCAAGCTGGCGCGAACACATCGCCCGAAGATGATCACTGTGGGCGCCAGCGCCTATCCCCGGATCATAGACTTTGCCCGCATGGGAGAAATTGCGCGCGAGGTGGGCGCCTATCTGCTGGCGGATATTGCGCACATTGCCGGGTTGGTGGCGACGGGCCTGCACCCCAGCCCGGTCGGCCATGCGGACTTTGTGACCACCACCACGCACAAAACCCTGCGCGGGCCGCGCGGCGGCCTGATTCTGTGCGGCGAAAAGTATGCCAAAGAGATTGATTCCCAAGTGTTCCCGGGAATTCAGGGCGGGCCTTTGATGCATGTGATCGCGGCGAAAGCCGTCTGCTTGAAGGAAGCCAGCCAGCCCGCCTTCAGGCATTACCAGGAACAAATTGTCCGAAATGCCCGCGCGCTGGCCGAAGGCATGAAACGCAACGGCTTCCGCCTGGTCAGCGGCGGAACCGACAACCACCTCATGCTGGTGGACGTCGGGGCCCGCGGACTCACCGGGAAGGAATGCCAGATTGCCCTGGATGAAGCCGGCATCACCGTGAACAAGAATACCATCCCGTTTGAGACCCGGTCCCCCTTTCAAGCCAGTGGCATCCGCCTCGGCACCCCGGCTGTCACCACTCGGGGCATGAAAGAGCCGGAAATGGCGGCGATTGCCGACATGATCAGCGAAGTGCTCCTGGATATTAAAAACGTTGACACGCTGGCCAAAGTGCGGCAACGTGTGCGTGACTTAACTGCAAGATTTCCCTTGCCGTATTGAGCGAAGCCTGACAATCTGGCGCCGCTCCAGGTGTTTTAACCATTCCTGTTTGAACTGATCAACGTTCACGGACGTCCAATCAGGGAGCCGGACGGGAACCACCCCGGTGACCTCTCACCTGAAGTCACGCTGTTTTTGATCAAACTTAACATTATCGAGTAAAGAGCGATTTATGCCAAAACCGACGAAGAAGGCAAAAGCCAAAGCCGCCAAAGCGCCAGCGCCGGCGGAAACCGACGTCGCACCGGCCGAAGCTGTGGCCGCCGCCACCGCCGTGGCGGAACCGCCCGCAGACCCTGCCGCCCCGCCGGTCCCGGCCCCCGAGACTGCCAGCCAGGCCGAGCCCAAAACCCAGCCGGAAAAGAAACGTGCGGAAAAAGCCTCCCGCGGGCCCAAAGCCCAAAAAGGCAAGGCCCAGGAGCCGGAGCCGGAACCGGAGCCAAAGGCAAATGGGGCCCCGGCGGCGGACAAGGACAAAGTGGCCGCCAGTTCGCTGAACATCGCCAAACTGCAGGCCATGTCCATGACCGAGCTGAACCAGATGGCTCGCGAGCTCGGGGTTGAAAACTTCGGCACGATGCGCAAGCACGAGGTGATTTTCCATCTGCTGCAGAAGAACGCGGAGCGAGCCGGCGTCCTGTTCTCGGAAGGGGTGCTGGAGGTGCTGCCCGAAGGCTTTGGCTTCCTCCGTTCCCAGAGTTTCAACTACCTCCCCTGCCCCGAGGACATTTATGTCTCCCCGTCGCAAATCCGGCGGTTCGACCTCCAGACCGGAAACCTGATCGCCGGGCAAATCCGCCCGCCCAAGGAGAAAGAACGGTTCTTTGCGCTGCTGAAGGTCGAGGCGGTTGACCAGGAAGACCCGGACAAGGCCAAGGACAAGACCCACTTTGACAATCTGACGCCGCTGTTTCCGAACAAGCGGTTCATTTTGGAAACGACGCCGGACGAACTTTCAACCCGGGTGCTGGACCTGGTCTGTCCCATCGGCAAAGGCACCCGCGGGCTCATCGTGGCGCCGCCGCGCACGGGCAAGACGGTTCTCATGCAGAAACTGGCCAACGCCATTCTCAAGAACAATCCCGAGGCCTACCTGTTCATCCTCCTGATTGACGAACGGCCGGAGGAAGTCACCGACATGGAACGGACTTGCCGCGGGGCGGAGGTGATCAGCTCCACCTTCGACGAACCGCCCGAGCGGCACGTGCAGGTGGCCGAAATGGTCATCGAAAAGGCCAAACGGATGGTCGAGCACAAACGGGACGTCGTGATTCTGCTGGATTCCATCACCCGCCTGGCGCGCGCCTACAACACGGTTCAGCCGCACTCGGGCAAGATTCTGTCCGGCGGCGTGGACGCCAACGCGCTGCACAAACCGAAGCGCTTTTTCGGCGCCGCGCGCAACATCGAGGAAGGCGGCTCGCTCACCATCATCGCCACGGCGCTGGTGGATACCGGCTCGCGGATGGATGAAGTCATTTTCGAAGAGTTCAAGGGCACCGGCAACATGGAGGTGCATCTGGACCGCGCGCTGGTGGACCGGCGCATCTTCCCTTCGATCAACATCGAACGGTCCGGCACGCGCAAGGAAGAGCTGCTCTATCACCCGGATGAGTATTCGAAAGTGGTGATCCTGCGCCGTGCGCTGACCGGCGTGCCGCCGGTCGAGGCCATGGAGCTGGTCCTCAACAAACTCAAGAAGACCGGGAGCAACATCGAATTCCTTTTGAGCATGGGGGTGGGTTAAGGCCGCGGGGGACGCCCCCTGGTTGGGACCAGCTTGCGCTGCCCGCCACCAGACCCAGGCGGGCGGAGTGTCCACTGCTATGGGGTTGTGCCAGCCAGTTTCAGCCCGAGGCGCAGGAGTTTCTCCACCGCCCCCCGGCTGGCCGACTCGGCGTAAATGCGGAGCACGGGTTCCGTGCCGGAGCCGCGAAGCATCAACCACGAGGAATCTTCGGCGACGAATTTGACGCCATCGAAGGTCCGGACGGCCGCGACGGGCGAACGCAGCAGGCGGTCGGGCGGATGGCGCTGAAGGTGCGCGATGAGTTGCGCCCGCTGCTCGAGCGGGTAATGGATGTCCTTGCGTCCGTAGCAGTGGGGTCCGAACTCGCGTTCGAGCCGGGCGATCAGCCTGCCGATGGCCACGCGCTCCGTGGCCAGCATCTCCAGCAGCATGAGGCCCCCGGCAATCCCGTCCCGTTCGGGAATGTGTCCGGGGAAGGCGATTCCGCCGCTCTCCTCTCCGCCCAACAACACACCGCCCTTGATCATTTCGGCGCCGATGTACTTGAAACCAACGCCCGTTTCGGTGAGCTCCAGGCCATAGGCGGCGCACATCTTGTCCACCATGGAAGTGGTGCTGAGCGCCTTGACCACCCGGCCGCGGCCCTGACGCCGGACCACCAGGTGCCGCAGCAGCAGGCAGATCACCTGGTGAGTCGAGACGTAGCGGCCCCGGCCATCCATGGCGCCGATCCGGTCCGCGTCACCGTCGGTCACCAGGCAAAGGTCGTGGGGATGACGCCGCAAAAAGGCCTGCGTCGGGCCGTAATTCGCTTCGATCGGTTCCGGGTTGATCCCGCCAAAGAGCGGATCATGGGCGCCGTTGAGCGTGGTGACGCGACAAGTCGTGCCGGCCAGCAGTCGGTCGAAGCAATATGCCCCCGTCCCGAACAACGCCTCATGAGCGAATCGCAAGCGGGACCGGGAAATCAAGGCGAAGTCCACCAGCCGCTTGACCGCCGCAAAATGCGCCGGGCGCAAGTCCCGGATTCTGACCACGCCGGCGGCCCGGGCCTCAGCAAAAGGCAGGGACTGGACCGGGTGACGGTCTAGAAAGCTCTCAACGGCCTGACACAGCTCCGGCCCGGCCGAGCCGCCGAAATGGGACTTGAGCTTGAAGCCATTGAAGCGGGCGGGATTATGGCTGGCGGTAATCATCACGCCGCCGGCGGCTTGATGCGCCCTCACCGCGAACGAGACCGAAGGGGTCGGCGACGGGTCGGGGCAAAGAAGGACGCGGAACTGATTGCCGGCCATGACCTCGGCCACGCACTCGGCGAATTCGCGGGAAAGAAAGCGCCGATCATAGCCGACCACGACCAACGGCTGCGTCCCCGGCGGAGGTTGAGCGCGCCAGTAATCCGCCGCGGCCTGGGCCACGCGCGCAACATTGCGCATGGTAAAATCCTCCGCAATGACCGCCCGCCAGCCGTCCGTGCCGAAACGAATCGTTCCCATTGGGCGCTACCGGGCCGGCACGCACTCAGCCGCCGTCGCTCGCGCGGCGGCTCGCTGGGCGAGGGCGCGCATCTTCCGGACCGCCGCCGCCAGATTCCGTTTTCCGAACAACGTCGTGCCGGAAACAAAAGCATCCGCGCCGGCATGGGCGCAATCCGCAACGGTCGTAAAGTCCACCCCGCCGTCCACCCCAATGTGGAAATTCAGGCCGCGTTCGCGGCGCCAGGCGGCCGCTTGCTCCACCTTGGGCAGGGTTTCGTAAATGAAGGCCTGGCCGCCGAAGCCGGGGTTCACGGTCATCACCAACAACTCATCAATCGAATCCAGGTAGGGTTGCACGGCGGAAATCTGTGTGGGGGGATTGATGGCCAGGCCCACCTTCCTGCCCAACGACCGAATCTTCCACAGCAGGGAGGTCACTTGTGCGCCCAACTCGACGTGAATGTTGATTTGGTCCGCCCCCGCCCGCGCGAACGGTTCGAGCAAAATTTCCGGCTTGCTGCACATGAGGTGCACGTCGAAAAACACGCGCGTCAGCGGCCGCAGAGCCTTCACCACCCCCGGCCCGAAGGAGAGGTTGGGCACGAAATGGCCGTCCATGATGTCCAAGTGCAGCCAATCCGCACCGGACCGGTTCACCCGCGCGGTTTCCGCGGCCAGCCGGCCAAAATCCGCCGCCAATAACGAGGGCGCAATTATCATGCGCGGAAACCTAGCACGAGACCCATTCCGCCGTCCACCCCACAAAGTGCGCGCGGGCGCGCGCGCCGCCGCGCAGACTGGCTGTCGGGTCCGGCGGGCAGGGGCTACGATGCCTCGCCCGGCTTGAGCAGCGTTAGCAGCATGGAAAACTGGCGCGTCGCCTTCAGGGCATGAGGCGCATGGGCCGGCAGGTAAAGAAAATCGCCGGCTTTAAGATTGTGCACCTTCCCCGAGACGGTGAATTCGCATTCCCCGGATAACACCTGGATCATCGCCTGCTGGGTCGAGGTGTGCTCGGTCAGCTCCTGCCCTGCTGCGAACCCGAACAGCACCACCCGGACGTTGGGTCCGCGCAGCAGGGTTCGGCTGACGATGCCGTTGGCCGCGTATTGCGTCTCGGCGGGCAGCGAAACGACCTGGGCCTGTGTGATGTCAATTAACGGTTGCTCACTCATGTCGTTACTTTAAGCCTGACACATCCTGGCGGTTTTGATATGAATCAAGACAATGACTGTTTCCCGAAGCGAGCGGAGATTCTTTTTATGGCTGCGCGGAGCAAAATGATTTTGGCGGCGGGGCTGGTTTGCCTTGTGGCGGGCTTGATAATCGAGTGCGGGCTGGTCCGGGTTCAGGGGATGCCGGCGCTGCACGTGGTGTTCCCGCTGGGGGCGATTCTCTTGGGGGTGTACCTGGTGGCCCGCACTTTTGGGCTGGCGTGCCTGCTCTGGCTGCCCCTCGCGTCGTTGGGGGCCGCCGTTCCGGCCCGGGAAATCCCGCCGGCGTTCGGCCCTTATATCAACCTTTCGCCCCGCGACTTCGCCGAGGCCACCAGCTTTAAGGAAACCGACCGCATCGTGGGCACCTACTACTTTTACTGGTACAACATCCATACGGGCGAACACATCACCAATCCCCAGAATGGGAGCGACGGGCTGACGGACCATCCGCCCACCCTGGAGGATTTTTCCTATCTGTCGGTGCGCTGGCACAAGCGGCAGTTCAGCGACATGGAGGACGCGGGCATAGATGTGGCCCTGCCGGTTTTCTGGGGGGCGCCGTCCGAGCGCGACCCGAAGGCGTCCCTGCATTGGAGCTACGCCGGCCTGGGGCCGATGGTTCAGGCGCGCGAGGAACTGGTGCGCGAGGGCAAAAAGCCGCCGCGGCTCGGCTTGTTCTATGACACCAGCACCCTGCAATACAACGCCTGGCATGTGCATGTGGACCTCAAGACCGATTTTGGCAAACGCTGGTTTTATGCGACGGTGCGCGATTTCTTTTCAGCGATTCCGCCCAAACACTGGGCTCTGATGGATGGCAAGGCGGTGGTGCTGCTGTATTCCGCCGCCTTCGCAAAAGACCACGATCAGGGCTTTGTCGAGTTCACCCGCAACCAGTTCCGGCAGGAGTTCGGCGGGCACGAGCTCTATTTCGTGCCGCAGGACTCGTGGCGCGTGAAAGGCGACAACGTGTGCGCGTGGGGCGGGGCCCTGGGGCTGAAGAATCCAGGCGTGGCGGCCCTCGGCCCCGGCTATGACGACACCGCTGTTTATGGGCGCAAACCGCTCGTTCGAAAACGCGAGGGTGGGAAGTTTTACGAAGACAACTGGATGCGCTTTCTGCGCCGGCCGTCAAATTTCGTGATGGTGGAGACGTGGAACGAATTTCACGAGGGCACCACGGTTTGCGAAAGCCGGGAATATGGCCGGCAATACATCGAGCTGACGCGCAAGTATTCGGACCTGTTCAAGCAGGGCTGGGTGCCGGCCTGGCCCAAAGGCCGCTTTTCCGATGCGCGCCGCGTCACCGCGACTCCGCTCGGTGACGCCACGACCGGAGGTTTGACGCTCGTGCCCCACGAGGATGGCCAGGTGCGGCAAGCCGAAGCAGGCGGAAGTGTCTGCTGGCAAATCCAGCCGTCTCCCGGCCACGGGACTTACGTTTACTTCCGCGTGGACGATTCCTTCAAGAATGCGGCAGGGATGGACCTGGACCTGGTGGTGGAGTACTTCGACGCCGCTGCGGGGAGGTTGAATGTCGAATACGATGGGCCGGACAAGTCCGCCCCCTTCAACGGCGCCTACAGCCGATCCCAGGCCGTTCCGTTGTCAGGCGACAAGCAGTGGAAAACCGCCACCTTCAAACTGGCCGGCGCCCGCCTGATGAATGGTCAGAACAGCGGGGCCGATTTGCGGCTGGTGGTCGAGGCGGGGGATTTGGGCGTCCGCAAGGTCACTCTATGCAGAACCGATTCCATTTCGGAGTCTGGACGGTGAGCGGGCTGGTGGGGCTGGCGATGCTTGCAGAGGCTCAACCCGCCGATGTGCGTCCGCGCGCCCGGGAAGCCGGCATCCTTGTTGGCTCGCTGACTCCGGGACCTTTCAATGCGATCACCGATGTTGAGGGCGTTCGGGTGGGCCACAGCACCGTGAGCGAAGGGAGGGCGATTCACACCGGAGTCACCGCGATTCTGCCCCACGCCGGGAACCTGTACCTCGAGCGAGTCCCCGCCGCCATCCACGTGGTGAATGGATTCGGCAAACTCACCGGCATCAGCCAAGTGCGGGAGCTGGGTGAATTGGAAACCCCCATTCTGCTGACCGGCACTTTGAGCGTCTGGAAGGCGGCTGATGCGATGGTCGAATGGCTGCTGGCCCAGCCCGGAATGGAGGAGGTGCGGTCCATCAACCCGGTTGTCGGAGAAACCAACGACGGGGTGCTCAACGATATTCGCGCGCGTCCCATCAGGTTTGAACATGTCACCCATGCCCTGAGAACGGCAGCCGGCGGCCGGGTGGAGGAGGGCGCGGTGGGCGCGGGGGCGGGAACGGTGGCGTTTGGATGGAAAGGCGGCATCGGCACCAGTTCGCGCACTTTGCCGTCCAGCGCGGGCGGCTACACCGTTGGCGTCCTGATTCAGAGCAACTTCGGCGGCGACTTGAGGATTGCGGGGGTGCCTGTCGGCCGACAATTGTCGCGCCTTCGGAAAGCAAAGCGGAACCCGGGGGATGGCAGCATCATGAGTGTTGTGGCGACGGACGCGCCGTTGAGCGCGCGCAACCTGGAACGGCTTGCGGCGCGGGCGGTCGCGGGTCTGGCCCGAACGGGGTCGAACTTGTCGAATGGCTCGGGCGATTATGTCATCGCTTTTTCGACGGCCCTCGAATGCCGCCGCCGCGCGGGCGAGTCCGTCCATCATGTGGCCGAACTGTCCAACCACTCAATGACCCCCCTGTTCCAGGCGGTGGCTGAAGCCACTGAAGAAGCCATTTACAATTCCCTCTTTCGCGCCACGACCGTATGTGGGTTCCGCGACACCATCGAGGCCCTGCCCCTGGAGGACACACTGGCCGCTTTAAGAAAGGCCGGCGCGATCCAGGGAGGGCCCTGACTGTCCCGAAGGCAAAGGACAGGCAGTCGTGATTGGGATTGCGCACGGCGCGGAAAGCCTGTTTGCTGGTTTTCGGATTTGATGATTTGCGCTGGAATTGACGCGGGCTCGCGCTCGACCAAGCTGGTCCTGCTGGATGCGGAGCAGGGAGTGATTCTCAGCCGAGGCCTGTGTGATCAGGGCGTCGAGCAGGAATCGCTCGCCTCCGCCCTGCTGGAGCGATGCTGCGCGGAAGCGGGGGTGGCGCGGAATCGGGTCGGTTCGATCGTGGCGACGGGCTACGGGCGGAATCTCCTTCGTTTTGCCGGTTGCACCATTACTGAGATCACCTGTCACGCCCGGGGCGTGTGCCATCTCCTGCCTGAAACGCGAACCATCCTCGAAATCGGGGGCCAGGACAGCAAATGCGTGTTCGTTGAAGCGGGGGGCCGGGTGCGGGATTTTGCGATGAACGACCGTTGCGCGGCGGGGAGCGGGCGGTTTTTGGAGCTGGTCGCGTCGCGGTTGGAAGTGAGCCTGCGGGAGCTGGGGGACTTGGGGGAGGAGAGCCAGAAGCCGGCGCTGATCAGCAGCATGTGCGTGGTGTTTGCCGAAACGGAGATCATCGGGCTGCTGGCGCAGGGGGTTTCGCGCGCCGACATCGCCGCGGGCGTCCAGAATGCCATCGCGCAGCGCGTGGTGGCCCTGGCGGGGCGCTGCGCCCTGCCTCCCATCGCTTTCACGGGTGGAGTCGCCCTGCTGCCGGGCATGACGCGCGCGCTGGAACACGCGTTGGGGTGCGCCGTGACGGTTGCGCCGCTGCCGCAATACACGGGGGCGCTTGGCGCGGCGCTGCTGGCAGGCGAACGCGGAGGAGAACGGCCGCCGGCATCTGAGGACTCCCGCCAGCGGGACGCCACCTTCAACACAGAGCGGTGACGAAGAACAACAACACCATCAGGGCGCTGAGCCCCAAACCAATGAGGGCCGGACGCTTGTTCTGGTCCACGAACACCCCGATGAGGCTGAGGAGGAATCCCAACGGGGTCGCCGAAATAATCGCCAGCCCGCCAAGGGCTGAAACCGGCGAGCCTCAGCCAGGCCGGAGCAGCGTGATCATGCCCAGCGAAGCCAGGGCGGCCAGGGCAAGGGTCATGCCCACACGTCCGACGCCCGCCCGACGGTTTAGGGCCGAGCCTTTCTGCGCATGAGTGGTTTCCATAATCGGTTTGGACGAGCGTTTGTGCTGTTCTGCCTGTTCGCGGCCAATATAGGCCTTCCGGCCGCGCCCGGCAACCTTTCCTTGCGGACCCGCCCGATGCAGCTCTGGCTCTACTGCTCCCAGAACCTCTGGGTGGACCCGAACATCACCGAGTTGGAAGCGTTGTTTTCGCGGGCTTCGAAAGCGGGCTACACCCACGTGCTGCTGGCGGACTCCAAGTTCGCGAAATTGGGGGATATGGACGCGCGCTATTTTCGAAATGTTGAGCGTGTCAAGACGGCCGCCTCCGGGTTGGGCCTGGAGATTGTGCCGGCGCTTTTTCCGCTAGGCTACTCGAACGATCTGCTATGGCACGACCCGAACCTGATTGAAGCGCTGCCGGTGACCAACGCCCTGTTTGTGGTGCGGGGCGGCGCAGCGCGGTTGGAGCCGAACCCGCCGATTTCGGTTCAGGGTGGTGATTTTGCCGACCTGGCGCGTTGGTCATGGAAGGACGCCGTCGTGGCCGCCAGCAATGGGGCGGCTTTGATTCGCGATCCCCGGGGACAAAATGCGCGGATCGTGCAAAAGCTCGGGCTGACCCCCTTCCGCCAGTATCACCTTTCCATTCGCATCAAGACCGAGGAGTTTCGCGGCACGCCGGAGGTCAAGGTCATCGGTGGCAACCGGGTGCTGAACTACAATTCGCTGGGAGTCAAACCCACGCAGGACTGGACCACGCATCACGTCGTTTTCAACTCCCTCGACCACCGGGAGGCCAACCTTTACCTGGGCTGCTGGGACGGCCAAGCCGGCGCCCTTTGGTTTGATGACGCCCGGTTGGAGGAAGTGGGTTTGGTCAACGTGGTTCGGCGGGTGGGGGCGCCCTTGACGGTGCGGCGCGAGGATGGCCCGGCGTTGGAGGAAGGGCGGGATTTCGAGCGGGTCGTTGATCCGCGCATGGGCGTCAAGCCGTGGAAAGGGTCTTACGACGTCTGGCACGAGCCGCCGGTGATTCGCACCGCCTTGCCCGACGGCACGCGGCTGCGCGTTTCCTACTACCACGCGGCCACCATTCACGAGGATCAGGCGATGGTCTGCCCGTCGGAGGCTCGCACGGTCGAGTTATTGCGGGACCAGGCGCGGCGCATGCATGCCGCCTGGGGCGCCCGGGGCTATCTGATGTCACACGACGAAATCCGAGTGCTGAACTGGTGCGCCGCGTGCCAGCAGCGCCGGCTCGAGGCGGGGGCCCTGCTGGCGGACAACGTTCGCACCTGCATTAGAATTCTGCGCGAAGTCAATCCCGGAGGACGCATTTATGTCTGGAGCGACATGTTCGATCCTCACCACAACGCCCGCCGGGACTATTACCTCGTCCGCGGCGACCTGGCCGGGTCCTGGGAGGGTCTGGACAAGGACGTGATCGTGGTGCCCTGGTATTTTGAAAAGCGCGTCGAGAGTCTGCGCTGGTTCGCCGGGCGCGGCCATTCCCAGATCATTGCCGGATATTACGACCACGCGCCGGAACAAGTTCGGCAGTGGCTGGAGGCCGCCCGGGGTTTTGACGGCGTGCTCGGCGTGATGTACACGACCTGGCAGCGCCGGTACGACGATTTGGAGCGGTTTGCAGAGTTGATCAAACCGGACCGGCCGTAAGGGGCAAGGCTGCCTTCGGTTGCCGGACTGCGAGGCGCAACCGCTTGGTTGTTCTCGCGATGGGAAAGTGGCCGCCGAAGGCGCCGACGCGGGGGTCAGATTGGGGCCCCCGAGAACCCGGCTGGGCGCCTGCGGTTGCGAATGGCACGCGCCGTCCGTGCAGCCAGGAGCAGGCCCACGGCCACCAAGCAGGCCCAGGCAAAAAGGTCTCCGTGCTGCCGGTAAAAAGTCGGAGGCCTCTGATGCATGTCCTCCGGCATGGGCAATTCGACCTCCATCCAACCCGGCCCGTAAATGCTTCCGGAGGCCGTGCGGAAGACCTGCCGGAGGCGTCCCCTCTCGTCCACCCAGCAGCTCAAGCCGTTGTTGGCGCTGCGGATCAACGGCCGGCGGTTTTCGACGGCACGGAACACGGCGGCGGCGGCGTGCTGCCATTGAGCAGCGCTTTCGCCGAACCAGCCGTTGTTGGTGAGGTTGACCAGGAAATCGGTTTCGGGCTCGACGTACTCGCGAACCAGGCTGGGAAAAATATCCTCAAAACAAATCAACACGGCGGTTTGAACCCGGAGGTTGGGCATGCGGAACGGCACGGGCCGGTCTCCGGGAGTAAACCCGCCTTGGACCGGAGTAAACCAGGCCAGGAACGGCAGCCAACGGGTCAAGGGAACGTATTCGCCAAAGATGACCAGGTTCCGCTTGCGGTAACGGTTCTCCAGCGCGCCTTCCGGGCTGATCAAGAAACTGCTGTTGTAGAAGTCGGCCTCGGCGCCCGGACGCGGATCAGGGCGGCGCTCGGCATCGTCGGCGCCGATGATCATCCAGACCTTGTGGCGGCGCGCCAAATCCATCACCGCGTCGTAAGTCTGCTGGTGGTAGCGCAGGAGGCTGGGAACGGCCGCCTCCGGCCAGATGAGGACATCCACGTCGTTGGTGAGCGCCTGCTCCGAGAGGCGCAACAGCTCCTGGAAACGGGCGCGGTCCTGGGTGGAATCCCAAATCAACGTTTGGGGGATGCTGGGCTGCACCAAGGCGAGGCGGACCCTGCGGGGAGCCGCCGGCTGCTCCTCCCGAAGCTGCCGCAGGCCGTGATTGAACAGCACCGCCAGCGCCAGAAATGGGACGATCAGTTCTCCCACCCAGACCGAGCGTGTGGTGGGCCGCCGAACGACCTGGAGGGCGGCGGACAACAGCGCCAAAGAGACCCAAACGACGATGAACGAGACGCCGTAAACACCGGTGAGGGAGGCGACCTGGATCAGCGGCAGCAACTGGTATTGCGAAACGCCCAAGAGATTCCACGGCATCCCCGTGAACAGGTGCGACACGCCGATCTCCAAGGCGACCCAGGCCGCCGCCCCATAGAGGCACCAGGCTTGCCGTCCCAGCCAGCTCCGC
>JARKQH010000158.1 GCA_029974925.1 Verrucomicrobiota bacterium
CCTCGCGACGTCGCCTCCCGCGTGTATCCCGGTTCAGGCCGGGTTACGCGGCACCGCGCCCTGTGGTGTTCGGACTTTCCTCCTCCCCGGAATCCGGGGAAGCGATTCTCCGCCCCGCCAAAGCTTGAGGGAAGATAAGCCATGGAGGGCGGGGGTTCAACCCACGAAATCGCGTGAAACGGCGGGCGGGGAAGCGCTGCAGGCTTCCCGTGGCAGCAGGCGTTGGCGGCGGCGCGGGAAAGGCAGAAAGCAGCCCGCCGGCGGGTTCGGCCACCTGCGCAAAAAGAAAACCGTCGAATCGGACAATCCGCTCGGGGGTGGCGTTCGGCGCGTCAAAGCCCCTGCGCGCGAATCCGACGTTCGCGACGGGACTGATTGATTTCTCGGATGGAAGATCTCGGATTGAAGTTGCATTTGTGGGACGGGGCCGCTAAATCTGCCGGTGGTCGGAATAAAACAAATCAACACTTCAAACCGTGGAAAGAACTATGGCCGAAAATTGTTTTCATCCAAGCATCGAGGGCGCTCAACATGGCGCCAAGAGTCTCGCTCAATTCCTCGCCTACGCCAAGAAATCCGGGGCGGCGGGGGCGCAACCGTCCAACTTCATGCTTCAGAATGAGAAGGGGGGGTTCAAGAGCGCGAAGGAGATCAAGGACACGTTTGCGAAAGCGAAGCTGAGTTTGGACGGTGTCTCGGCGCACTGTCCGATTTGGGTACATACAACGGCGTGGACGGGCAGCCCGACGGTGAGGCCGTTTGTGCCGGCGGACGTGGGCAAGAAATCTCCGGCGGAGATTGAGAAGTGGGCGGAAGACTACGTGCTGCGGTTGCTGGACCTGTGCGCCGAGCTGGGGGTGAAGATTGTGCCGATGTTTTGGGGAGTGGCGTTCGGCTGGGAGGTGGCGACCGGGTATCCGTGGGGGTTCTGGGCCGGAGGAGACTATGATCTCATCAAGGAAGGCCAGGAGCGGTTTGTGAAGAAGACCGCGAAAATCCGGGCTCACGCCAATAAACTCGGAATCTACCTTGCGCACGAGATTCACCCGGGAACGGGTGCAATGTGCGCGGACGATTTCAACATGCTGGTCCAGATTTGCGATGGGGACAAATGCCTGGCGGTGAATGCGGATCCGTCCCACTGCTGGGAAGGGGAGAGTTGGGAAACGCGGTTCTTAAAAGTCGCCTCCCGGATTTACGCGTGTCACGTGAAGAACTTCGTGATTCGGCCGGGCCTGCCCCTGCGGATGATGGAGCCGGGGTGGCAGAAGCGGGCGATGCAATTCGTGGATATTGGGTCGGGTGATCTGAACATGACCCGCTATGTGGAACTGCTTATCCACACGGGATTTCCGCAAAGGTATTGTCAGGTCATGGGCCGGAAGACCGCCCCGCTGGTTGTGGAGGCTGAAAGCGCGTATCGGGATTTGGATGCAACGAGCGCCAACGGCATCCAATATGTGCGCGACCACCTTTGCTTCCCGCTTGCCGCCGGCTCGTTCGAGGACGGCATGGGCGCCTGAGGCCTGCCGTCTGCTCTCCTTGAGGGGCGCGTCACTTCGGCGCGTCCCTTTTTTATTCTTGGGACTTGTCCCGGCTCGGAGCGAGGGCGGTGTTAATTCGCCAGAACCAGTCTCATCATGGCGGCCACGCCAAAGACCAGGGCGATCAGAATCACTCCGTCCAACAGGCTGAATCGAGGCTCTTGCGACTTGCGGGAAGGCACCACGGTGGCGGTGATGAACCCGCCCCGGCTGCCATCCGCTCGAAAAACGGCTTTCATGCTGTTTGTGTCAGCAAAGACCAGACCAAGTTGTTCAGGCGGCTGTGAAATTTGAAGCAACCAGCGCGGGGCAAACCGCCTTTACCGCGTCCAATCGTTTCCGGAGTCGGCGATACCCGACTGGCGCACCTTGGCTTGCAACCAGGGAGAAGTTTGAAGAAGCGTTCGCGGCGACTTCAGCCGGGCCGTCCCGATGTCTGGCCCCGTTTTGAGGCGCGTTCGCAAAATGGGGAAGCTGGCCCGCGCTGGGCGGGATGGGAAAGGGCGCGCCCAGACGTATTGGCATGGGGTGTGCTGTCTCATTCGAATTGTAGGTTCCTTGCCTACGTCCTCCTGAGTGGGGCGGTGCCTTCACGACTCAGGCGCCGCCCTCCTTTTTTGGGGTTGGGTTGGGGTGACCCGGTTTAGCGGCCGGGTCACCTTGCCTTTTGGGGGGGCAGGATTTTCGCGCGCGGTTTGAGTGGCGAAGGGTATGCTTCCGAGCGCAGCCGGGCCGCGAGTTCCGATAAAACGGCTCGACTCGAGGGGGGCAAAAAGGCATCAAGTCATTGCGCTGTTTCGATGCGAAGACATGAAATCCAAATCACGCACTGAAAAACCTGTGAATTTGAAGCTGGCATTGGGGGCGGCAATGAGCGCCGCGAATGCAGTGGGTCAGATGATGCTGAAGCACCGGCATGGCCCCAAGCGCGCGCAGTTGGTGACGCAACATGACATCAAACTGGAGCTGGATGTGCGCTGTCAGCGGCTGATTGAGAAGCAACTGCGGCAGGCGTTTCCGCAGGTGGCGGTGCTGGGGGAGGAAGGGGTTTCGGGGGCGAGCGACGCCGGGTATCGCTGGGTGGTGGACCCGATAGACGGAACGGTGAATTTCACCTATGGCATCCCCCATGCCTGTGTTTCGATCGCATTGCAGGGGCGGGCGGCGCGGCCGACGGCTTCGACTTATCCGGACGGTTTTGACACGCTGGTGGGCGTGGTGTACGACCCTTTCTGCAATGAGATGTGGACGGCCATCCGTGGCCAGCCTGCGCGACTGAATGGACGCGTGATCCGGGTGAGCACGCGGCGAAAACTCGCCGAGGCGATCGTGTCCATTGGTTTTGCGAAGAGCCGTGAAACGATTGACGCCACCCTGCCCTACTTTAATGAGTTGGTCTATCGCATCCGAAAGGTCCGCATGATGGGCGCGGCGGCCATAGCCCTGGCTTATGTGGCCACCGGACGATTCGACGCCTATATAGAGCGCGGCATCAGCCTGTGGGATATTGCGGCCGGCGGGTTGATCGTGGAATGCGCCGGGGGCGAGTTTTGGCGGCGGCGTGTGGGAGAGGGCCAGGTCTATCGCATGATCGCCACGAACGGGCTGCTGCGGCGCAGCCTCCGGGTGCCCGACGGCACGCCCCCGCGGAAGTAGCGCCTCCCGGCACAGGGCATCACCGTGGGTTGCGGGTCCCCAACGGGGCCGCGGCTTTCAGTTGGTGAAGCTGACAATTTTGGGTTTCACCAGGCGTTGGAAGTCGGCGAAAGCCATTTTGATGACTTCGGTGTGCGAGCCGGCGTTAAAGGCAATCTCGTCGTTGTTGGTCAAGGCCTCGGCAACATAGACCTCCATTCCGTAAAGGTTGCCGAAGGGGGGCATGGCGCCGGTCTCGCAGTCGGGGAACAACTGTTTGAATTGTTCCTCGGAGGCGAACTTGACCTGTTCGGAGCCGGTGACTTCCCGCAGGTCCTGAAGGACGATTTTGCGGTTGGCAGGGAGGACCGCCATGGCCATCTGTTTGTCGAGTTCGACGATGACCACCTTGGCCAGTTCCCTGCCGGTGATGTGCGCGGAGGCGGCGACTTCCTGGGCGGTGTAGGCCGGCGAGTGGACGATGCTGACGTACTTGATTCCGTTTTGATCAAGGAATTCTTTCAATTTTCGTACAGGCATAACCGATGTGCTCCTTCCTATGCTTTGCCAGTACCATACGCTCGCGGGGCGGCAAAGCAAGCGTGGACGGGCGAAAAGTGGACCGCAGCTCAAGGCGGGCGGCGGACGCAGGACCAGCCATGAAGCGGGGCGTCCTGGCCGGCGAGTTCAGGACACGCCGGGTGGGACCCGCGCTCAAGTAACGGGCCGGACGGCGCTGCCGTCTTACGGAACCGGTGGGACGGACGCGGCTTCAGCGCGAAAGCAGATTCTCGATAACTCGGCCGGGGACGGCCAGGGCCGTCCCATGGCGGGCGCCCTTGGGAAAGGCGATTTGCGAGGAGATGTCCTCCCACGTCTCCAAGTCGCGCGAGCGAACGGCTTCATAGCGGTGGTCGCGGTAGGCGTCGAAATAAACGAGGTAGAAGTCTCCAACCTTGAGGGCAGTGGGGCCCTCCACCCAACTGCGGGTGAACGGGGGTTTGAGGGGCTCGAACGGGCCCTCGGGGGAATCGGCGCCAGCGAGACGCAAGTGCTTGCGGGGCGGCTTAACCGTTTCGTCCTTGATGATGAGATGGAATCGGCCGTTGGCGGGCAGCAGGGTGGCGTCAATCACGTTGAAGCCAGGGTCGTAGAACAAGCGGGTGGGGGCGAAGGTTTTGAAGTCGGTCGTGGTGGTGCAATACATTCGATGATTGTAGCGGTTTTCGGCCTGGCCAGCCGTTTCGAGAAACTTGTTGGTGACGGTGCTGGCCCAAAAAATGAGGAACCGCCGTTTTTGCGCGTCCCAGAAGATTTCGGGGGCCCAACAGTTCAGGACGGCGGGTTCGTGGTCCATCACGGGGATGGCCTGTTGCGGCGACCAGGTCAGCAAATCCGCCGAGGAGGCGTAACCGATGGTTTTACCGTTCCACGCCGTGGTCCAGACCATGTGAAAGCTGCCCTCCGGCCCAAGCAGCAGGCAGGGGTCGCGCATCAGCTTGGATTCACCGACTTCGGGTTTGAGAAAACTTCGACCTCCGTTGAGGGCTTCCCAGCGATACCCGTCGGCACTCCAGGCCAGATGCAAACCGTCCTCGCCGTTGCCGATGAAATAGGAAAACAGGTAGGCTGTGGAAGGCACCTTTGAGGCAGCGACGGCAGGCGTGGCGGTTGCGGACGAGGTGCCCGATGCGAGCGCGTTGCCCGGCTCTGGCCGGGCAGTTTGGGCCGGAACCCCGTCGGACTGAACTTGAACGAAGGACGGTTGCGCCGGGGAAGGGAGAATTCCCAACCAACCCGACAACAAGGTCGCACCCGCGCAAACACCGCAGCGCATTTTCATACTGAGGGAAGGGTACCGGCCCGTCTGACCGGTGTCACGACGGAAGGCGGGGAACGAAATAATCCTCCTTTATCCTCAGGCGGTCGGTCGGGTATGAGTAACTGATGCGAACAATCGGTTGGCTGAGTCTATGTTGCCTTGCGCTGAGTTCCGCCGGGTTCGCCGGCGACGGCGCCCCCCTCGTGTTACCCGCCCCCGAAATCCATTCGGGCAAACCCCTGATGCAAGCCCTGAAGGAACGCCGCACCACGCGCGAGCTGACGCCGGGTCCGGTATCGCTTCAAGAGCTCGGCAACCTCCTCTGGGCCGCTTTTGGAATCAACCGGCCCGACACCGGCGGGCGCACGGCGCCATCGGCGATGAACTCGCAGGAAATTGAGCTTTATGTCGCTTTGACCAACGGAGTCTATCTTTACCAACCCAGGGAACACCAACTGGCTCCTGTTGTTCAGGGCGACCTGCGCGGCAGAATCTCCTCGCAAGCCTTTGTGAAGAACGCCGCCCTGGTCCTGGTTTACGTGGCCAGGCTTGACCGGCTTGCGAAAGCCAGGCCCGAGTCCCGCCCCTTTTATGCCGCGATTGATGCCGGGTGCATCATCCAAAACGTGTATCTGTTCTGCGCCTCGGAAAACCTGGGGACGGTGGTGTTTGACCTGGAGCGAAAAACGCCGGCCACCCTGCTGGGGTTGGGAGCTGACCAGGAGATCATCCTGGCTCAGGCCGTTGGAGCTTTACCCCAACCTCCAAATTCCGGCGCGAGGTCCCGCGACCCGGAGACGCCGGCGCCCTCGCCGGGGCGCTGATTCCTCCATTGCTTTACATGAGGGTGTGACTCAGAATAGCGCGGGATATGAGTAAGCGACAAAACCGAAACCAACAGAGACTGAACTGTGGCCTGGCGGCTGTGGGAATGATGCTTTTTGCAGCCGCTCTGGAGGCGAGGGAGGTCGTTGAGCCAGCCAGTCTGCTGCCCGTGCTGCAGGAGGTGGATGTGGTGGTGGTTGGGGGGAGTTCGGGCGGGGTGGCGGCGGCGGTGGAAGCGGCGCGAAGTGGCGCCAGGGTTTTTGTGGTCGCGCCACGGCCCTATTTGGGGGAAGATCTTTGCGCGTCGTATCGCCTCTGGCTGGAACCCGGGGAGGAGCCGGGCAGCGATCTGGCGAGGGAAGTGTTCAAGCCCACAGTCGTCCCCGCCCCCGCGTTTATCGGTCGCGGATTGCGTTTTCAATACACCGCGGACAAGCCGGCCTCGGCGCGGCACCCAGACAGCCAGGCCGAACCGCGGCTCACCGACGGCAAATGGCAGAGCGCCAGCTCGCAAAGTGTTCAATTCGACGGGGACGTCACCTTGACTCTGGACTTTGGAAAACCCACCGCCTTGGGCGGAATCCACGTGCTGGCCTACCAGCGGAATGAAGATTTTGAGGTTGCCGAGGTCGCGGTTTCGGCAAGCGAGAACCAAGCGGACTGGAAATCGGTGGCGGCAATCAAGAACAGCCAGCTCGGCACGGGCGGATTCGAGGAAACGGCCCTGGGTTTATCGGCTTCCTTCCAGACGACGGCCCGCTTTCTAAAGCTTGCCATCCGGAAGGGGCCGAAAGCCGGGCGGGTTTTGCTCGGCGAAGTCGTGGTGGAGAGTGCTCCCGAGGCCCCGGTCGCAGCGCCGCAACCGCCACAGAGACGTCCGGCGACGCCCATGCAAGTAAAGCGGGCTCTGGACGAGGCGCTGATCAAGGCAAAAGTGCCGTTCCTGTATGCCAGCCATGCCATCGAGGTGTTGCGCGATGCCGCGGGAAAGCCCGCGGGGGTGGTCGTTGCGAACCGCTCCGGACGCCAGGCTGTATTGGCCAAGGTGATTATTGACGTTACAGAACGGGCGAACCTCGCAAGGCTGCTTGGAGCGGAGTTTACACCCTGGCCAGGCGGCCTCCAGGTTTTCAACCGGCTGGTGGTCGGAGGTCCAATCCGGAGCGGGGAACAATTTTCGGTGCAGCGGCGGGAGCAACCCATAACCATCATTGACCGCCGAGGCGATGCCCACCCCGTCATCGAATACACCCTCCGGGTTCCGATGAAGGATGATTCGTTCGGTTCATTTGCCGCGGCCGAGCAACTGGCCCGCGACTGGACCTGGACCCGCGACGCTGTGGATGCCTCAGAGACTTTGTTTCAAGTCCCGCCGGATTCTTTTCGGAGTCTGAAGGCTCCTGCCGGTCCCTGGCCCGGAGCGGAGCGGATTCCCCTTGAGTGCTTTCAGCCGGCCGGTGTGGAACGTCTTTTTGCCTTGGGGGGATGTGCTCCACTTTCGCGCGAAGGGGCGGCGCAGCTCTTGCGGCCGGTGAACCTGATGGCGGTGGGGGCTCGAATTGGCCGGGCCGCCGCGGAACTGGCCTCCCGCCAGCCGGCACTTGAAGGGGTGCACCTGCCCGGACGGGCAACTCAAAACCGGGTTGAAGGGGAAGTCCGCCAGGCGCACGAAAGCGCGAACGTGCGCCAAGAGGGCGCGCGAACCATTCCCGCCGAGGCGGTTGGCATTCCGGTCATCGGGGAATACGACGTGGTGGTGGTTGGCGGCGGAACGGGGGGCGCTCCGGCCGCGATCGGGGCGGGCCGGCGCGGGGCGCGGACGTTGCTGGTCGAGTATCTTCACAGCCTTGGGGGCGTTGGGACGGCGGGCTTCATTGCGAAGTATTACCACGGCAACCGCGTGGGATTTACCGGTGAGATAGACCGCAAGGTTGTGGAGTTTGAGAAGGAAGACACGCGGAGCGTGGGTTCGGGTTGGAATCCCGACCACAAAAGCGAGGTGTATCGGCGCGAACTGCGACAGGCTGGGGTGGACGTCTGGTTTGGCGTGATGGGCGGCGGAGCGGTGGTTGAAAACGGCCGGGTTAAAGGCGTGGTGCTGCTCACGCCGCAGGGCCGGGGGGTGGTCTTGGCGCGGATGGTCATTGACGCGACGGGCAACGCGGACATTGCAGCGGCCGCGGGGGCCCCTTGCCGTTACACCGATGAAACTGACGTGGCGGTTCAAGGGGCGGGACTTCCGCCACGGGATTTGGGACAGAAATACCTAAACACGGATTTCACCTTTGTGGATGACACGGATGTCTTCGACATCTGGCGGGTGCTGGTGGTGGCGCGGCAGAAATACCCGGCAGCGTATGATCTGGGCCAACTGGTGGACACCCGCGAGCGGCGGCAAATTGTGGGAGATTTCTTTTTTACGCCCATGGATATGATGCTGCGCCGGACCTTTCCCGACACCCTCGTCATCGCGCGGAGCAATTTCGACACACATGGCTACACCATTCACCCGTTGTTCATGCTCCGGCCGCCGGACCGGGAGGATATAGATGTGCGGGTGCCGTATCGCTGCCTGCTCCCGCAGGGGTTGGATCGGATTCTGGTGACCGGTCTGGGCGTCAGCGCGCATCGGGACGCCATTCCCTGCATCCGCATGCAGCCGGACGTGCAGAACCAGGGTTACGCCGCGGGGGTGGCGGCGGCGGAAATTGTGCGGCGCGACATCCCCAGCCGCGCCTTGGACATCCGGGCCTTGCAAAAGCATCTGGTTGAAATCGGCAACCTGCCACCCTCGGTGCTGGAAGAGAAAGACAACTTTCCGCTGCCGCTGGAACGAGTCGCGGCCGCCGTGGAGGCCGTTGGCAAAGACTACAGCCAGTTGGAGGTCGTCCTTGCGCAATATGAAGCCGCTCAGCCGCTGCTGCGCGAAGCCTACGCCCGCGCCGGGTCGAAGGAGACCCGCCTGATCTACGCTCATATCCTCGGGATGATGGGCGATTCCACCGGCGTCAACTCCTTGATGGAAGCCGTCTCTCAGACGGCTTGGGACAAGGGATGGCGTTACACGGGGATGGGCCAGTTTGGGGCGTGCATGAGTCCTCTGGACAGCCAGATCATCGCTCTGGGGCGCACGCGGTCGCCCGCGGCCGTCGGGGTCATCTGCCAGAAGGCGGAGCAACTGGATGCCGACGCGGAGTTTTCCCACATTCGGGCGGTGGCCATGGCCTTGGAAAGTCTTGGGGACAGGTCCGCCGCCAGGACCCTGGCGAATCTCCTTCAGAAGCCGGGAACGAGCGGTCATGCCGTGACGGACATCGAGGCAGCCTTGAAGGACAATCCAGCCAGCGGAACCGATACCACGACGCGGAACCGGGCCTTAAGCGAACTTTACCTGGCGCGGGCACTGTATCGCTGCGGGGATTACCAGGGGCTTGGCGAAAAAATACTCCGGCAGTATGCCAATGACCTGCACGGGCACTATGCGCGGCACGCCCGGGCGGTGCTGAAACAGGGGCCCAAGCCCCCACGCGAACAACCACTCAGTTTCCATCCCATGGCGCCGCCCGCGCCGGCAGCCTGACGCCAGCCCCCGCGTTCAGCGGCCAGCCCCCAAGCGAGCCTCCACAATCCTCTGAATCATGAGCCCAAAGAGTGAATGGCAGGAGTTTTTCGACGGGCATGCCCCTGTTTACAACGAGAATTGTTTCACAAAGAACACCCTGGCGGAGGTGGATTTCCTGATCGAGGCGCTGGAGCTGAAGCCCGGGGCCTCGGTGCTGGATGTCGGCTGCGGGACAGGACGGCACGCCATCGAGCTGGCGCGACGCGGATATTGCGTGACCGGCGTGGAAATATCGGAGGGGATGCTGCAGCAGGCCCGGCGTCATGCGAAAGCGGCTGCCGTCCAGGTTCATTGGCGTCGCGAGGATGCGACCGTGTTCGAAGTGGACGAATCGTTCGACGGGGTCATTTGCCTGTGTGAGGGAGCCTTCGGCCTGTTGAGCAAGGGGCAGGACGCCCTCGGGCAACCCCTGGCGATTCTGCGCCGGGTGGCTGCATCCCTGCGGCCTGCAGCCCGGTGCCTGTTCACGGTGCTTAACGGCTACGCCATGGCGCGAAGACGCAATCAGTCCGACGTTGAGCAGAACCGTTTTGACCCGTTGAATCTCACGGAAATTTCCATCTGCCTGCCAGGTCCACGCGGAGAGGAGCGGCCGTTGCGTGAGCGCGGCTTTGTTCCCACCGAGCTCAGACTGCTGTTCCAGATGGCCGGGCTGGAGGTCGAGGCCATCTGGGGTGGCACCGCGGGCAACTGGGGCCACCGTCCCCTTGAGCTGGATGAAATGGAGATCATGGTTCTGGCGCGGAAGCCCGCTGGGCCGACCGGGGCCACGACCCCGTAAAGCCGCGCGACGGTTCTCTGGCGTTGCAGCGGAAGGTGGGATTCGCCGCTGGCGGGCGGAGAGACACAAGAACGGCCTTCACCGCGTATTGAGGGTGTGGCCATTTCATGCCACATGACAGGAGGCCTTGTCCCGGGTGATGCTTGACGTGCAACATGAAAACCATGCTTCTGACTGGGGTACTGGCGTTGGCCGCCCTGCAGCATCCAATCGCAGCCGGCCCGAACGACGCCCTGGCCACCTCCTCCCCCAAGCCCAACATCCTGCTGATCATCGCTGATGATCTGAATGACTGGATCACCCCGATGGGGGGGCATCCCCAGGCCCGCACCCCGCATCTGGACCGGCTGGCGGCTCGAGGCGTGACTTTTCTGAATGCCCACTGCCCGGCCCCGATTTGCAATCCATCGCGGACGGCGATGTTCAGCGGCCAGCGGCCCACCACCACCGGCGTGTACCATAACCAACAGCCCTGGATGAAACACATTCCCCCAAAGCACTGCCTGAATGATTACCTGCGGCAGTTCGGGTTTACGTCGCTTGCCGCGGGGAAAATCTATCATTACCGAAATTACAAGCCCGAGGAATGGGACGAGGTTTTTTATCCCCGCGATGATACGCTGCCGAACAGTGTGGCCAACCGGACGCCCGGACCTTTCGGCTACCGGATGTTCACGTCCGGAAAGCCGGAGGCGCCGTTCCAGGAGCAACGAGCCGAGGAACTGCTTGTGGATGCCCAAAGCGTTACGTGGTGCGTCGAGCAGTTGAATCGCCAGACCAACCCTTTCTTTATGGCTTGCGGACTGCACCGTCCCCATACGCCGTGGGATGTGCCCAAGAAGTATTTTGACCTGCATCCCCTGGAATCCATCCAACTGCCTGCCGTCCTCACTAATGACCTGGCGGATGTCCCGCCTCCGGGCCTGCGCTTCGCCGGGCGGACGGTCCACGCCAATATCATCCAGGCGGGCCTGTGGAAGGACCGGGTGCGAGCCTATCTGGCGGCCGTGTCGTTCGCCGACGCGCAGGTGGGACGCCTGCTTGACGCCCTCGAGGCGTCCCCGCACCGGGACAACACCATTATTGTCTTTGTGGGGGATAACGGATGGCACCTCGGCGAAAAGGAGCATTGGGCCAAATCCGCCCTGTGGCGCGAGGCGACTTGCGTGCCCTTGATTTGGGTGGCCCCCGGTCTCACCAAAGGCGGCACCCGGTGCGAGCAGGCTGTGGACCTCATGAGTGTCTTTCCGACCCTGTGCGAGCTGGCCGGAGTGCCCGTTCCGAAGCATGCCGAAGGGGTCAGCATCCGCCCCCTGCTCGCCGACCCGAAAGCCGCCTGGCCCCAGCCCGCCCTGGTCACGCACCTGCCGGGCAACCATGCGATTTGCACGGCGGACTGGCGCTATATCCGTTACGCGGACGGCTCGGAGGAACTTTACGACGAGCGGAAGGACCCCAACGAGTGGACCAACCTTGCCGCCAAGCCGGAACTGGCTGACGTGAAGAAGAAGCTCGCGCGCTACCTTCCGGCGAAGGAAGCCGCGCCCGTCGAGTCAGTCGAGCCACCGCAGAAGAAGAAAAAGAAGAAGAAAGGCAACGCGCTTGCCCAGAACCAACCGGCAGCCTGAGACGCCGCTGGCAGAAGAATCCATTTGCAAGCCGGTTCCAGCGCTGTCCGGAGCAGAGCCGTGAGAGGAGAGCTGCAGGCCGTGGGCCGCTTCCGAGCCGGCCCCCGCGTGCAAATCCACGGGCGAAGCGGTGGATAAGGGGCAAACGCCAGGCGGCTTGTGGCCACTTCATGCCACATGACAGCCACCGCTGCGGGTTCATAATGCAGGTATGAAATTGTTGGTGGACCGCCCGGATTCCGGGGCGGGTGCCGCGACACACCGTC
>JARKQH010000165.1 GCA_029974925.1 Verrucomicrobiota bacterium
GGCGGCCCGGTCAGAGTGGTTGGAAACGCGTGAAAAGAAGATGACAACCGGCCGCCTGGCATCGCTCCGGGAGCTGCGGCGCATAGACTGGCGCCACGTGGCGATTCTCTATCGCCGCGAAATGCGGGCGGCCTTCCGCGAAAAGACCATTGTCCTGAACAGCGTCGTCATTCCCATCGTTCTGTATCCGTTTCTTCTCTGGTCCGTCTTCACCGGGATGCTGTTTGTCACGGGCCAGACCGAGAAGTTTGTCTCCCGGGTGGTCCTGATTGATTTTCCCGAGGGCCACCCCGCCCTGCGCCGCGCGCTGGAGCGCCACGAGAAACTGCGGCTGGCGCCGGCGAGCGGGCCCAAGGCCTGGCTCGAAGCGCAACTTCAGCTCGGGAGCCTGGATGCGGTGCTGGAGTTCGCGCCCCCAGAGCAAGCGGGCGCCGGGCTGAACGCGAACTTTGCCGCGCGCATCCTTTACAACCAATCGCGCGAGCGCAGCGTTGCCGCCAGCAAGAGGCTGTCGGAGATTCTCGAGGTGTACCGGGAGGAGTGGCTGTTGCGCGAGGCGCGCAAGCGGGGCGTGGGGGCCGAGCACTGGCTGGTCTTCGACCTGGCGGCGCAAAACGTGGCCTCCGGCAAGGAAATGGGCGCCTTTCTGCTGGGTCTGCTGCTCCCGATCATATTCGTGGTCATGGTCGCCATCGGCTGCTTTTACCCCGCCGTGGACGCGGTCGCCGGCGAGCGCGAACGGGGAACCTGGGAGACGCTCGTCTCGACGGCGGCGAATCGGCGCAGCATTGTGGCGGCCAAGTATTTTTCCGTGGCCAGCCTGGGGGGCCTGGCGGGGTTGCTGAACGTGGTCGCGGTGCTGGTTACGGTGAAACCTATTTTCGGCCCGATTTTGGAGGAAGCCGGGAAGACGGTCGAGTTTGCGTTGCCGTTGGGGGCGGTGCCGGTTTTGGTGCTGGCGGCGGTGCTGCTGGCCGGTTTCGTGGCGGCGGGCATGATGATCTTCGCGTCGTTCGCCCGCACGTTCAAGGAAGGCCAGGCGATGATCACGCCGTTCTACTTGCTGATCATGCTGCCGGTGATCTTTCTTCAGGTTCCCGGTTTGAGTCTCACCCCCGCGCTGGCGCTGGTGCCGGTGGTCAACATCACGCTCATGGTGCGTGAGGCGATTTCGGGAACGCTGCAGTGGCCGCTCATCGGGCTGACGACCGCGGCGTCCTTGCTGGCCGTGGGGGCCTGCGTGCGTCTGGCGGCGTTCATTCTCCAGTTCGAAGACATCCTCACCGGCTCTTACAGCGGCAGTTTGTGGAGATTCAGCCGCGAGCGCCTGTTTCGACGCGCCGCATGCCATCCGCCTGTTCCCTGATCCCTCCCGTGAACCCAACCGTCATCGTTCGTGATCTGACCAAAGTGTTTTACGACGACAGCCGCGGCGAACTCCGCGCCGTGGACGGCATCAACTTCGACTGCCGGCCGGGCGAAATTTTCGGGTTGCTGGGGGCCAATGGCGCCGGGAAGACGACCACCTTGCGCGTGCTGGCCACCATCCTCAAGCCGACGGCGGGCCGGGCCACGGTGATGGGCCACGACCTGGCGACCGCCCCCGAGGCCGTCCGGCGCAGCCTCGGTTTCAGCTCCGCCACGACAGCCCTTTATCCGCGGCTGACGGCCCGTGAAACCCTGGATTTTTTTGCCCGCATCAACGGCTGCCCGGCTGAGCGCGTGGGCGCGCGGGTCGAAGAGTTGATTGACCGGTTCGGCATCGGGGCCTACGCCGATGTTCGCGTGGACCGCCTTTCGCAGGGCATGAAGCAAAAGGTCGCCATCGCGCGCACCGTGGCCCATGATCCCCCCGTCCTGATTTTTGACGAGCCGACCGTCGGCCTGGACGTGCTGAACGCGCTCGACATGCAAAAGCTCATCGCCGCTTTCCGCGACGAAGGCAAGACGATCCTCTTTTCGACTCACATCATGAGCGAGGCTCAAAAGCTCTGCGACCGCATCGCGATCATCCACCAGGGCAGGATTCACGCGTGCGACACCCTGGCCAGCCTCCGGGCGGCGACAGGCCTTTATTACCTCGAGGACATTTTTGTTCACTATGTTGAACAATCCCGCTCGCAAGCGGGAGAAAGCCCGGCGTCCACCTCATGCGCCTGAACTGGTCAACCCTGGCGACGCTTTACCGCACGGAGTTGCGCATGGTGCTGCGGGACCGGCGCCTGCTGTTGACGTCGGTGGTGCTGCCCATCCTGGTGATGCCGCTGATGTTTCTTGGCTCGAACTGGTCCTTGAAAAAGCGCGAGGCCAAACTCCAGTCCCTGGCTTGTCGCTACGCCGTCCAAGGTCCCGAAGCGGAATGGGTCAGGGACCTGATGAGTCGAACCCGCGAACGCCTCGCGGCCGAGCCCAAAGGCACCAACACGGCGCCGTTTGAATTCGAGGAGGTCGCCTGCACCAACGCCCTTGCCGCACTGGAACAAGGCGAAATCCATGTAATTCTGGAAGGCGGCAAAACCCCTGCCGGCGCCGCAGGGCCGGCGGGCGAACCGGCCGGCCCCGCCGCCGCATCCAGAAAGCCCGAACTCCGACCCCGTTCAAATTCCGCCCCGGCGCCGCTCCCGCGTTCGCTGCGGTTGGTATTCATGGGCAACCACGACGAATCGGTCACCTGCGCGCACCGTCTGCAGGAGGCGTTGGAGGCGACCCGCCGCGCCGAGCGGGTCGCCCTGTTGCTTGAACGCGGCCTGCCGGCGCCGCCCGACAAGATTGCGGCGTTCTCGCTGGTGGATGTCGCGACGCCGGGCCAGGTGGCCGGGGTCAATCTGGGGCGGGTTCTGACGCTGTTGCTGGTGCTGTTCATGTTGACGGGGGGAGCGGTTGTGGCCCTCGACTCGCTGGCCGGCGAAAAGGAACGCGGCACGCTTGAGACCCTGCTCACGACCGGGGCAACGCGGCTGGAAATTGTCGTGGCGAAACATCTGCTGATTATCACGGTCGCGCTGGGGATTACGCTGGCGCAGGTGGCCAATTTGCTGGTGTATGTCGGGCTCAAGCTGGTGCCGGTGCCGGGAAGTCTGGCCGCGGCGGTCACCCCGGCCACTGGGGCACTCCTTCTGGTGCTTTTGCTGCCGGTGGCGGCGCTTGCGTCCGGCATCCTGTTGCTGGCCTCGGGACGGGCACGGACTTATAAGGAAGCCCAGTTCTACTTCTTCCCCCTGTTTTTGCTCGGGCTGGTCCCGGCCGTGGCCCCGCTGCTGCCCGGCCTGCCGTTACGTTCGGCGGTTGCGATTGTGCCTGTGGCCAACATTGCGATGGGGGTCCGGGAGGTGCTGATTGGCTCGTTCGATTGGCCAATGCTGGCGTTGGCCTGGGTGACCACCGCCGCCGCGGCCGCATGGACCACCCGCGGGGTGCTGGGCTACCTTTCTGCGGAGCGGTTGATTACTTCGTCTGAGCGGGATGAGATTGAGTTCCTCGGCGGGCTGCCTTTGTTCCGGCGCCGGGTCTGGGCCTGGTTTGCGGTGCTTTGGGCCGTGCTGCTGGTCGTGAGCAGCTATCTCGAGAAGGCCGACCTCCGGCTGCAACTGCTGGTCAACCTGGTGGGCGTGTTTTTCCTTGGTTCACTGCTGATGCTGCGGACTTACCGGCTGGATCCGCGCCAGGCCCTTGCCCTGCGCCAGCCGCGGCCGGCGGTATGGCTGGGAGTGTTGTTTGCGGTGCCGGGGGGCATGCTGGCGGCCATCGGCGCCTTCCACCTTCTCAACTTCGTGATCCCGGTCCCGCCCCAGGTTTTGGAGGGCTTTCAACAAAACGTGCTGCCTCAGGACATTCCTTTTGTGCAATTGCTCTTTTTCCTGAGCGTATTGCCGGCGTTTTTCGAGGAAATCGCGTTTCGCGGGCTGCTGCTTCACGGGCTGGTGGGCCGGTTTCGGCCGGTCACTGTGGCGGTGCTGGTCGGGGTGGTGTTTGGGCTGTTTCATCTGGCGCTGTTTCGCTTCGCGCCGACGGCCTGCCTCGGCGTGATGCTGGCGGCGGTTACGCTCCTGACGGGGTCCATCTACCCTGCGATGCTGTGGCACTTTCTGAGCAACCTTGGGGGGGTGCTGGCCGCCCGATTCGACATTCCTCTGGCACACTTGGATGCGGGGGGCTACCTCGCCGGCGCCGGCATTCTTTGCGCCGCTTTTTGGATTCTCTGGCGCAACCGCACCCCTTATCCCGGGCTGAACGCATGGCGCGATACAAGACCGCGGGCCAGCCAGGCTTGCGACGAGTGAAGGTCTGTAACCCGCCTGGCGGGACCGGCAAAGCTGTCCTCGCCGGGCACGGGACCCAGGCGGGCTGCGGCGCCAATCCGGCCAGCCGCTACTGTGCCGGCAGAGACTCCGGCGGCCGTTGCGTTCCCCAAGCAACCGCCCGGCTGATCCATGACTCCAGCCCCTTTGTTTGTTCGGGATGGGGGCTGAAGCAGATCACCCTGCCCCGCCCGAAATGACCCGCGAACACTGCGGGCGAATTTACCATAATGCCCTTGGGGGTGTTATTGGCCGCAACCTCAGTCCTGAACCAAGCCAGGACTTCATAATCCGGCAGGTTTTCGTTTTCGGCCGGGCCCACGATGGGGCCCTGAGCATACAAACAGTCGAACCAGCCCTCGCCCATGCCCAGCGCCCTTCGCCCCGCTGGAGTCAGTTCCACCTTCACCGTCGCTTTGCCGCGCTGCCACAATGGCGACAAGGTCCTGGCGTCAATCAGCCCGAGCCCCCAGGAAAACCCGCTGCAGGCGAGATACGACCCGGCGCAGATGCCAATGTAACAACCGCCGCGGTCCACGAACTCGCGGATGCGTTGCCGGCCTTCAAGGCCCAAGGCCTTGGCCTGACCGCTCCCGCTGCCCCCCGTGAACATGACCGCCTGGAATCCCTCGAGAGCTCCGCCGCGGAGGTCATCCGCGCTGACACGAACCGCCAGCATGTCCGGCTGCCTGCCAATCTCCTCGAGCACCTTGGGAACGCCGGCGCCGCCGTTTCCCGGACCGTCGTAAACCGCCACAGCAATCCGTCCTTCGGTTTGGGCGCCGGCCAGCAGTCGGTTGGGGGTGACCTCGTCGGGGATCATGCCCAAATCGCTGAGGAGGCAATGCACCGCCAGCCGGTGCTGGCGGGTCCGCAAGGCCAAAGCCTGGGATTTAATGGTGGTTTCCAGGATCAAAGCCCGGGCGCCCAGCTCGTCTGCCGCCGCGCGGGCCAGGCTGCCTTTCACAGGCCGCGAGAGGAACACAAAGGCGCGGTTGGACTCCGTGACGGTGGCATTGACGGCGTCCAGAATCTTTCTGGCCGCGGCAACGGCCTCCGGCATGTCAGCGGCGATGACACTGCTCCCCACGCTGTTGGTGGTCTGCCCCCGGAAATCCCCTCCCTCATGAAGGTCCAACAGCCAGTCCGGACGCTGCGTTTTGACCAGCGACCACAACTCAGCGGCCAACTCCTGGGCGGGGCCGCCGGGGCTTTCCCGCGGCGGGAAGACGCGATTGAGGTTCACGCGGTTGGTGCCGCCATCAGGGGACAGGCGAGTCTTGGCCGCCAGGGCCGCCACGCTGGCCCGGGGCACCACCAGCAAGCTGCCCTTTTGGATTGGCCAGTGGCGAATCTGCTCGGCTGCCGCCGGCCCGGCCGGTTCATCCCCGTGGATGCCGGCCACGATCAGGACCTTTGGCCCTGGCCTGCCCGACTCTTGCGCATAGTAGGGAGTGCGAGTCGGCCCCGCGCCCAGCCATCCGGCGGGTTCATCAGCGGCAAGAACGGTCTGGCCGGCCAGGAGGCAAAGCAGGGCCCACCGGGCTGAGGCGTTTATGGGGAGTGACATACGGCGGCTTGCATCAGGATGGTCATCGGTTGTGGGTCGTTGGGGCTTGGGCCTGAGGGATTCTACTGGGCTTCGACGCGAAAGAGCCCAAATCCGTTGGTTCCCAGAGGACAGGAAAACCGGTAGGCGCCTCCGCCCAAGGCCACCGGCGACAGTCCTATGACCGGCGCGAAAGCCTCGCCCCAGTTCAAAGCACGCAGCAGCCGAAACGACTGCCAGGGCCCGCTGTTTTGAAAATCAATTTCGATTTTGTTTACCGCCGGCAGGTGCCGGGCGGCCGTGAGGCGCAGCAACGGAGTGGCCGCCCTGACCATCTGGCCCAACTCGCGCCCCTGCATGCCCTGCTCATAAAGCCAGGCGACCTCCGCCGGTGAAAGGGCCCGATTCCAAATCGCCAGGTCGTCAATCCCGCCGTAGTAATAATTTCCCCCCGCCGGTCCCTCGCGCCCGATCGCGGCGATTTGGCCGGATTTGACATTGTTGGTCAGGCCGAACGGCGAGGTGTTGTCATTGCCGGTGTGAACGTCCCGGGGCTGGCCGTTGAGGTAAATGGTGGCCTGGCCGGACACCGGGCCGACGCGCCCGGAATAGGTGCCCACGACATGAATCCACTCGTTGGTTGGCAAGAGGGATTCTGAAATGCCGGGCCGGGCTGCGTGGGTCGCGGAATCGGTAATCTTGAAGCGCAATTCCTTGTTGCTGCGATCGAGATAGAAGACATAGCAGTCGGTGGTTGAATCGAAAATGGCGCCGTAGCTGGTGGTCAACTGCGAAGGCAAATCCCGAAGCTTGACCCAGGCCGACATGGTCAAGCCGTTCGTGTTGATGTCCAGGGCGGGCGTCTGCGGGAGGGTCACCGAGGCGTTCAGCCCCTCGACCATGAGGCAGCCGCCGAACTTGGCGGTGGGAGAAGCGAACCAGTGGGATTGGGCGTCGCCCCGAACCAGGGTCGCCGCGTTCGTGCCCCAACTGTCCTTAACCACCGTGGTCCATGGGTCGGCCAAACCGTCATCCATCTTCCAGTAAGCCACGAGGCCTTGGGCAAGGTCCACGGGGCCGTTGGTGGCGGTTTGCTGCAACTGTTGCACCAGCCCGGGGTCATTGGAGATGATTCCGTCAACCCCCATGTTGATGAACGTCTGGATTTGCGCGCCGTCCACCGTCCAGACAAACAGCGTCAGACCCGCGCTCCGAACCAGGTCGAGCATGGCGGGGGTGACGGACGCCTTCTCCCATGCGACCATCCGGGCGCCGGTGTTCATGATGTTGGTCAGCGTCGCGGCCGTGAAGGCGCCGCTGCCCAGCGCCCCGAGGCGAATCGCCGGTTCCAAGGCATTGACCGCTGCCAAAAACGGCCAGTCGAACGACTGCACCACCACGTTGCTGACAGCGTTGAGCCTCCGCAACTCCGCAACGTAAGCCTCGGCGGATCCGGCCTTGCGCTCGATCAAGGGAGTCGCCTGCGGCAGGATGGCTGCCAAAGCCTCCTCGAGGGTCGGAATTCTTTCCCCTGTGAAAGCCGGGGCGAACCACGAGCCGGCATCCAGCAGCTTCAATTGCGCGAGGGTCTTGGTCGAGATTGCACCCGTGCCGTCCGTTGTCCGGTCCACCGTGCTGTCATGCATCACCACAATGACCCCATCGCTGCTCACGTGCCCGTCCAGCTCAACCAAGTCCGCCTTCCCCAATGCCGCAATAAACGCCGCCAAGGTGTTTTCTGGGGCAAATAGCGAGTTTCCACGATGGCCGATGCTGAGCACGGCGGCGGCAGAGAACTGGGCAGCCAGCAGGAGCCAGGCGAGAAAAAGAAAACGCGAAAACATTGCGGAATACTTAACGCGTTAACCCCGGGAGTGTCAATTGTTTTCTATCAGGCCCCCTGTGCATCCCCCACTTTCGCTCGCATCGCGCCCGCGTCAGCCGGTTCGTCATTCGTCTCGTCGTCGCGTCGTTTCGATGTTGCGGTTCCTGCTTGCCTTCGGTTCTGGTTCAGGCATATTCAACGGCAGGAAAACGGGCAACACCTTGGTTTGGTGGCGAATGACGAACCGTTAGTGCAGGGACGAGAGGTTTTTTGCGCGGCCCCCGGCAGGAAGCGCCGGAGCGACAAAGACCCTCCTGTGGGAAGCGCAACGGGGAGTGAGGCCAGCCCGCTGGATGCCAGAGTAGCTCAGGGGTAGAGCAGAGGACTCATAAGCCTTTGGTCGGGGGTTCAAATCCCTCCTCTGGCACCAACCTGCCTCAAAAAAAAATGGCGACCCTAAGGGGACTCGAACCCCTGCTACCGCCGTGAAAGGGCGGTGTCCTAACCGCTAGACGATAGGGTCGCTCGCAAAAAGCATTCGTAATATATTCACCCCAACAAACTTGTCACAAGAAAAAAACGTGCTGCCCCGGTCATTTTCGGGCGGGTAGGGCAGCTCGCGGAAACCGAGCGTGCTTGGAAGCCTGAACTCGCAGTCTTGAACTCGCGGATTGCTTTGGGGGAACATTTTAACTAGGCTGTTCGGAGCTTAAGGCATGAAAATCTATATTGATGGCAAGTATTACGACGAACGCACCGCGAAAATCTCGGTTTTCGACCATGGTTTGCTCTATGGGGACGGCATTTTTGAGGGCATCCGGGCCTATCACGGGCGGGTCTTCAAGCTTAAGGAGCACATTGACAGGCTGTTCTGCTCGGCCAAAGCCATCCTGCTCGACATCCCGATGACGGCCGAAGCCCTGATGAAAGCGGTGGTCGAGACTTGCCGTCGGAACAAGCTGCGGGACGGTTACATCCGGCTGGTGGTGACCCGCGGGATTGGCACATTGGGATTGAACCCGAATCGGTGCAAGAACCCGTCGGTCATCATCATTGCGGACAAGATTCAGCTTTATCCGCCCGAGTTTTACCAGAAGGGCATGGAAATCATCACCGTGCCCACGGTGCGGAGCCTTCACAGCGCGCTCAACCCGGCCATCAAGTCGCTGAATTACCTCAACAACATTCTGGCGAAAATTGAAGCCAACAACGCCGGCTGCGAAGAGGCCATCATGCTCAACGCCGAGGGGTTCGTGGCCGAATGCACGGGCGACAACCTCTTTATCGTGAAGGAAGGAAAACTCCTGACCCCGCCGCTGTCCGCGGGGGCACTGTATGGGATTACCCGGAAAGTCGTGATGGAAATCGCCCTGGCGTCCGGGCTCGAAGTTGGGGAGCCCAACCTGACGCGCTATGACCTGTTCAACGCCGAGGAATGTTTCCTGACCGGGACGGGGGCCGAGCTGGTGCCGGTGGTCAAGATAGACGGGCGCTTGATTGGGAATGGCCGGCCCGGCCCGGTGACGCGGCGGCTGGTGAATCAATACCACGCCTTGACGAAAACCTCCGGCGAGCCGATATACGATTAGCGAGATATGTTGTGCTGTGTCTGCAAGGAAAAGGAAGCCACGGTCCATTTGACCCAGATCGCCGGGGACAAGATGCAGAAGGTGGACCTGTGCGAGGAGTGCGCCAAGACCAAGGGGGTGAATGACCCGATGGGTTTCTCCCTGGCGGATTTGTTGCTGGGGCTGGGCGCCTCGCAGGAAATGGAGCAGGCCGCCGGGGGAACCGAGGCTCGCTGTCCGCGGTGCGGTTTCACGCAGGCTGATTTCAAGAAGTCCGGACGTCTGGGCTGTCCGGAATGTTACCGGACCTTTGCCGAGGCGCTGGAGGGGCTGCTCAAGACCATGCACAAGGGCACGCGGCACGTGGGCAAGGCCCCCGAGTCGCTGCGGGCAAGCCGTGACCTGTCGGATCGCATTCGGGCGCTGCAAAAGCGGCTGGCTAAGGCGATTGAAGCGGAGGATTTCGAGCAGGCGGCGGTGCTGCGGGACGAAATCAAACAGGCCTCGGCCCAGTTGGGCAGCCCCGCCCCTTCGTGAGGAGCCCATGAACCTCCACGCTTTCCTCACCCCCCCGGCGGAAGCCGCCAAGCGGCGTGGCCCTCACGATCGCATCGTGATGTCCAGCCGGGTGCGGCTCGCCCGCAACCTCAAGGACGCCTCTTTCCCCGGCTGGGCAAAGAAGGCCGAACGAATTCGTCTGCTGGAGCTGATTCAGCCCGCGGTCGCCGGGTTGCCGGACATGCGCGATTCGTTCGTTGAGACGATGGACAACCTGTCACCGCTCGACAAACAGATTTTGGTGGAGCGCCACCTTATCAGCCGGGAACACGCGGCCAAAGGCGCGGGCAGCGGGCTGGTCCTGAATCGGGACGAGACCCTGTGTTTCATGATCAACGAGGAGGACCACCTGCGCATGCAGGCCCTGCGGCCGGGGCTCCAGTTGCGCCAGGCGTGGCAGGCCATTGACCAGGCGGATTCGCTGCTCGAGAAGCGGCTGGATTACGCGTTCAGCCCGGAACTGGGCTACCTCACGGCCTGCCCGACCAACCTGGGCACGGGCATCCGCGTCAGCGCCATGCTGCACCTGCCGGGGCTGGTGCTGGCGGAGCACATCAACACCATCATTTCCTCGGTCAACAAGCTGGGATTGGCCGTGCGCGGCCTTTATGGTGAAGGGACGGAAGCGCTTGGCAACGTGTTCCAGGTGTCCAATCAAATGACCCTCGGCGACACGGAAGCGGCCATCGTGGAGCGGCTGGAGAAGGTGCTGGCGCAGATTATCGAGCACGAGGAAAACTCCCGGGCGGTTCTGCTGGAAAAGAAGCCGAAGATGGTGTATAACCATATTGGGCGGGCGTACGGGATTCTGGCAAACGCGCACAGCATATCGTCCAAAGAAACCATGAACCTGCTGTCGCTATTCCGCTTGGGCATGGATTTGGAGCTGTTTCCCGGTGTGGACCGGTCGCTGCCCGACGAGTTGTTCATTCTGACCCAGCCGGCGCATTTGCAGAAGCGCTATTCCGACAAATTGTCGGCCGAGGAACGGGATGTGCTGCGGGCGGACATGGTGCGCGAACGGTTGAAACAGGTCAGCCGGCCGGTAACCCCGCCGCCGGCCGCGCCCGGGGCGGAATTGGACAAACCCGGCAAGTGATTGCATTTTGAAGTATGAGCGACGAAGCGATGAACAATTTCACTCCCCGGGCCCAGCAGGTGCTGGCCCTGGCGAGGAAGGAAGCCGACCGTTTCAACCACAACTTCGTCGGCACCGAACACCTGCTGCTGGGCTTGATCAAGCTCAACCAGGGCGTGGCCGTGAATGTGCTGCAAAAGCTCGGGCTGGACCTGGAAACCGTGCGCATGGAGGTCGAAAAGCAGGTCGGCACGGGCCCGGACCAGAAGATGATCGGAAACATCCCTTACACCCCGCGCGTCAAGAAGGTGCTGGCGCTCGCGGCCAAGGAAGCCAAGGCGCTCAACCACACCTACGTGGGCACCGAGCATATTCTCCTGGGGCTGTTGCGGGAGGGGGACGGCGTGGCCGCGCGTGTTCTGAAAAACCTGGACGTGGACATCGAGCAAACCCGCCAGGAAATTCTCAAGGAACTGGACCCCAATTTCGCGGCGCAGGAGGAGAGCGGAGGCGAAGCTCCGGAAAAACCCGCCCCGGAAAAGCGCGGGGAAGTCAAGACGCCCGCCCTCAAAGCATTCGGGCGGGACCTGACCGAGATCGCGCGCAAAGGCGAGATGGACCCGGTGATCGGCCGGAAGAACGAGATCGAGCGGGTGATTCAGATCCTTTGCCGCCGCACGAAGAACAATCCCGTCTTGCTGGGCGAGGCGGGCGTGGGCAAGACGGCGATCGTGGAGGGCCTGGCGCAGGAGATTGCGGCCGGCAACGTGCCGGAACTGCTGCGCGACAAGCGGCTGATCACGCTCGACCTGGCGCTGATGGTCGCCGGCACCAAGTACCGCGGGCAGTTCGAGGAGCGGATCAAGGCGGTGATGGACGAAATCCGCCGCTCCAAGAACATCATCCTGTTTATTGACGAGCTGCATACGATTGTTGGGGCGGGCTCCGCCGAGGGAACAATGGACGCCTCGAACATCATCAAGCCGGCGCTGAGCCGGGGCGAACTGCAATGCATCGGCGCCACCACGCTGAACGAATACCGGAAATACATCGAAAAGGACGCGGCCTTGGAACGGCGTTTCCAGGCTGTCAAGGTCGAGGCCCCCTCGATCGAAGAGGCCATTTTGATCCTGAAGGGATTGCGGCCCAAGTACGAGGAGCATCACAAGGCGGAGTTCACCGACCGGGCCATTGAAGCCTCGGTCAGGTTGTCCGACCGCTACATCACCGACCGCTACCTGCCCGACAAGGCCATTGACCTGATGGATGAGGCCGGCTCGCGGGCCCGAATCGGGACCATGACCCGGCCGCCGGAGGTCAAGCAGCTCGAGGGCGAAATCGAGGAGATCAAGGCCCGAAAGGAAAAGGCCATCAAGAACCAGGATTTCGAAGGCGCGGCCGCCATGCGCGACCGGGAGAAACAGGCGAAAGAGAGACTGGAGCAAATCCTCAGGGAATGGCGCGCCACCCGCGAGGAAAAGCGGGTGAAGGTGGACGAAGAGGACATTCTGCACGTGGTGTCCAAATGGACGGGCATTCCGCTGCAGCGAATGGAGCAAGGCGAGATGCAGCGGCTGCTGCAGGTCGAAGAGGAAATGACCAAGGTGGTCATCGGCCAGCGCGAGGCGGTTTCCGCGCTCTGCAAGGCGCTGCGGCGTTCGCGGGCGGACCTGAAGGACCCGCGGCGGCCGATCGGAACTTTTGCGTTGCTGGGCCCGACGGGCGTCGGCAAAACCTTGCTGGCCAAGACGCTTGCCGAGCAACTCTTTGGCGACTCCAAGGCCCTGATCCAGCTCGACATGAGCGAATACATGGAGAAATTCAACGTGTCGCGCCTGATTGGCTCGCCGCCGGGCTACGTGGGCTACGAGGAGGGCGGGCAGTTGACCGAACAGGTTCGGCGCAAGCCTTACTCGGTGGTGTTGTTTGATGAAATTGAGAAGGCGCACCCCGATGTCTGGAACATGCTCCTGCAAATCCTGGAGGAGGGCAAACTGACCGACAACGTGGGCCGCGTCGTCAACTTCCGCAACACCATCATCCTGATGACCTCGAACGTGGGCTCGGACACCATCAAGCGGCAGTCCACGCTTGGTTTTTCGCCCATCACCGACAACGACAGTTACGAGCGGATGCGCGAGCGCATACTCGAGGAGGCCAAGAAGACCTTTCGTCCGGAGTTTCTCAACCGGTTGGACGACATTGTTGTCTTCCGCTCGCTCACGAAGCCGGACCTCATTCAGATTCTCGACCTGGAGATCAGCAAGGTTGTGCAGCGGCTCAAGGCGCGGAACATCGTTCTGCGACTGGACGAGAAGGCGAAGGATTTCCTCGTCAGTCGCGGTTACGACCCGCAGTACGGCGCCCGCCCCATGCGGCGCGCGGTGGAACGCTTCCTCGAAGACCCCTTGGCCGAGGAGATTCTCCGGGGGGCATTCCACGAGGGCGAACCGCTGCTGGTCAGCGCTGAAGGCGACCATCTGACGTTTTCGCAAAAAGCGGCCGCCGAAGGGGCGCTTTCCAGCTAAAGCGCACGACACCCCAGCCGGACTTCGGGCGCGCAGCATTCGAGCGCCCCGAAGCACTCCTTGCGCAGTAAAGGACTTTGTCCGACGGCGGCGTTTTGTTAGCCTCTGGTCATGGGCTTCACCCCAGGTCAAATCCTAACCTTGACGGTGAGCGACGTCGCCTTCGGCGGAGAGGGGGTCGCGCGGCTGGATGACTTCGTCGTTTTTGTGCCCTTCGTTCTGCCTGGAGAAGTCGTCGAAGCCGAAGTCGTCGAAGAGAAGAAACGCTTCGCGCGCGCGCGGTTGTTGCGAATCATCCAGACCTCGAAGGATCGCGTGACGCCCGCCTGCCGGTACTTTGGCGTTTGCGGCGGGTGCCAGTATCAGCACATGGCCTACGAGGCCCAGCTCGAGCTCAAGCGCAAGCAGGTGGCGGACATCTTCGCCCGGATCGGCGGACTGGACCCCGGAGTGGTTGCGCCGGCAGTCCCCTGCCCTCAACCCTACGGCTACCGGAACCGGATTATGATCCGGTCACAATGGGACAAATTCAAACAGGGCTTGAACCTGGGCTTCATTCGCGCCGATTGCCGCCTGGTGGTGGACATCGAGGAGTGCAAGATCGCCGAACCCGCCCTGAACCAGCAACTGCGAGAGGTCCGCGCGCATCCTCCGCCCAAAGGGGGCCTGAAGGTCGTTTTGCGCATTCCGCCTGAGGGCTGGGAGGTTCCGCCGGACTCATTCTTTCAGAACAACTTCTTCCTCCTGCCGGGAATGGTCCGAGAGGTCCGGGAACGCCTGCGGGACAGCGGCAGCCGGCATCTGATTGACGTGTATTGCGGGGTGGGGTTTTTCGGAATCGAACTGGCCCGCGACGTCGAACACCTGGTCGGCATCGAATATGATCGAATGGCGATCCGGGCGGCCCGGGCCAACGCCGCGGCGCGGGGTCTCGCCAACGCCGAGTTCCTGGCCGGCACGGCCGAAGAGCTGGTTCCCCAGGTGTTGGACCGCTTCCCGCCGAAGGAGACAACCCTCCTGCTGGACCCGCCGCGCAAGGGCTGCCAGCCCGTTTTGCTTGAGGTACTTCGGCAGACCAGCCCTCATCAACTGCTTTACATCTCCTGCCACCCTGCCACTATGGCGCGAGACTTGAACATCTTGTGCACCGACAATGTCTTTGAAGTAGTGCGAGTGACGCCGCTGGATATGTTCCCTCAAACCGCGCACGTCGAGTGCGTGGCCGATTTGCGGCGTTCGACCGCCACTGCGCCTTCCGCCACCCCCGGAGGGGCCTTTCAGCCTGCGCATGACCAACGATAAGACCCCCGAAACCAGCCCCGAGGCCCAATACCCTTTCGGCTCGGCCGGGCGCTTTGTGCCGGCTTTTCTTCCCTGGCTTGTGGGGGGGATCGCGCTTTTGGTTTACGGGCTGACTCTCAGTCCTTGGGTGACCGTCAACAGCCTCGGTCTGGTGAGCCGGGCGTCGGGCTTGACTTGGCAGCCCGAATTGGGCGGCCCCTTGTATTGGCTCGTCACCTATCCGGTCCGCTGGCTGCCGCTCAAAGCCATTCCCTTGGCCCTCAACCTGTTCTCGGCTCTCTGCGCTGCGTTGACCCTGGCCCTGCTCGCCCGGTCGGTGGCCCTCCTGCCTCATGACCGCACCGAAGAGCAGCGGATTCGCGAGAAGAGCACGTTTTCGACCCTGAGCATCCGAAGCGCTTGGTTGCCGCCCGTTTTGGCGGCTTTGGTCTGCGGCCTCCAGCTTACCTTCTGGGAGAACGCCACGGCGGCCTCGCAGGACATGTTCGATTTGCTCTTGTTCGCGTATCTCATCCGCTGTCTGCTCGAGTTCCGAATTGATGGCCGGCAGTCCTGGCTCTCGCGCGCCGCATTTCTTTATGCCGCAGCCATGACCAATAATTGGGCCATGCTCGGGTTCTTCCCGCTCTTCCTCATCGCCGTGGCCTGGGTCAAGGGGCTTAGCTTTTTCAACCTCCGGTTTTTGCTGCGGATGTTCCTGTGGGGCCTGGCTGGGCTGTGTTTCTACTTTGTGATGCCCCTGGTCACCGCGCTTGCCGAGCATGCGCAATTCACGTTCTGGCAGGCGCTTCGTCTCGAGCTGGCCCAGCAAAAAAGCTTCCTGTTCGGCACGCTCAACAAGCAAATGCTTTTCAATCCCCAGATGCCGCTGTGGGTGCTGGGGCTGCCCTCGCTGTTGCCGCTGCTGATGATTGCGATCCGCTGGCCATCCTATTTCGGCGACCCCAGCCGTTTGGGCATCGCCATTTCCACGTTCGTCTTTCATTTGTTTTACGGCGTGCTGCTGCTTTATGGCGTCTGGATTGCCCTCGACCCGCTGTTAAGCCCCCGGACCTACGGCATCGCCGGCCTGCCCCTGTATTACCTCGGGGCACTCTGCATCGGCTACTTCACCGGCTACTTCCTCCTGGTTTTTGGCACCAAACCGTTCGGCCGGCCGCGGCCGGTGGCCTGGTTTGTGCCTTGGATCAGGAAGGTGGTATTTGCGGCAACCTGGGCTTTGGCCATTGCCGCTCCCGTCGCGCTGGTCTATCTCAACCTGCCGCAGATACGCATCACCAATGGGCCGATGCTGGCAGACTATACCGAGTCCATGATTCGTGCCCTGCCCTCCCAGCCGGCGATTGTGCTGAGTGACGATGTGTGGAAGCCCTGGCTCGTGGAATCCCAAATGGCTCGGACCGGCAAGCAGAAGACTCATTTGCTGCTCCACGTCTCAAGCCTGGGCCCGATGTTCCCCGAGTCGCTCCGCATACCGGCCTACAACCGATTTCTAAGGCGATACTATGGTGAACGCTGGCCCTTGGACCCCGACAAGGACAAGGTTGATCTGTATGATCAGGTTACTCTCACGCGGCTGATGGCCGCCCTGGCCAAAACCAACCAGATTTGCTATCTGAATCCGAGCTTCGGCTATTACTTCGAGCTCCTTTACGCGGAACCCCACGGAATGGTTCAATACCTCAAGCTCTGCCCCACCAACACCCTGCTGGTGCCGGCCCTTTCGGAATCCGTTCTGCAATCCAACGCCGCTTTTTGGAGCCAGGCGGAAGCCACCCTCCTGCCCCCCGTTTTCAAAGCCATCGCCCCCCCCAAAGCCACCAACGGATTGGGGGCGGCTCTGGCGAGAATCCGCGCAACTCCCAAACCCAATCAAGGAGCGCGGTGGCTGGCCAACGATTACTCTCGCAACCTGACCGCGTGGGGTGTTGCGCTCCAGCGGCATGGAAGGCTTGTCGAAGCTCAACGGGCCTTCCAGCTCGCCAGCAAGCTCAACCCCGACAACGTCGTGGCCGAGGTCAATCTTCAGTGCAACCAAAACCTGCAAGCGGGGCGCAAGAGCACCGTTCGCCCCTCCAGGTCCATCGAAGATCAGTTCAGGAAGTATCGCAGTTGGGAGGGCGTCATGCTGCCCAATGGTCCGTTTGACGAGCCGAACATCTGTTTCCAACAGGGGTACGCCTTTTACAAAGGCTCGAATTTCCGCCAGGCGGCCCAGCAATTCACCCGCGTGCGCCAACTCGACCCGGACAATTTCCCGGCCAGTTTCGCGCTGGCTGAAATCTTTCTCCTGAGCGGCATGGCGGATGATGCGCTCAAGGAACTGGAGCCGCTTCACAAACGGCCGGAAATTTTCCAAGGCACGAATTCACTTCGCGCGCAACTCTTGTTCCTGGACATGGCGGCCCATCTCACCAAGGAGGAGCCGGCGACGGCGGAAGCCAAAGCCAAAGCGGCGCTCAAAGCCGCGCCCGACAATGATGATCTGCTTCAGGCTGCGAGCCGGGTTTACCTGACCTTTCGCCGCTACACCAACGCACTCGAGTACATTGAGCAGCGCCTGCGGCTCAAGCCCGATTCGCCAGGTTTGCTGCTCGATAAAGGGTATGCCTATCTTCAGCTCAACCAGCTTGCGCATGCCATCCCCCCGTTGAGCCGGGCGCTGGCGCTTGAGACCAATCCCAATTCGGCGCTCCACCTGACGGCGCTTTTCAACCGCGCCATCGCCTACTTGCGCAGCGAGCAATACGACCTGGCGCGCCGCGACTACGAAGCCTTGCAGAAGCAGTTCCCCACCGACCCCAATGTTCATTACGGCCTGGGTGAAGTCGCCTACCATCGCAAGGATTACCGGACCGCGGTCAACCATTACGAAATCTACCTGGCCAATAGCGCGACCAACACACCGGATGCAACCAACATCCTGGCGCGCTTGAACGAAATTCGAAATTCGCGCTGACCGTCCCATGCGCGTCGTCCATGTCATTACCCGCCTGATCGTGGGCGGGGCGCAGGAGAATACTGTGGACTCCGTCCTCGGCCTGCGGCGCAGACCCGGACTCGAGCCGCACCTGATTTCCGGCCCTTGCAGCCCGCTGGAGGGCTCGCTCGAATCCCGATTTGCAGACTGTCCGGAGTTGTTAACCCTCCTGCCCGATCTGGTCCGTCCCATCAACCCGTGGCGGGACTGGACGGCCTATCGCCGCCTGCTCGAGTGCTTTCGCCGTCAGCGGCCCGACATCGTCCACACTCACAGCGGCAAGGCCGGCATCCTCGGCCGCCTGGCCGCCGCTCGCGCCCGGGTTCCGCTCATTCTGCACACGGTCCACGGCCCCTCCTTCGGCCCTTTTCAAGGACCTGCCGCCAATTGGGCTTTTCGGGCCGCCGAACGGTTTGCAGCGAAGGTCACCACTCATTTTGTCGTCGTGGCCGATGCCATGCGCGACCAGTACCTGCAGGCGGGCATCGGTCGTCCGGAGCAATACACCAAAATTCTTAGCGGGTTTCCGCTCGAGCCGTTCCTCACTGCCGCCAACGACCCCGCCCTCCGCGCGCGGCTCGGCATCGCTGCCGAGGACATCGTCGTGGGCAAAATCGCGCGCATCACCCGGCTCAAAGGCCACGAAGACCTTTTGGCGGTCGCGCCCGAGCTGCTTCGCGAAGTGCCCCGGCTCAAGTTCCTCCTGGTGGGAGACGGGTCCTTGCGGCGCCGCGTCGAACGCCAGGTCCGCGACGCCGGGCTGCAGTCGCACTTCATCTTCGCCGGCCTGGTGGCCCCCGGCCAGGTGCCGCCGCTGGTAGGGATCATGGATCTGGTCGTACACCTGTCCCTGCGTGAGGGGTTGCCGCGTTCCCTGCCTCAAGCCCTGGCTGCCGGCCGGCCGGTCATCGCTTACGACTGTGACGGCGCCCGGGAGGTCTGTCTGGACGATCAAACCGGCTTCCTTTTGCCCCCCCGCGATACCGCTGGCCTCCGCCTCCGCCTCCTGCAACTGGCCCGGAGTCCCGAGTTGCGCCAGCGTCTCGGTCACACCGGGCGGAATTTCGTCCGCGAGCGTTTCAGTCTCGATCGCATGGTGGATGATCTCTACGAGCTCTATCTTCGCCTGGCGCGACAGCGGCGGCACCCCCAGCCGGCCTGAAGCATGACTCTACAGCGGCATGCGGCCCATGGGAGACGGCTGCTCCAAAGCAACGATTATCCCCGCGCGGGCTCCACTCGGTGTCTGGATCGGAGTTTGCGTTTGGAACCAACTTGTGTTTAATTAAGCACCGTTGTTTCTGGCACAATCGCCGGAACGGCTCTAAAATACACTCAATATGATCATGACGGACGACACGCCGGTGCTGCGCAAAACGCGCGAGCTGTGCCAGACCATTTTGGAACAACCGGATTTTCAATCCATTCGACAGCGCATTGAAACCTTTCTGGGCGACGAGCAGGCACGCGGCCAATACGACGAACTGGTGCAAAAGGGCCAGGCCCTCCAGCGTAAACAGCAGAACTCCATCCCGCTGACCGGCGAGGAGATAGCCGAATTCGAACGCGATCGCGATTCACTGCTCAACAATCCCGTCGCGCGGGGTTTCCTGGATGCGCAGGAAGAGCTGCATGGTTTCAGACAGACCATCCAGCGTTACCTGAACAAGACCCTCGAACTGGGCCGGCTGCCGACGGCGGAGGACCTCGACGAAAGCTCCTGCGGCCACGGTTGCAGTTGCGACCATTGATCGGGGCACCCTCCCCGCCCCAATTCAGGCGGGGCGCAGGCGGCTTTTGTGGTTGACGCGAAGGCGGCGCCGTCCGACTCAAGCACCCGCATAAATTCCAAATCCCCTTGTTGACCTCCGGCGGGGTCCTGACTATTATCTTTATGAATTTGGGGCCGCCTCGGTAGCTCAATTGGCAGAGCAGTTGACTCTTAATCAATTGGTTCTAGGTTCAAGTCCTAGCCGGGGCACCAATTTCCTGCCGCTCAAACGAGCCTCCTCACTACCACTGAATAAACTGCTGCCAGGAAACTGCTTTTGGGAGTAGTGCTGCGCTCGGCGCTGAGCGAGTGGGCACGAGGCTGAATTTGGGGGCTGTTGGCAAAGGCCCGTCCATCGAGCGGGCCGCCGGGAGTCGGCGGGAAGCGAGCGCCCAGCATGCGGTTTCTAACGCGGCAGCAGCGCTGTTGACGGCTTGGATGCCCTGCTCGAAGGAAGCGCCTGGAAATCGGACTCGGCGCACCTCCCCCGCCCCCCTGCCCCCTGGGGGATGCAGACGCCTGCCCTTCGCAACGAGGCTCTGTCCCTATTCGCCCAGTGGGGGAATCATTTGAAGCGGGCGGCCAAATCTACGGACATGTGCTGGTTCCTCACACAAGGCGGCGGGTGGCCGAGGGCACCGTTCTGGCGGCCCTTATCGGCTCGTCAGCGACGGACAAGGACGCCCTGTCCACCGCCCCTCTTGGTGTTGGGCCGCCCCGCGTTTAACCCAACCGCCTCCGACCCGGGGTCAAAGGCCCGGGAAATACCAGCATGGGGCACCGCCCCCTGCCACGGGCTAAGGACTTTGGCCTCGAAATGGCTCAGGGCGGCAAAGAGCGTGATGATTCCGTGAGCAGGGGGGCGGGTGCGAACATGCCCCCGGCCCAAGGGCAGGCCCGGCTGGGTCCGCTCCAAGGCCTGGCACGGGCACTTCTCGTACGCCCGCCCGGCTGCGGAGAGTGGATTCCGGGCCGAGCGCATTCCGCGCTTGCTGCTCAAGCGGCCGAAATCTACGTTCAGATCATGACTTTGCTGCGAATGAACCCAGCCGCAGCCCGGACCCAACCTGCCGGGCGGAGGCCCGCGCTGCCCGCCGCGCACGCTTCGTGACCCCCGCCGCATTCCAGTCCCCGCTCGCCAACCCCCCGCGAGTCCTCCTGCTGGGCTTGGGCAATGACATTCTGACCGACGACGCCATCGGGTTGCGGGTTGTCGCCGCCCTGCGCGAGCGCGTGCGCGACAAGAAGCATGTCACCGCTGTCGAAACTGCGGAGATGGGATTGTCGCTCCTGGATTTCATGGTCGGATTCGACCGTCTCGTGTTGGTGGATGCGGTCCAGACTTGCCAGGCCAAGCCCGGGTTTGTCCATGAAATCTCGGCCGAAGACCTTTCGTCCCAGCCGGCGCTCTCCCCCCATTTCCTGGGGGTGGGCGAAGTGCTGGCGCTGGGGCGGCAACTGGGTCTGAGCATGCCGCGGGAGGTGAAAATCTTCGCCATTGAAGTGGGCGATCCGTTCACGGTGGGGACAGAGCTTTCGCCGGAGTTGAAGGCGGCTTTGCCGGGCATCATTCATCGGGTGGAGGCGGCCTTGTGAGCCACGGCAAGGAAATTCCGGGCGCAGGAGCCCGGTTGCGCGTCGTGGTGCGCGGGGTGGTTCAAGGCGTGGGCTTTCGGCCGTTCGTTCACCGGCTGGCCCGGGAATTGGACCTGCGCGGCTGGGTCCAGAATTCACCGCAAGGCGTGTTCCTCGAGGCCGAGGGCGCGCGCGAGCGGCTTGAAGAACTGCTTTTGCGGTTGAGCGCTGAAAAGCCTCCGCACAGCTCGATCCAGAGCCTGGAGTCCACCTGGCTTGACCCGGTCGGGTATGCTCAATTCGAAATCCGGCAAAGCCGCGCCGGCGGGCCCAAGACAGCGCTGATATTGCCTGACATCGCCACCTGCCCGGACTGCCTTGGCGAGATTTTCGACCCGGCCAACCGCCGCTACCGCTATCCGTTCACCAACTGCACGCATTGCGGGCCGCGTTTTACCATCATCGAATCGCTGCCGTACGACCGCGCCAACACTTCAATGAAAGCGTTCCGAATGTGTCGGCGGTGCCAGGCGGAGTACGAGGATCCGGCCGACCGCCGCTTCCACGCCCAGCCCAATGCATGTCCGGACTGCGGCCCCCGGCTGGAATTGTGGGGCGCCACCGGCCAGGTGTTGGCGGTGGAGGACCCCCTGGCAGCGGCCGCCGAGGCCATTCGCGCGGGGCGGATCGTGGCGCTGAAGGGATTGGGCGGGTTTCAACTGCTGGCAGCGGCGGGCCAGGAGGCGGTGGTGCGGCGGTTGCGCGAACGCAAGCAGAGGGAGGAGAAGCCCTTCGCGTTGATGTTCCCCTCGCTCGATTCGATCAAGCGGGTCTGCAAGGTTGCGCCGCTCGAAGAGCGGCTGCTGCGGTCGCCGGAGTGTCCCATTGTACTTCTGGCCCGGCGCGCTGAAGCCGGGAGAGACGCGCCCACCGGCATCGCCCCCTCGGTGGCGCCCGCCAACCCCTGCCTGGGCGTCATGCTGCCATATACGCCGCTGCATCATCTCCTGCTCCGGATGTTGGATTTTCCCATCGTCGCCACCAGCGGCAACCTCAGCGACGAGCCGATTTGTGTTTCGGAAAGCGAGGCGGTCGCCCGGCTTGGGCGCATCGCCGACCTGTTCCTCGTGCACAATCGGCCGATTGTGCGGCACGCCGATGACTCCATAGTGCGGTTGGTTTCGGGACGGGAACTGGTCCTGCGCCGGGCGCGGGGTTATGCGCCCCTGCCGGTGCCGCTGCCGCCGTCTGACGCGGCGCCGGCGGTACTGGCGGTGGGCGGCCATCTCAAGAACACCATCGCGCTGGGCGCGGCCTCCCAGGTGTACCTCAGCCAGCACATCGGAGACCTGGAAACCGACGAGTCCTTCCGCGCTTTCGAACGCGCCATTAAAGATTTCCAGCAACTGTTCGACATCCGGCCGGAGGTCATCGCTGCCGACCTGCATCCCGACTACCTGTCCAGCAAACACGCTCGCGACCTTGCCGCCGCGCGCCCCGGCGCGAAACTGGCGACCGTTCAGCATCACCTTGCCCACGTCTGGTCCTGCATGGCCGAGAACGAACTGGCTCCTCCCGTGCTGGGCGTGTCTTGGGATGGCACTGGTTATGGACTGGACGGGACGGTCTGGGGTGGCGAGTTTTTCCTGATTTCAGAGCGCGGGTGGGAGCGAGTCGCGCATCTGCGCCAGTTTCGACTGCCGGGCGGAGACAAGGCAATCAAAGAGCCGCGCCGCAGCGCCCTTGGGTTGCTCCACGCCGCCTTCGGGGCGAAAGGCCTGCTGGAAAACCCAACCGCGCCCGTTCAAGCTTTCACCCGCCCGGAACTGACTGCCTTGCTCCGGATGCTGGAGCAGGGGCTGAACTCGCCGCTGACATCCAGCGTTGGACGCCTCTTCGATGCGGTCGCGGCCCTGGTCGGTTTGCGGCAAATCACCCGGTTTGAGGGCCAGGCGGCCATGGAACTGGAGTTTGCCGCCCAAACCGCCGCGGAACAGGGCCATTACGCGTTTGCGCTCACGCGGTCAGAAACCCCGCCGCTGTGGGTCATTGACTGGGGACCCGCCCTGAACTGTTTGCTGGAGGATTTGAGGCGCAAGGAAACCCCGGCCAGAATCGCCGCCGCGTTTCACCAAGGTCTCGCCGAGGCCGTCGTTGCTGTTGCCAGAACAGTGGGACAATCCCGCGTGGTCTTATCCGGCGGCTGCTTTCAAAACCGGTTGCTGACCGAACGCACCATCGCCCGTTTGCAGGCGGAAGGCTTTCGACCCTACTGGCACCAGCGTGTCCCGCCGAACGATGGCGGGTTGTCCCTCGGGCAAATCGCCGCCGCGCGTCACTTGCTTCCATGACAGCGGACAAACTTCTTGCCGTCAGGAGCCGCCAAATCCAATGCCCGGGGGCGTCGCGTGATCGCCCCAAGGGCTGGCACCGCTCCGCTTTCGCCCTGGCGGCCCTGCTTGGCCTCGCCCCGGCGCCGGCGGTGGAGTTTTGGCCCGGGGCCGAGTGGCCTCGCGCCACGCCAGCCGAAGCCGGCTTGGGGGAAGCGTGGCTAGAAACCGCGCGGGACTATGCATTGTCGGCGGGCGGCTCGGGCTATATTACCCGCGGGGGCCGGCTGGTGATGGCTTGGGGCGATGCCTCCCAGCGTTATGATCTAAAGTCCACGACCAAATCCCTCGGTTCCATCGCCCTGGGATTGGCACTGCAGGACGGAAAAGTGCATCTGCAGGACCGGGCGCAAGCCTTGCATCCGGGATTCGGCGTTCCTCCGGCGGCGAACACCAACACCGGCTGGCTCGGGGAAGTGACGCTCCTGCATCTGGCCACGCACACCGCGGGGTTTGAGAAGCCCGGCGGGTTCACCCGCCAGCTTTTTCGTCCTGGCACAATGTGGGATTATAGTGACAGCGGCCCGAACTGGCTGGCGGAGTGCCTGACGATTGTTTACCGGCGCGACCTTGAGGAATTGATGTTCGAGCGCGTGTTCGGGCCGCTGGGCATTGGACGCGACGACCTGGTCTGGCGCCGGAATCAGTATCGGCCCGCGACGCTGGCGGGAGTTGCGCGCCGTGAATTCGGGGCCGGAATCAGCGCCAATGTGGATGCCATGGCGCGCCTCGGTCTGTTGTTGCTTCGGGGAGGACGCTGGCGCGACACGCAACTGATTCCGCGCGAGTTTGTGGAAATGGCCCGCCAGCCGGTGCCTGCGTTCGCCAGCCTGCCGGTCCATCCCAATTCTCTCCGGCCGGAGGACCTCAAGAGCGGCGCCCCGCAGCATTACGGCTTGTTGTGGTGGAACAATGCCGATGGTTCGCTCGAAACCGTGCCGCGCGATGCTTACTGGGCGTGGGGACTGTATGACAGCGTGATTCTGGTTGCGCCGTCGCTGGATTTGGTGGCGGCGCGAGCGGGCAAATCATGGCCCCGCCAACCGGGCGCCGGCCATTACGCTCCCTTGCGGCCGTTCTTCGAGCCGCTCGCCGCCGCCGCCGGCTATCAGGGGAGGAACCATTCTTCAAGACGGCTAATCAGGGAACTTCGCTGGGCGCCGATTGAAACGATTCGGCGACCGGCCCCAGGCAGTGACAACTGGCCACTAACGTGGGCGGATGATGGCGCGCTGTATGGCGCCTACGGAGACGGCCACGGATTCGAACCCTTCACGGACGAAAAACTGAGTCTGGGTCTTGCCCGCATCACTGGCGGCCCGACGAATTTCCGCGGAGCAAATCTGCGCACGGCCTCGCTTGAAGCTCGCGGCGATGGCGACCGGGGCCGGAAAGCCAGCGGTTTGCTATCCGTGAAAGGCGTGCTGTATCTGTGGGCACGGAATACCGGAAACGCGCAACTGGCCTGGTCCGCAGATCACGGCCGCACCTGGACTTGGGCGGACTGGAAGTTCATCAACAGCTTTGGCTGCCCGAGCTTCGTCAACTTTGGGCGGGATTATGAAGGGAACCGGGACGGCTACGTTTATATTTGTTCTCCCGACGCGGAGGATGCCTATACGCCGGCGGACCGGTTCGTGCTGGCGCGCGTGCCAGCCGATCGGATTCGAAGCCGCGCGGCATACCAGTTTTATGCCGGGTTGGACAACAATGGAGAACCGCAATGGACGACAAATCTTGTGTCGCAATGCGGCATTTTGGCGCGTCGCGGGGCGTGTTACCGGCCGAGCGTCACGTTCAACGCTCCGTTGGGGCGTTTTTTGCTGGTGCATTCTCTTCCCAACAAGGGGTCAAGGAACCCTGCGGGAACGATGGACCTGCGGTTTCAGGGGGGACTGGCCATCTATGAAGCGGCGCAGCCTTGGGGCCCCTGGCGGGTCGTTTACGAGACGGATCAATGGGATGTGGGACCGGGCGATGCCGCGTCCTTTCCCGCCAAATGGATCAGCGCCGACGGAAAGACCCTCTACCTGGTGTTCTCGGGAGACGATTGTTTTTCCGTGCGCCAGGCCACCCTTGCCCTCGAGTAATGCGACCGGCGTGGCGCTGGGAACCCACGCGGGATGTCGCGCCAGGTTTGTGCAGGTCGGCGGGTGTTCAGCGCGCGGCGGGCGTTCCGGGCTGGAGAATGACCTTCAAAGTGGCCTTCTCGCCGGCGCCGACGGGAACGGTGAATCCAACGATACTGACGCCCGGGTTGCGTGCGTCGTAGTCGTTGGGCGGCGGGTCGGCAGGCCACGACTGCAGCGCGGCGCCAGGCGGAGACAGCACTTCGAGGCGAAGCCGTTTGCCGGACTGCTCCAGCCAGCCGCGATTGGGGCTTTCAATTTTCAATGTGGCCGGCGTGACCATGCCCCATCGAACCTTTGCAGCCTCGCTTCCGCCGGTCAGTTTGTCTTCAATCGTCACACGTTTGTCCGCCTCCAGGGAGAACCGGCGAATGGCCGAAGCCAGTTGATTGGCGTAGGTGGCGCTCATGTCCACCACCGCGAATGCATTCTTTGGGTCGGGAGAGAATTCGGAGATCGGCGCCTTGCTGCTGACGACCTGTTCGGCGTCGTTGACCAGGAGGGTGCTGTGGGCCCGGTTGTGATACCGGAAGATACGCCACCGTTCCGAGCCCTGCTGGCCGTTCCACAGGCCGATTCCCCGCTGTTCGAGCGCGTTGTAGTCCTCGGCCCCGAGGTCCAGCGACCAGCGCGTGCCCTCGGCATCCAGCACGAAGGAACCAATGTCCATGTGCGCATGGCTGGCCGAGGGCGTCCCGGCTTTGATGGCCACGTACACCGCGTCGGCATCCGTCCACGACGTGCGCAACACTGCGATTGGATTCTGCCCCCGGCCCAGCCAGTTCAGCGTTTCGGGCGGCTGCGGCTTGAGGCCTGCCTTGGACCACAGGAGTACGAGGGGGAAATAACGGTCGCCTTGCCTTCTGCCCCGGCTCTGTTTGATGGCATCAAGTTCCTTCCCGAGCAATTCCGTTTCAAACCACAACAAATCCGGCCGCGCCGTCCGGGCCGCGAACCAGGTCATGGCGGGCGAAAAGCCCGTGCCGGTGCCGCAGTCGCTGAAATTGAAGGTTCGGCGGGTGGGCCCCATGATGTGCAACATGAATTCGCCCGCCTTGAGGAAACCGGGGCTACGGCAAAGATTGAAGTCCGATCCGAGCGCGGATTCGAGGAGATGGATCAGCATGACGTTGAAGGAGGTGCCGTAATTCCAGTAGCCCGGCCCTTCCGGATAGGTGCCGTCCGGATCATAAACCTTCATCGCGTTGGGCAGACCGGCCAGGGCGCGGCGGACGACTTCGGCCGCGCGCTCGGGATTGTCCTCGAGCAACGCCAGCGCCCCCGCCACCATGCCGGCATGACAGACCTGGTTCCAGTTGTTGCCGCCACGTTCCCAACCGTGCCTCGCGCCGGGTTTCAGATAGGGGCCCAGGCCCTTGCTCTCGATGGCTTCGCGAGCGGCCTGACGCCGCTCCGCTGAGAGACGGTCAAACAGCCAGTCGTAGCCCACCGCCATCGCAAGGGTCATCTCGGCGGTGTCGAGAAAATGGGAGGGATTCCAATCGGGCATGGCCGCCATGGCCTGCATCTCAACCATGGCTCGCTCCGCATAGCGCCCGTCGCCTGTCAGCCGACAGGCGAAGCCCAGGTGCATCATGCGGCTCAGCGCTTCGCGCGAACGCCCCAGGAGCCGGCGTCCGTCTTTCCGATACACCACGGGCGGTTCGGTGAGCATACGGTCGGCGGTCACGCGGACGGCCTCCCAAATGGCCTGCAGTTGCGGGTCGGCGTGGAGTTTTTCGCGCACAGCCGCTTCGTCACGCGAGGTCCAGAACAGCCGCGGGTGCGGGGGCGCCTTGGCAATTCGACCCAACAGTTCCTGTTGAGACGGCGCCTCCGCGGCGGAACTCCACGAGACCGAGGCGAACAGGACGAGAGCCACGCAGGTTGGCGGCGTGACCGCCGCCGACATTCGCCGCCAAAGCGCGAATACAATGGAACGGCGATTTGCTGTGAACGACTGCACTGAGGAACGGGAGGAAGGCACTTTAGAACAAAGCATGCTCATAAAACGGCCCGCAGTCTGCCCGACGGCCCACGCCAAGACGAATCATTTCTGCGCCGCGCCTTGGCGGGGGTCAGCCGTGATTGATTTCACCAGCAATTCGTTGGCGCTGCCGCGGCGATACCCCAGCAGATCGAGGGTAACGTGGGCGTAACCGATTTTCTTGAGCGCCTCGGCGGCGGTCACGGAAGCGCCGTTTTCGAGGAATTTGCGCATTTCGGCGGGGCCGACCTCAATCCGGGCGAGGTGCGTCACGGGCGGAACGCCCACGATTGGAGCGGTTTGAACCGGGGCCGCCGGGGCGGGCCGGAGTTCGTGGTGGCGGACCCGCACATCGTAAAAGCCCATGTCGCGAAGAACGTTTTCCGCAGCTTCAATCATTCGCAGTTTTTCGGGTGTCACCGGCTCGCCATACGGGACCCGGGAGCTCAGACAGGCCATTTGCGGCTTGTCGGCTGTGGGCAAGCCGAGCTGGGCCGAGAGTTCGCGAATATCGGCCTTGGTCAGACCGGCTTCTTTGAGGGGGGCGCGGACTTGGAACTCGGCTGCGGCCTGGGCGCCGGGACGGTAGTCGCCGGTGTCACTGGCGTTTTCGCCATAGGCAATCACTTTCAGTCCTTCGGCTCGAGCCAGAGGCAGCAATTCCGAGAAAAGCTCGTGCTTGCAGAAATAGCAACGGTTGTTGGGATTGGCCAGGTAGCTGGCGTTTTGGAACTCGCGCGTGCAGACCACCCGAACGGGGAACTGGAACTTGCGCGCCAGGTCGAGCGCCTCCTCCAGCTCCCGCCGCGGCAGGCTGGGAGAGTCGGCTATGGCGGCCAATGCGCGGTCACCCAGCACCTGGTGAGCGACAAAGGCAAGGAACACCGAATCCACCCCGCCCGAGTAGGCCACCAGGCAGGAACCATACCCCCGCAGCACGGTGCGGAGCTGCTCTAATTTGTCAGAAACCACGTCTTCATCATGCCACTGCAACGCGGCAAAGTCGAGCGACCACAAGCAAATCCGGAAGGTCCCGAGTTGGAAGTGGGCTGGCGTGATTTCTCGCCGGCGGTCGCCTCGCCCCGCGGCCAGGGCAAGGTTTTTATTCCGCTCTCCTGTCTGAATTCTTGACGCGGCGGCAGCGGACGCCTATCCCCAAAGCATGACACGGGCGCGCAGGTTTCTTCAGTTGAGTCTGATTTCACTCTGGTTCTGCAGAATGGCGGCTGGAGAGCCGCCGACCGGAGCCGTCCCCGATCCCGGGGAACACTTGGTATTCTACCGGCAGCCGGCCTCACGGTGGACCGAGGCCATACCGGTTGGCAACGGGCATCTCGGCGCGATGATTTTTGGCGGCATTGAGCAGGAGCGCTTGCAGCTCAATGAAAACACGCTGACTTCCGACGAACCGGGCTACCGCACCCTGCCCTTGAATGTGCGGCCCCAGTTTACCACGGTGACCAATCTCCTGGGTCGAAGGCAGTTTGCCGAGGCGGACGAACTGATTACGCGGACATGGCTTGGCCGCTCGTGGGCTTGTTATCAACCCTTGGGAGACCTGTATTTGGATTTCCGGTACGCCGGGCCCGCCACAGATTACCGGCGGGAGCTGGACCTGTCTGAAGCCCGCTGCCGGATCAGTTACAAGGCGGGCGGGGCAACTTTCACGAGAGAAATTCTGGCCAGCCATCCGGACCGGGTCATTGCAGTCCGGCTGCGCACGACCCAGGCCGGCACCCTGAGTTTCCGGGCCCGGCTTGCGTCCCCCCATTCCAACGCCGTGGCAACGACGCAGGCGAAGGGACCGCGCCTGATCCTGGGCGGGCAGGTTCCCGGGCTGGTGCTCCGCCGCACTCTGGCGTGGGTCGAGCAGAAAGGGGATACGTGGAAGTATCCCGAGTTATGGGACGAGCAGGGCCGGCGGCGTCCCCATGCGGGCCAAGTGCTTTATGGGAAGGACATCGGGGGCCGCGGCACATGGTTTGACGCCCGGTTGGGGATTCGTCTGAAAGGCGGACGGGTTCAGGCCGAATCCGATGCGCTGGTGGTGGAAGGAGCCGACGAGGCGGTGCTGGTGCTGAGCGCGGCCTCGAGCTACGCGGGTTTTGACAAAAGCCCGAGTCGTGCCGGTCCCACCGTTGCCGCCCGGAAGGCCGAGTCTTTTCTCAAAGCCGCGGAGCGCCGCGCCTTTGACCAACTGGCTGCGCGTCATGTGGACGATTACCGGGCGCTGTATGATCGGGTATCGCTCTCGCTGGGGCCGCCGAGCGAGCAGAGCCGGCTGCCAACCGATGAACGGATCAAGCGTTTTGGCAACGGACAGGACCAAGCGCTGGCCGCGCTTTACTTTCAATTTGCCCGCTACCTGATGATCTCGGGGTCGCGTCCCGGCGGCCAGCCCTTGAATCTGCAAGGGATGTGGAACGAGGAGATCATTCCGCCGTGGGCCAGCGGCTACACGATCAATATCAACACCGAAATGAACTATTGGCTGGCGGAATCGGGGCATTTGCCGGAATGCGCCGAACCGCTGTTGCGGCTGGTTCGGGAGCTGGCGGTGGACGGCCGCCGCGTGGCGCGAGACATGTACGGCCGCCGCGGCTGGGTGGCGCACCACAACACCACGCTGTGGCGCGATGCGCAGCCGGTGGACAACGTGGCCGGCACCTCGTTTTGGCCCATGGGCAGCGGGTGGCTGTGCCAGCACCTGTTCGAGCACTACCAGTTCACGATGGACGGGTCCTTCCTGCGCGAGGCCTATCCCCTGCTCCGCGGCGCGTGCGAGTTCTACCTGGACTGGCTGGTGCCGGATGATCAGGGGAGGCTGGTCACGCCCGTTGGCACGTCGCCGGAAAACGCGTTTGTGTATGTGAACGACGCGGGCCGGAAGGTCAAAGCCAACGTGTGCGCAGGCCCGGCGATGGACCTGGCGATCATTCGGGACCTTTTTCGCAACACCCTGACCGCGGCGGAACTTCTCAAGCGGGACCGGGGCTTCCGAGCCGAACTCGAGGCGGCTTTGGGGCGTCTGAAGCGCTACGAGGTGGGGTCCAAAGGGCAGTTGCTGGAGTGGCCGGAGGAGTTCGAGGAGGCCGACCCCCACCATCGCCATGTGTCCCACCTGTTCGGCCTGCATCCGGGCCGGGAGATCACCTGGCGGACAACGCCCGAGCTGGCGGCGGCCGCCAAGCGCTCGTTGGAACTTCGCGGTGATGGCGGCACCGGATGGAGCAAAGCCTGGAAAGTCAATTTTTGGGCGCGGCTCGAGGACGGGGAGCACGCGCACCGGATGCTGACGGATTTGATCAGCCAGTCCACGCTGCCGAACCTTTTTGACACGCACCCACCTTTTCAAATTGACGGGAACTTTGGCGGGGCGGCGGGCATTGCCGAGATGCTCCTTCAGAGCCACGCCGGGGAGGTCGTTCTGCTGCCCGCGCTGCCCAAGGCCTGGCCCGCAGGATGGGTCAAGGGACTGCGCGCCCGGGGCGGGTTTACCGTGGACCTCGCGTGGAAGGACGGGCGGGTGACGGAATATCGAATTACGTCCGCCCGGGGCCAGCCGGTGCGAGTGCGCGTCAACGGCCAGCTCCTGAACCTCACCAGCTCGACTCCCTGACATTTCAGCCTCTTATGAAAACTCATCGCTTCACCTGTGCCCTGCTGGCCGCGCTGGCCGGCTGCTGGCAGGCGGCCAAGGCGCAGGATGACCCCGTTGTCATTGACCCCGTCCGTTACGCAGGAGAGCCGGAGGCCCGGGCGGCGTGGAAGCCGATGGCGGGCAGCCTGCCGGTGGGGCTGGTTGCCCGCGATGGACAGCCCGCCTTGCGGCTGCCGTGCAATTTCGGCGGTACGAAGATCGAACGGGCATCATGGGACCGGACCGTTCAACTCGATTTGAGTTCGTGCCGCGGCGTGGTTTTTGAGGTTCTCTGCACCAATGCCGGCCCGGTTTCCCATTTCAGCCTCTACTTCCAGAGCGGAGCCGGGTGGTATCATGCGGCGTTTTATCCCGACAGTTCCACTGACTGGCAAACCATCCGCGTGCTCAAGGCCGACATGCGACCGGAGGGACAGCCCGGGGGGTGGGACCGGATCGAGACCATTCGGATTTCGGCGTGGCGCGGAGACGACACGGATACCGAGTTCCTCCTCCGGAATTTTCGGAAGGCCGGGGTGCTGGGAGCCGATGCTCACGTGCTTGTGGTCAAGGGCGACACGGTGGCCGAGCGGCGGCCGGCGGAGGCGCAGACCGTGGCCAACACCGTTGCAACCGTGACTTCGGTGTTGGAATCCGGGGAAGTGGGATGCGTCACGGTAAGCGACCGGGGGGTTGGAAGGCGGGAACTCGAGAAGGCAAAGCTGGTCGTCCTGCCCTACAATCCGACCTTGCCGGACGCGGCGTTGACGGCGTTGGCGGAGTATGCCCGATCGGGCAAGCCGCTGCTGGCCTTTTATTCAGTCCCGCCGGCCTTGCTGCCCGTGTTGAACGTCGCGGATGGCCCGCATGTGAAGGAAACGAGGGCAGGTCATTTTGCGGCGCTGCGTTTTTCGGAGGGCGCGCCGCCGGGCGTTCCCACCGTGGTGACACAGCAGTCGTGGAACCTCCGGGCTCTGGCGCCCGTGCGCGGGAAGAGCCAGACCTGGGCGGAGTGGGTGGATGAGGCTGGAAAGCCCACCGGCTATGCAGCCGTCATCGGGTCCACGAACGCCGCCGTCATGACCCACATTCTGCTGCCGGATGACCGGCTGAACAAACAGCGCATGCTGGTGGCCATCGCGGCCCGGCTGGCCCCGGACGTCGTTCGCCCCAGTGTGGAGGCGAGCATCGCGGCGGTCGGACAGGTCGCGAGTTACACGAGGTATGAGGAGGCCGTGCGGGAAATTCGACGGTTGGGCGGAGAGCGTCCCGAGGTGCAAACTGCGCTCGAGGATGCCGCCCGGCTGCGAGCAAACGCGCAGAGCCTGGCTGCGGCGGGCCGCTTCCCCGAGGCCCGGACGGCGGCCGAAACGGCGCGGGAGCGATTGGTCGAGGCCTTCTGCCGCGCGCAGACACCGCTGCCGGGCGAATTTCGCGCGTTTTGGTGTCACAGCGCCTTTGGCGTGCAGGGCAGGAGCTGGGACGACGCCATCCGGCGCCTCGCGGAGAATGGCTTCACCGCCATCTTGCCGAACATGCTCTGGGGCGGGGTGGCGTATTACGACAGCGCCCTTCTGCCGATGGCCGCCCAGGCGCGGGAACGCGGCGATCAAATCCGCGAGTGCGTGGCAGCGGCCAAGCGGCATGGGGTGCAAGTTCACGTGTGGAAGGTGAACTGGAACCTGGGGAGCGCCGCGCCGAAGGAGTTTGTGGAACGCCTGCGGCGCGAGGGCCGGCTGCAGGCCAATTCGGCCGGGAAGGAGGAGCGGTGGCTGTGCCCGTCGCATCCCGAGAATCAGAAGCTGGAGATTGCCTCCCTGGTCGAGGTCGCACGCAACTACGAAGTGGACGGCATCCATTTTGACTACATCCGTTATCCGGATGCCGACCACTGCTTCTGCGCAGGCTGCAAGGAGCGCTTCCAACGCTTTTGTCGCGCCGACCTCGAGCCCTGGCCGGCGGCAGTCCGGCGGGAGAGCCCCTTGCGACAGCAATGGCTGGAGTGGCGCCGCAGCCACATCACGGAGGTGGTGCGGGCCGTGAGCGAGCAGGCCCGGGCGGTCCGGCCCGGGATCAAAATCTCCGCCGCGGTTTTTCGCAACTGGCCCTCGGACCGCGACAGTGTGGGCCAGGACTGGAAACGCTGGTGTGACCGGGGCTATCTGGATTTTGTCTGTCCCATGGACTACACCCCCAACAACCGCCAGTTCGAAAACATGGTGCGACTCCAGCTCGAGTGGGCCGGCAAAACGCCCTGCTACCCAGGCATTGGCGTAAGCGCCTCCTCCTCGCGTTTCGGCCCGGACCGGGCCGTCGAACAAATCAACCTCACCCGAAAACATCGGACGGGCGGCTTTGTAATCTTCAATTACGGGGTTCGCGAGTGCGAGGAGCTGCTGCCCATGTTGGGTAGGGGCATTACCCGTCGCCAAGCTGAACCTTGAGCCACGTCCTGCCCCATCCCTGGAACAAGAACAGGACGGGGCGAGAGCTGACGTTTCCTGGTCGAAGGCGGAGCGTGAGGGTTTTTGGGGAGCAGGCCCCCAGAAAACGCAGAAGAACGCGGAACGGGGGAATTGAGGAAGGAGCAAAGTCCTGAAATAGAAATGTGGGAGGGCGGGAACGGGGAGCGACGAGACATCGCGTCCCGGATTAAAGATTCTGCATGAGCGAGTTGAGAATCAGGAAGAAATCGGGTCGTAGCAAGGTGGCAACGACCGTCGGGAAGATTGAGGAAGCGCTGCGCTGCGCCGCGAATCCGGCGCAGGCGGCGATTCTGCGGCGTTTTTTCAAGACTGGCCCCGGCCAATACGGCGAAGGCGACATTTTCATCGGGCTGAAAGTCCCTGTGATTCGCGGGGTGGTGAAGCAGTTTGGTTATGTGCCGCCGCGGGAAGCGCTCACGCTGGTTCGGTCTCCGATTCACGAGATGCGCCTGGCGGCATTGCTGCTCTGGGTGAAGGCTTTTGAGGAAGGTGACGAGCGGACCCGGCGCCTGGTGTTCCGGCTGTATCTCCAAAACACGCGGCACATCAACAACTGGGACTTGGTGGATTTGAGCGCTCCGAACATCGTCGGGGCATTTCTGAAACCCGAGGATGACCCAAGCGCCGCGCTGCTTCAAGAACTGGCCGGTTCGGGGTGGCTCTGGGATCGGCGCATTGCGGTGGTGGCGACCTTCGCTTTCATTCGGCAGGGCCGGTTTGAGCCGACGCTCGCGCTTTGCCGGCGGCTGCTCAAAGACTCGCATGATTTGATGCACAAAGCGTGTGGCTGGATGCTGCGCGAGGTGGGAAAGCGCGACCGGGGAACGCTTCGCGCGTTTCTGGATGTACACGCCGGACAAATGCCGCGGACCATGCTGCGCTATGCGCTGGAGCATTTCGGGCCGGCGGAGCGGGCGAAGTACATGCGACGGGGGTAGGAGAGCACCCCACAGCCCGGCCCGCCAGACCGGGGCCAGTCCGGCCGCGGGGCTTATCGCCGGTCCAGCAACTGGCGGATGTTTTCCTGCTCCAGTTCCGCCATTTGGCGGCGTTTCAGTTGGAAATGCGTGAACTTCTGGAGCTCATCCATCGTCCAGGCATTGGCCTCGGCATAATCGCCGCAAAACGGCACCAGGAGGTCAATCCAGCACGCAATTTTGTCGAGTTCGTCGCGGGCCAGCCTCACGCCCTGGTGTCCGGCTTCCAGCAGGGGCAGCAGCTCGCTGCGGGCCGCGCCGGCGGAATAGGGCGGCAAGGGTTCGGGGGCGGACTGCGAACTGATCCAGTTGACCCACCGCCCGGCGGGATTTCCACGGAAGGCCTGGCCACGGCCATTTCGCTCGTCCGGCAAGGCCTGGGTGAGGATCAAGTAGGAATCGCTCCATTCACGTCTGGCGATGGCATCCACCGTGGTGTCACCGAGGAGGCTGAAGGCCGGGGTCTCGCCGGAGGGATTGGCGCGAGCGCGCTCTGAAGGGGGCCGGTTCAGAAGGGGCACCCGTGTCCGGCCACTGGCCAACTGTTCGATGGGGGCGCGGTCCTTGTGGCAGCGAATGCAATGGCGGTCGAGGATGGGCTGAATTTCTTTGGGGAAGCTAAAGCCCCGCGGCGGCCCGTAAAACGGTTCGAGGGATTGGGGTCCGGCCTGCATCGCCTGGCTCGCGGTGCGCCGGGCCAGGGGCGGGGCCGCGGTTTTGGGGTCGTGGCAGCCGACGCAGCCAAGGTACTCACCCGGCTGCAGGGTGCTCCAACTGCGCATGGTTTGCACGACGCGCCCCCGCGCATCCACGGCTTGAAAATAAACGGGAGTCCGGGCCGGCACGGTGAAACAGGCCGAGCCGTCGTCGTAAACCCGCGCTTCGCCCAGAACGGTTTTTACATCCCACGCGCCGTTGCCAATCGAAACCGGGGTGCTGATAAGCGCCCCGCCGCCCGGCCCCGCGCTGCCGTTCTGGCCAATGCCCGCCGGGCGAAACTCCAGGGCCACGACGCGGAGCTTCTTGATTGTGCCGCGCGGCACGCCCGCCAGCCCGGGTCCGGCATAAATGTCGTCCAATTGAAACACCCCGGTGGTTTGGCGGTAATCCACGCGGCTGGGGACGACCGGCGGTTTGCGGCGGGGAACCAGGGGTACCGGCTGGCTGGAGGGGAGTTTGGGGTCGCAAGCGAGCAGTTCGCGCCGGCCGTCGAAGTCCATCCAGTAGATGGCAAAACCGGCATCGCCCCGGCGCCGCTCGGGGCGGTCCCAACCCAAGGGCGCATAGGTCACGAGACACTCGCGCTCATTCAAGGGATAGGGATATTGCCACAGTTCGCCGTCCTGGCCGTAGGCATCAATCCGCTCTGCCAGGGTGGGGCGAAGAGGGGCCACCAACTGCACGCCGGTGTTTTCCTGTCTGCCCAAGCGGGGGTCAATGACGGCCAACTTGCCGGCTTGCGAGGTGTGATGGCCGCAAAGGATCGCCAAGACCTTGCCGGTGCCGGGAATGCCGCGCGCATGAGCGATGGTGGTGGGGAACCAAGAACTGTTGCCGTAGTATTCCATCTGGGCGGTGCCATCGGGATACATTTGGAAGAGGGGCTGGGGAAAAATCTGGCCGCGGTCGTTGTAATCCCAGCGGGTGTAAACCACGCGGCCATCATCGAGGACCTGTGGATAGACCGTGTGAACCTGGTCGAAGCCCAGGCGTCGCAAGTAGCGGCCCTCGGCATCGCAAGTGTAGAGATTGCTGACCTCGGTCCAAAAGCAATCCACCGTCTGGACACAGCGCGTGGAGGCAAAGATGAGGTCGCCGTTGGGCAGAAAGGCCGGCTCGTAATCGGCGAAGCCTCGACCGAAGGTAAGCTGACGGGTTCGGCCGCCGGCCACCTCCAGCTCATAGAGGTGATAATCATCCTCATCGAGGGATTTCTTCCACGCAAAAACGACGCGCCGGGCATCCCACGACACCGCCGGGTCGCGAATTGCACCGGTCGGGTCCGAAATCAAGGTCTCCACACGGCCGTAAAGGTCCTCCAAGTGCAGGAGGCACAACTGGGAACCGGGGAGGAAATGCCGTTCACTTTGGGCGTCGGATTGACCTTCAGTGTAGGCGAAAAAAGAAGGCCTGATGGTGCGGCGTTTGGTGAACAGGATGCGGGGCGCCTCGGCCAGCACTGTGCGGAGCCGTTCCCGTCTTCGGTGCTCGCACACACGAAAGTACAGGTGAAGCAGGCGGCCGTTATCGCTGGGGCCGGGCTGCTGGAGGAGCGACTCGAGTTCTTGGGCCCAGGCCTGGCCCCCCTCCCGAAGTCCGGCAAGGGCGGTTTGGACGAGCTTTGCTTCCAGCGCCGCCGGGTCCTGGGTGGCGAACCAACGGCGGAAGGCCGGACCGCCGTCCTGCAGCAGCCAGTCCCACTGAATGGGAAACTCCTCGTTGATAAGATGCCATGCGGCGGTGGCCGCCTTTTCCTGGTCAGCCAGGGGCTTGTTGAGGATGAGAGCCCGTTGGTGGAGCATGGCGGCCACGCAGTCAAGATGACGGGCTTCGGGCTGAGCCGGGAACGCGTCCGCCGCCGGGAGAATTCCCAGCAACAACAGCAGCAGACAGATCAACGGTCGGATCAGCGGGACGATCTTCATTGCCCCCTCCTGATCCTTGGGAACATCAGTTGCATGGCCTGAACATGCACAAGCGAAAAGTCTGTCGCCAGAGTTAAATGCGAGGCCGCGCAAGGCGCGGGCGCGGGGATCCGGCAAGGAGCGGCTCGGATGCGTGCTGTTCAGGGTCCTTGAACAAGAACCGGGTGATCGAACTCGATGCCTTGCAATTTGGCGGGACCGGACACGCCAGCCTTGCGGAAGGCGACCAGCACCTTCATGCCGCCCACCGTCGCCTGCACGCCCACCGCGCTGGTCGTTTCGAGGCGCTGTGCCTTGAGCGCGGGCGGGTTGGCGCCGCGATATGGAGCGAGCACCGTAAGCAGGGCGAGCGAACGGTCCGGCTTCGGTGTCGCGGCCTCCACATGCCAATGGTTGGGGAAGTCCCCGCGCATGGGTTTGGGAGTGAAACCATCCCACTGTTTGAATGTCAGGGCCTCCGGGGCGAGATATTGGACCAGGACCCCTGCTTTCGGCCGCTGGAGCTGGAGCCGCTGGCGGGGCGCATCCAACTCGAAGGGGCTCAGACCGTGAAGCATCAACTGGCAGGTGACGGGTGAACCCGCCGTGACTTCGTCGCACAAAACGATCATATCCGGTTTGACAAAGACGACATGGCGCAGCGCCTGCTCGACCCGTCCGCCGTAGGCGCGGGTCGCGTCGCCGCAAACGTAGTCCCAGCGGGGATGAAGCTCATAAGCGGCGATTCTTCCCTGGGCTTCGCCGCTGTGCGGAATCTGGCCTTTGCCATCAATGAGCAAGGCATTTTGGGAAACGGTTTGGTGCACCCATTTGAGGTGGAACTGCGAGCCGTGGTAGTCGCGATAAACGCAGGCGGGCAGCAGGGTTTCGCCATACGCCGTGAGCTGAAAGCCGTTCTGGGCGTTGTGGCCGTGGCTCAGTGAACCGAAGGGGCTGGACTTGAACAAAAAGTGCACGTCTTCCTTCGCGCTAAGCAGCGTGGTGTGGAGGCTTGCCACGCCGATGCCGTGAAAAATTTTCGATGCCGGCAGGTCCGCGGGGGCCTGTGGCTGCGGCAGGGCGGGCAGGTTGGCCCGGTAGAGAAAACCAAGGATGCCGTCCTGCGGTTCGAGTTTCCATTGCTCCCCCCACCACCGCCAATAGCGCGCGTTGCTGCCCGGCAGGCCGGCGGCGTTGCGCTCGAAAAACTCGAGGTGGCCGCCCCAACTCGCCGGCGGCGTCCGACCGGACAGGTCGCCAAAGCCCATGGAACCGGCGCCTGGCGGCGCCATGTAAAGGGCGAAATCGCCGACATGGCTGAAAAAGGGCTTCTTGAATCCATCCACATTCAGGGCCGTTTTGGCGGCCTGCAGCCACCACACGGCTTTGGACATGTAGCCGCCCCAGTAGGAAAGCCCCTCATGCCAGCCGCCGTCTGCGTCCGACCACACCGGGTAACAGGCGTAAAACTTGTTCAAGGCGTAATCCAGCCACAGGTCGGCCTCGGGGATTTCTCCGAGAAACACGATGCCGCTTTCACCAATCTTATGCCACGTGCGGTTTCCATGGCTGTTGAGGGGGCGGTTGATGTGGCCGACCCCCCGGCCGACCTCGCCGCTCTCCCAGGCATCGCGGACCCGGCGCTGGACGGCGGCCTGAACGCGGGCCCGGTCCGATTCAGTCAGGGCGGCCCAGGCCCAGTCGTAGGCGCGCGAAAGGCGGTGCAGCAACGGTTTGGCCGCCTCGCAATTCCAGCGAAAGTTGGTTTCGCCATCGGGGTTCCAGGCGGCGAGGTCGAGGATGCGCCGGCGGGCTTCCTCTCCATACTTTCGTTCGCCGGTAATCAAATAGACGAAGGCGACGGTCTCGGCCTCCTCACAGGCGCGGAGAGTTTGAACACGGTTCGCCCACCAGTTCTGGAGCAGAGTGAGGTTGGTTTTTATCGTGGCGGTGCCGCGCTCGGTGGGCTCGGGGACCAGTGGTTGGCCCAACAACCGGTCCGCCTGGGCACGCAACCGGTCGAACTCCTGGCGTTGCGCCTGCGCCGCCGCGGCCCGCAGCCGCGGCAATTCCTCCGGGCGGACAAAGAGCCGCGGGTGCGAGGCCGGCACGCGAGCGCGACGCTCTTCGCGGGACGGCATCGGAAAGACGATGGCGTTGCCATCCAGAATGAAGCGGCGGGTCTGGCTCCAGGTTGAAATCTCGCCCCGCGCCGTAACAAACCGGTAACGCCAATAGTATTCCCCCGGTTCCAGCGGAACAGGGTGCGTGTAACAGTTGAAGGGAAGGTTGGTAATCGTGACGGCCTGGGAAAAATCAGCGTGGCGCGACCACTCGACTGTGTACGTCTGCGCCGGTTTTTCGTGCAGCCACGCCAGCGAAGGGGGATTGAACTGCGCCGGTTCGCCGTGGGGAGGCAGGTAGCCAATCTCACCGGGTTCCGGCGTCCGGTTTTCGACTTTGGGCTGGGCGGCGCCAACGCCGTTGGAGGACAGGAAAGCCGCCGCCAAGACACCCACTGACCAAAGTGATTTCATGTTTAGAAGCAGACGCCGAAGCCGCGGTTTGCCTTCAAATTGATAAGAATTTGCTTTTCCCGGGATGCTCCGTTACGGCGCGCTTTGCGAGCGACCGTCGCACCCAACCGAGCCCAGAGGAGGACAAAGCTCGATCGGCTGGCGTCCACCGGGCAAAGGGCGTTCTCCACCAAGAGCGGCTTCGAGAACTTCCTGCCATGAGGGCGCTCGAATGGTCCGCTCCGAGCCGGTGGCCGGAGGATAAGGGAGGCATGGAAAGCCCCGTGGCAGCCTTTGCCCGGCATCCCGGCTACGGTTTGCGCAGGCGGTAAAACCGGCGTTCTGCGGTGGCGGTTTCAGTTACTGAAAAGCGATTCCCATCCACCGTCACCGGCTGGGACACTGCGGTCCAAGTGCCTGTGAGGGAGTCGCTCCATTCCAACACGAATCCCTTGTCCGCGTTGGTCCAGTTCAGCATGGAAGCGGAACCCGAGCGGGTCAACGCCAGCGTCGGATCGGGAATGGCCAGGGCCAGGACCCCATTGTTGCCTTCCACCACATAAAGCCGGTCGCGGCCAAAAACCACCTGGCTGATGAAGTTGGCATTGGCCCGGGCGGCGGTTTGCCCCGCCGGCATGGGGAACCGCCCGATCAACCTCGGATTGGCCAGGTTGGCGATGTCATACACCACCAGCATGTCGGGCAGGACGACGGCGTTGGCGGGCTGCTGGATGGTGGCGTAGTCAATTCCCGCCAGAAGGTTGCGTGAAAAATCGAGGGTGACCGCACCGAGGTTGGTCGAGAAAGCCGCGTAGCTGGCCAGCTCGGTGGAGTAGCGGTATTCGAGGTCGTAGGCGCAATGCATAAGCGGGCCGCCTTTGCGTTTCTGCCAGTAGGTGTTGCCTTGTCCAAACTGCAGACTGCGGCCCAGGCCGCTCGAGTAAGTGGCGACCTGCATAAAACCATTCGACTTGGAAATCCAGGTGTTCATGACCCCGTTGCTGGGCACCAGGATGGCCGCCCAAGTGCCGCCGTAGGGACTGCTCCCCGCAATGCCATCAATCAGAATCTCGGTGTTCGTTCCCGAGCCGCGGATGGCCAGCGTGTCGCCCCAGCGGCTGCTTTCTCCCGCGGGCTGGCCGCTGTAAATGAGTTCCGGCAGCGTGTTGGGGTCGGTATCGGCCCAGCGGTAAAGCCGGTAGGCCCCGTTGCCATCCGGCGCCGCGGCGTTGACCTCGTTGGCGGCATAAACCGCCCCGTCGTCCGCCACCGCGATGCAGAGCAGACTGATGCTGCCGGCCGCCGCGCCGCTGGGCAGACCATTGGTGTTGAGCCGGTAGAGGTGGGCGCCGGTGGTGCCATCCAGCACGTTGATGGTCAGACCGGCAATGAGATTGGCGTTGGTGCGGGAGACAATCAGCACCTGATTGGACAGGGCGTTGTAGGCGATGCTGCGCTGGAAAGGCGTGCTGGAGGCGTCGGCGGTAATGTAAGGCCGGCTGCCCGGCGCCAGCGACCAGAGGGGTTCCAAAACCCCCGCCGCCTTCGGCATCACCAGCAATTGCACCTCCACACTCGTGGCCTGCCCCAAGGGATTGCTCGCCGTCAGACGGTAGAGTCCCTCATCCCACACGCTGACGTTGGTCAGCGTCAGCGTCCGACCGGTGCCCCAGGGAATGTTCTCGAAGGCGGTGTTTGAGATGCTGTGGCTGACCTGCCACTGCAGGCTCAGGGGCTCGCTGCCCAGGACAAACGCCGAAAAGGTGATGTCCGACCCTTCGGGCCCGTAACGCAACACCGGGCCGCTGATGTAAGGCGGTTCAGCCGGGGCGGGCTCGGGCACCACGTCGAGCGCGAGGATGCCATTGTTGCAGTTGAGGACATAGACGACGTTGGTGGTGCCCGCGCGGCGGAAGATGACCGAGCCCATGGCGTAGCGGTTCAAATTGTCCGTGGGAGTGTTGGTCTTGCTGAGGTAGGTGAGCTCTCCGGTCGTGTTGGTGAAGCTGAACAGCATGACACTGTCCGGCGTGCTGACATCCACGCCGGCCAGCCAGTTGCTTTGGAGTTGCAGGCCGAACGGGCCGATGGTGGCGGGAAACTCGTTCAACTCATAAAGGCGCAAGGTCGTGGCGGTGCCGCTGTTGGTGTCAAAACTGAAGTATTGGAGGGGATTGTTGAGCGACTTGGCCCAAAAGGTATTGCCGGGGCCAAAGGCCGCGGCCCCAAAATACCCGATGCTGCCCGGCGGAGCATCAGTGTTCAACTGGCGGGCGGTGAAGTTGGTGCCGTCAGCGGTGGTCAGCAGCGATGCGACGGTGCCCGCCGAGGCGCTGGTCGAGCTGGTGGTCAACAGAATTTGCGTGTTGGTTCCTTTGCCCCGCACGTCGAAGGTGTAACCCCATTGGCTGCTCGTCGTCGGCGCCGGGTTCCCCGCAAAGGCAATGGTTGCGACCGCGCTCTCGTCGCTCCACCGGTACACTGTGGCGCGCGTGCCCGGCCAGCTCCCAAAATTCATGGCATAGATGACCCCATCCTCCGCCACCCCGATTTTCACCATGGAAATTGTGCCACCGTTGGTGATTCCGCTCAGGTCAAGGCCCGGGTAAATCTCCTGGCCAGTGTCCGCATCCAGAATGTGAATGCCCTCGGGCACCGAGACGGAATTGGTCCGGTGCGGAATGTACAAGTGATTGTTCAGCGGATTGTACGCCATGCCGCGCTGAAGGTTGTCCCCCGTCCCGGTGCCTGTCGTCGCGGTCAGCCAGTAGTAGTCGCCGGGCTGGATGCTCCCGTCGCCCCGGAAACCAAACCCCGGGTGAGGTTGGAAGCGAAGCGTCTGGGCGGCGTTTGCGGCCGCAACCGACAGAACGATGGCGGCGAGAATGAAGGAACGAAGACTGGCTTTCATGGAATTATTGAATGGATAAAGGTCTGCTTTTTGAGGGGTGCTCCATTCCCAGGCGCTGCACGAGTGAGGGAAAATTGGTTTTCGGGCACACCAATCATGAGAGCATCTTGCGGGGATTCGAACGCCGGTGTCAAGGGGTGATTCTTTATCGGCGAACGCCGGTCTTCAAGGTTGAACCGCTTGGGGCTGCGTACGCCACGGCTGTGGAGGTTCCGTCGAATCAACCCCTGGATTTCCGACACCCTGGCCGCCCGCCCTGGTTATTGCCCCCCGCTGCTTTTTTGTGGAACCGCCAGCCCGGCTTGTATTGAATCGGCGCCGTGAGTGCACAAGTTGACAAATGGGATGCGCGGGGAAGCTGGAACCCGGCGTTGCGATGGCTTTTGGGCGAGGTGTTCCTGGGCTTTCTGGCGATTGTGGCGGCGGCGCTGACATTGATCCCGCTGCTGTTTAACGTCTCCTCCCGGACCAATGAGCTGTTGGAGGCTGGCCAATGGCTGATCATCCTGCTGTTTGCGGTTGAGTACGGGATGGGGGCGGTCGAAGCGCCGTCGAAACGCCGATTTGTATTGAATCCCTGGCGCTTGGTGGACGCGGCCACGATTGTCATCCCGCTGCTCACGCTTATCCCCGGTGCGTCCGGGCTATTGCGTTCGAGTCCGGTGCTGCGCCTTTTGCGCCTGGCCCGGGTCATCGCTCTGGGGGCGCGCGCGGGGAGCGTGATGACGCGCGGCGAGGAAACGGCCGCGGTGCAGGCTGCGGCGGCGCCCATGCAAATCAAGCTGTTGCCAGGCGGAGCGAATACGGAACCCCGGCCGGCGAGCTGGGAGGAATTCGTGCGGTGGGCTCGGGACCCGGGTGAGCAGTGGTTCAGCCTGGCCAATGTGGGAGCCGACAACCTCGCGGCGGTGGCGGAGGTTACCGGAATTCCCAAGGATTTCATTTCCAAACATCTCCTGGCAACCGGGTATCCCCACGCCGAGATGACCGGACGCCACTTCTCCCTGTTTGTCTGGGTCCCGGAGCCCGGCTCTGGGGGCACCGTGACCCGCAACGGTTTGCTGTTGCTGGCCAGCGAACGGAGTGTGGTCACCTTCTGCCGCCGTCCCGCCAGCCTGATGGAGCAGGCGGCCCGAGCCGAGGGCAGCCAGCTCGGCGGCCTGCCGTTTCCGGTCCGGATCACGTGCCGATTCCTCCAGGCGGTTCTCGACACCAATGAAACGCTGGTGGCCCGTTTCGAGCGGGAGCTTTCCGAGCTGGAGGACCTGCCCGTGCGGGAGAGCCGGCCGCAATTTTTTGAACGCACCTTCCGGCTCAAGAAGGAGCTGTCTGCCGCGCAAACCGATTTGTGGCGGCTGCGCGGCGTCCTCAAGGAGCTGGCGGAGGGCAAAGTGCGCCTGCCGCGCAGCGGGTCGGCCGAACTGGCGTTTCTGCGCGAGCTGGCGGACAGCGCCGATTACCTGTATGAAACCGCGAGCAATCTGCGCGAAGGCGTTTTGTCGCTGATAGACCTGCACCTGAATGTCGTTTCGTTCGAAATGAACCGGGTGATGCGGGTGCTGGCCGTCCTGAGCGCGCTGGGGTTGATCCCCGCGATCGTCGGGGGGCTGCTCGGCATGAACCTGGTTGACAATCCCTGGCCGCTGACGCTCTCCCAGGTGGCGTTTTCGGTGTGCCTGGCCATGGT
>JARKQH010000170.1 GCA_029974925.1 Verrucomicrobiota bacterium
CACCGGCACGCCCCCGAGGTCCGCCACATCCACCCAATTGGTGATGACCGTCGTGTTGGTCGAGTTGAGGGGCACCGTCACCCGCACGCGCGGCGCGCGGAAGTTGACCGTTTGGCCGCTGGCCAAGGGCGCGGCCAGCCCCAGCAGCAGGAGCCCGGCGGCCCAGGGAAGCGTTCGGGTGAAGAGCCCGGCCTGCGGGACCGGGTGGACCATCGAGCCGCACGGCTCGGGAGCGGATGTCTTTTTCATAGGTTTGAGACGTTTTCGTGGTTATTTCTGCATTCTGTAAAATGGCTTGGCCCGCAGCCGCCAGCGGCTGCGGGACGGGCGCCGATTCGCGCGCGCGGAGACCGGCGGCTACCGATACGGGCAGCCGTCGTTCATCCAGATGTAATCCACGCTGCTGCGAACCGCGTAATCCCCCGAGGGCGCCCACCACTTGAACTGCATCTTGACCGGCAGCTTCGTCCGGTCGTCCTTCCATTTCTTGATTTCGGAGTGGCCGTCCCCGAAGGAGAAATTGGCCCCGCCGCCGTAATGATAACTGGCGGGCAGGTCGCGATAGGCCGCCATCGTCGGCAGCAACCCTTCAATCAGGTGAAAGACCGAGTCGTTGATGCTGTCGGGGTGCTCGTCCAGCGTCACCCAGATCAGCGCCGGGCCGGGCCGGACCAGGTCGGACATTTTCCGCGCGGCAAAATACTCCCGATCGGGAATCTTGTTATCAATGCGCGGGGCGCCCCCCAGCGCCGCGTTCATCGCCAGGCTGCGCACGCGCGGCCCGGGATTGGCGCCGGATTGATATTTGTCCGCCGGGCATTTCCACACCGCCACCGATTTGACGTAGCCCGCCATCACCGATTGCGCCGGGTCCAGCAGCTTCGCCGTGTTCGTATTGTCCGGGTTGGCCGTCCAGTCCATGCCGCCCTCGACCGGTTTCGCGTTGGGGACCAGCTTGTCCTCGTGGTCGCTGACGTACAATTGCCACCCCAGCATGACCTGGCGCGTGTTGTTCATGCAGGCCACCGCCAGCGCGCGGCCCTTGGCCCGCGCCAGCGCCGGCAGCAGCATCGAAGCCAGAATGGCGATGATCGCAATGACCACCAGCAGTTCAATCAGCGTGAAGGCCGCCCGCCTCTGCCGGCTGGCGCTGGGGGTGCAGGTAGTGATGGTGGGGTTCATGTTTCGGACGTTAAGCATTCAACCTTGGGGACCGCGCGGAGGCCAAAAGGGCCGGCAGGACGCAACCGGGGCGCTCCATAGCCCCCTGTCCGCCGGGCGGCTGGTTCGCACCGCCTGACACTTTTCCACAACACCTTTTGCGGTTTTCCGCGCGCATGTGACTGGTGTGCTAATTACACTCTTAACCTGCCACAACTTCGGGCCGGGAGACATGCCTTTTTGGGAAAAATGACATGCCCTTTTTAGCGTTCCAACCGTCCGGCGGCACTTTGGGCCGCCCCGGCGGATTCGCGCTGGCGCGGGTCCGCTTTGGGTGCGGCAAACCGCTGTAAATAAATGGCATTGCGCAATTCCGGGGCAGCCGGGAGGTTGAACTTCCCTCCCGCTCACCCCTCATTTTCATTCCCAAAGAACGCCCGGGAGATGCACTTTTCGCTCACCGGCCCTTTTCGGTTTGCGCCGCGCCCGGCCTCGCCGCACCATGCCGCCGTGACACCGGCGCTGCAGGAGCGTGCGACGGCCCTCGGGCTTCGGCGCGTGGCAATCCACGGGGTCGAATGCCCATGACCCCGCTGGATACCGGCATCGTTTTGCTTTACCTGGCGGCCGTCTTCGGCATTGGCATCTACTTCTCCCGGCATCAAAAAACCGCCGAGGATTATTTCCTCGCCGGCCGGAAGGTGCCCGGCTGGGTGGTGATCTTCGCCATCGTGGGGACCATGATCAGCAGCACCAGTTTCATCGGCCACCCCGGCAACGTGTTCGCCCGCGACATGTGGAACCTGCCCTCCTTCCTCATGTTGCCGGTCGTCATGCTCTTTGTCGCGCGCCACATCGTCGGCTTCTACCGCCGCACCGTGCGGATGAGCATCTACGACTACCTCGAGCGGCGGTTCAACTATGGCGCCCGGGCCTATGGCGCCGCGGCCTTCATCGTAAGCCGGGTGGTGGACATGAGCGCCACCCTCTACTTTCTGGCGGTGCCGGTGTCCTACCTCAGCGGGTTCGACGTCTGGTGGGTGATTCTCGTGGTGGGCCTGGTCACCGTGGTGATGACCGTGGCCGGCGGGATTGCGGCGGTGGTGTATGCCGATGTGTTGCAAGGCGTGCTCCTGGCCGCCGGCGCGCTGGTGTGCCTGGGCATCGCCCTGTTCCGGCCGCCTGCCGGAACGGAGGCGGTCCTGACCGCGGCGTGGGAGGGCGGAAAGTTCGGGCTGGGTCAGTGGTCCTTCAGCCTCGAGGAAATGAACGGATGGTTTCTGCTGGTGGGCGGCGCGATCTGGGCGATCCAGCGTTATGCCCTGGATCAGCACATCGTGCAGAAATATCTGGTGGCCGCCACCGACCGCGAGGCCCGGATGAGCGCCTTCGTCGGCGCCCTCTCCTGCCTGCCCATCTGGCTGTTGTTCTTTCTGCTGGGCGCCTGCCTCTGGGGCTTCTTTCAGGTGACGGGCCAGGCGCTCCCGCCCGAGGTGGCCCGCGTCAAGGACAACATCGTCCCGTATTTCATCAAAACCCAGCTCCCCGTGGGAATGATCGGCCTGGTGATCGCCGCCCTGCTTGCCGCCGCCATGTCCAGCCTGGATTCCGACCTCAACAGCATGGCCACCGTGATTGTCGAGGATTATTTCGGGCGGCTGCGCCCCGGGGCGACTGACCGGCAGCGTCTCTGGGCCGGCCGCGCCGTCGTCGCCGTTCTGGGCGTCCTGGCCATCCTGTTCTCCCAGCTCTGGATTGGCATCGGCACCGCCCTCGAGCTGGGGGTCCAGTTGTTCTCGATTGCCACGGCCGGCATGCTCGGCCTCTTCGCCTTGGGCGCCCTCACCCGGCGCGCCAACGGCCCGGGGGCCATCGTGGGCATTGCCGCCTGCGTCCTGTTCACCGCCTGGGCGACCCTGACATCGGTCCAGATGCCGGCGCTGGATTCCGTGCTGCTTGATCTCGGTCCGTTCAACTATCGCCTGCACCCGTTTCTGATCGGCATTCTCAATCACCTGATCCTGCTGATCGTCGGATACCTGGCCAGTCTTTGGTTCGCCCGGCGTTCACCCAACCGCCCTATTCCAGCAGGCCCGCCGGCCACTCGTAACTCCCCGGCTTGACCACAATTTGCGGACCGGCCCCGTCGGCCGCCCGCACCGCCGTCACGCCCATGGCGAAGTCGTGCTCGACCCGCAGCCGGGTGATCCCCAACCGCTCGAGCAGCAACACCGCCGTCGCCCCTCCCTCGACGCAGACCCGCTCCGGCGCCTGCTTCGACAGCGCCGCTTGCGCTGCCTCAACCAGTAGGCTCCCCAACCGGCGGCACCCCACCCGCTGGCACGGGAGAACCGGCCGGCCGATGCCGACCACGACCTGCCGATGCCGCCCCATGGCAGCGCAGACGGTCCGGACCCATTCGCGTTGAACCGCGGGGGGAGCGGCGCCGGCAATGACCTCCGGTGACATCAGAAACACGGGCCAACTCCTCTTACGACAGCCCTCCATGAATTCCATGGACCGGTCGGACGTACTGCCGCACACGAAAAGCGTGCGGCGGGTCTTCAGCGAACCTGCCGAATCGAGTTTCCGCGGCGCCAATCCCCGCGCCTGGAGGATTGCCCGGAAAAACTCGGCGCCGCCGGCGGGGAGGATTTCGGGAGTCACCTGCCTGGCCCAGTGGCGCAAGTCCGCGATGGTCGTCGCCTGCCCCACGCTGAGGCCAGGCGGCAGCTCCCGCACCCCCGGCTCCAAAAGACGAATGGTGCGCTCCCCCGCCGGGTCCAAAAGCTGGCTGACCTTGCACGAACGCCGCGGATGCGCCGGGTCGCGGCAAAAATCGGTTTGGTGGAGGGGCACTCCATGGATGAAATACCTGCCCTGACGAATCGTGCGCCCGGCCTGCGGATTGGCCGGCGCCAGCAAACAGCCCCGCGGCTTCAAACGAAAGCAAATGGCCTCGATTTCCGCCACCACGTTCCCGCGCAACACCGAGTCCACCTTCTTGTAAACCCATGCCGCCTTCGCCCGGCGAAGCTTGAGCGCCACCCGGCCCGCGCAGCGCGCCGCCGCGCGGACCTGGCTCAACCGGGAATCGGTGTTGTACACCACCAGGTGCGCTGCGGAAACGGGCTCCGTCCAGTGCAGAATTTCGGCCTCGAGCCCGAAACGCCAGCCCACGCCAGCCAGTTCCGTGGCTCCACTTAAATCGTCAGCAATAACAGCAATCATGGAAGTGCGCCTCCGGAAGCACCGAAAGGGCCGGGCGGCAACCCGGGCGCGGCCCTGCTGCCGGCGCGGGGGAAGAAACCCAAAGGGTCAGGCTTGCTGGGGGCTGGACGGCAAGGCCGGCGCCGCCTCCCAGCCGCGCCGTTCCGGTCCCGGCCGGTTGCTCGCTCCCGGTTCAGCCGGAGTCCGGTCCCGGACAGGAAAGCCGCTCGCGGCCATTTTGTCACGCAAAACCAGCGACTCAAATGAGGGTAACGGCCGCAGCGGCGGCAAGGTGTAGGCCTGACACAGGCCGAGCCAGGACATCGCCGCCTTCAATGCCGCCAGCGATTCCTCGAGCGTGCGCCCCTGCTGGTACAGGCCGGCGATGCCCATGATCTCCGCGTGCAGCTTCTCCGCCTCGGCCGCCTGGCCGCCCACCGCGCAATCATACATCTTCCGGCACAAGGCCGGCACCAGGTTCCCAACGCTGGGAACAATCCCCTCGGCCCCCAGCAGCAGCCCCTTGGCCATGAGCGGGCCGGTGCCGATGAACACCGAAAAACCCTGCTTCCCGCCCAGTTCCCGCAGCAGCTCGACCATCCGCCCCAGGTCGTTTTCCGAGTCCTTGATCCCGATGACCCGCGGCCGGGCGGCGGTGGTTTTGCACAACTCGATCGGCAGCGACACATTGGTCGTCAGCGGCATGTTGTAGAGAATCAATCCCCCCTCCAACTGGTGGGAAAGGTCCGCATAAAAACTCAGCGCCGCCTGCGGGTTCTTCTCGAAATGCCCCGGCACATGCGCCACCACCGCGTCCACCCCCAGCCGCAGATATTCGTTTCCCGCCGTCACCGACTCCGGCAGGCTGTCCGAGCTGATCCCCGCGTAAACCAGCAGCCGCCCGTCCACCCGCTCGAGGACCAGCCGCACCAGGCCGTCGCGCACCGTCCTGGGGATGTTGGGACCTTCGCCCGTCGTGCCAAACAGGAACACGCCATGCACGCCGCCGGCGGCCAGGTAATCCAAAATTCGCCCCGCCGCCGCCTCATCCAGCGTGCCCTCGGCGGTCACGGGGGTCACCATCGGCACAATGACCCCGCGGTGTTCGCGCGGTCCGCCTCGCGCTGCCTCACCACGCCGCATGGTAAATCTCCAGTGCGTCCGGCTCCGAAACCGGACGGGGGTTGTTTTTCAGCAGCCGCGTGACCGTCACGGCCGCCGCCGCCAGCTCCGGCAGCGCCGCGCGCGGCACCCCCAGCGCCGACAACCGGCGGGGGAGGGGACATTGGCTCAGCAGCTCCTCCAGACGGCGGAATCCCTTTTCCGCCATGGCCGCCGGCGAGCCTCCCGGCGGAACCCCCAGCGCCCGCGCCACGGCGGCATACCGCTCGACGGCCCACGGGAGGTTGAAACGCAACACCGGCGCCAGCAACAGGGCGTTGGACACCCCATGGGCCACCCCGAACCGGCTGGCCAACGGATAGGCCAGCGCGTGCACCGCCCCCGTGTTGACCGGCCCCAAACAAAGGCCGCCATACAGGCTCCCCAACGCCAGACAGGTTCTGGCCCGCTCGTCCCGCCCGTTGGCGAGAGCGGCAGGCAGGCCGCTCGAGATCAGGCGGATGCCCTCCAGCGCGTAAAGGTCCACCATCGGGTGGGCAAACCGATTGGCATACGCTTCGATGCAGTGCGTCAAGGCGTCCAGCCCCGTGGCCGCCGTCGTCGCGGGCGGCACCGACACCGTCAGCCGCGGGTCCACACACGCCACGTCCGGCACCAGATGCGGGCTGATCACTCCCTGCTTCAACCGGCTCCCTTCATCCAGCAGAATGGCATTGGGCGAAACCTCGCTGCCCGTTCCCGCCGTGGTGGGAACACAGGCCAGAAACGTTTTGCGCGAGCCCAGCGCGTTGATGCCGAACACCTCGGCCACGGACTGCCCGCTGTCCCAGAGTGCGGCCGCCAGCTTGGCCACGTCCATCGCGCTGCCCCCGCCGAGGCCCACCACGCCGTCCGGCGCAACCGCCCGCGCCCGCTGGAGGCACGCCTCGAACATCCCCACGGTCGGTTCCCGGTCAATGCCCTCATAAAGGACGGCCTCCATCCCGGCGTCCCGCCACCGCTCAATCACCGGCAGGCAGGCCTCGCGCGCCCCCGGGTCCAGCACGACCAGAATCCGCCGCAGCCCGCGGGCCGACAGCTCCGCCCCCAGCTCGAGACTCGAGCCGCTTCCAAAAGCGATTCGCCCCGGCTGCCGCAACACAATCGGCCGGATTTCAGGCAAAGGCGGCCCCGCCGCGACAGGCCCGCCGGCCGGTTCCCAAGCCGGGACTCCGGCAGCAACGGCCCCCGGCGACGGACCAGCGCTTTGATCAACTGGCAGGTGCAGACCGGTGTTCATTCAACCTCCGGAACCGGGCGGGCCGCCCATTTCCGAGCCCGCCTTTCCCTTCGCTCCGGCGGCGGAACGGCCCACGATTCACGGTTTCCGGACACACGTTAAACTTCTCCCGAACCGGGCCAAAGGGACATGGACAAACCGGCCTAATGTTTTGTGAAAACCGTCCGCCATCAGTGCGCGTCTCCCGCAAACGGGATGGGTTGAGGCGAGGGCAAGCCCAAAGCCCGGCGAGGCTGTCATTGGAGAAACCAACCGCCGAAGAACCGCCAGAACAATCGCCAAAAGCCTTGCGGCGATTTCGGGCGGCGGTTAAGTTCCTGCATGATGAACCTGACAGCGACCTCACGCCCGGTGCCGGAGCAGATCGCAGCCGAAGTGGCTGAGATGCGGAAGGCGGCGCGGGCCATTGCCGCGTCGTCCCGGAAGCGGCTCGAATTCCTCCGTCAGGTGGGGGTGCTCAACGCGGTGGAAAAGCGGCCCCAACGGCTTCCTCGTTCAGCCGGCAAATCCCGTCACGCCTGATTCTCCACCATGCTCCCGCGACCGATCGTCCTGGGCTACCATGGCTGCGAAGAAAGCCTGGCCCGGAAAGTGGCGGCCGGCCGGCAGGACCTCAAGCCCAGTGCCAACGCATACGACTGGCTCGGACACGGCATCTATTTCTGGGCCGGAGATGCAAACCGCGCCCGCGAGTGGGCGCGGCAGCGGGGCATCACCAAACCCGGCGTCGTCGGGGCGGCGGTGGACCTCGGTCACTGTCTTCACCTGGCGGACCGGCACGATTTGGAATTCGTGCGCGAGGCGTATCGCCACCTGAAGGAGACGTGCGACCGCGCGGGGGTAGCCCTGCCTCAAAACACGGGCAGGTTCTTCGGCAACCGGAAGCTGGATTGCGCGGTTTTTGAAACCGTTCATCGGCTGCGTGCTGACCGGCGTCTGATCCCGTTCGACACGATCGCAGCTTATTTCGTGGAAGGGGAGGAGTTGTACCCCGGCGCAGCGGTCCGGGCGCTGGACCATGTGCAGATCTGTGTGCGAAACCCCGCGCGAATCCTCGGTTACTTTCTCCCGCGCGGTATTTGAGCGGAGGCGGCGAAGCCGGCCCGGCAAATCACTCGAGGGCGAAGTCCCGGCGTCAGGGCCTTCCCTTTATGGTTTCCGGGTGACGGGGGCGAAACGAAGAAGTTTGGGCTGGGAGCGAACTAGTCCTGAATGCTTTCGCGGAACTGGCGCGGGCTCATGCCGGTCCGCTTCCGGAAAAAGCGGCTGAAATAGAATTCGCTCGAGAAGTTCAGTTTGGCGGAGACCTCCTTGATCGAACGCCGCTCGTCGCAGAGCAGTTGCCGGGCCTGGTCCAGCCGCGTCCGCTGCAAAAACTCGTGGATGCTCTCCTTTTGAAACTCGCGGAACAGGCGCTGCAGGCCGGAGCGGCTCGAGCCGGCGGCGTCGGCCAGTTCCGGCACGCGCCAGTCGCGCGCGGGGTCCGCCATCACCAGCGCGATGGCCCGGGCCAGCGGCTTGGGCATGTCCACCGGCGGCGCGCTCAGCAGATGCCGGGCCTTGAACAGGCGGCCGAGCGCCTGCGTGATCAGCACATGAATTCGCCACTCGAAATCCTCCGCGCGCCGGCGCGCCAGGACCAGCATCTGCCGGAAGGCCTTGCGCAACGCTTCAAAGTCGCCCGGGCTGAGCACAAACTCGGGGGAATCGCCCAGCTCCTCGCACCACGCCTCCAGCTCGGGCCCGCGAAAACGAAACCCCGTGTTCACCAGCCGCTTTCCCGGCCGCGGCGCGTAAGTCCGCGGCTTGCGCATGTCCACCAGCCAGCAGCGCGGCCCCGGCCGCAGCTCGAAGACTTTGTCCGGCACGTGGAGCGTCCCCTCCCCCGACTGCACCCAGAACAAATGGGCGCCGGGCTTGTCCATGCCCAAATGCGTGTCCGGCTCGTCCAGGGTCACCGACCCGATCGAGAGCATGTGCCAAAACAGGCGGCGGGCCCGCCGCGAGGGCTCCAGCAAATGCAGGCGTGACTTCGAGTTGGCCATCGGCTCCGAATCTCGCAACACAGCATGGCCCCTTTCGCCGGACAGGTCAAACCTCCCGTGCCCTCCCCGCCAGCCCCCGCCCTTCGGGCAGGCTTTTGGCAGCCGGGCCAAAGCGCCACGGGTAATCGGATGAATCCCCTGCCTTCAATCTTCAGCCGGGCCAGGCCTCCCGAGGAATGAGGTTAAGCACGAAATCGTAAATGGCTTGGGCGTGCTCGAGGGCGGTCCTCACCTCGGCGACCGATGGAAAATGCACCCCCAGCGTGTCGGGATAACGGAACGCCGTGGCGTAGGGATTGAGCACGTGCGCCTGTGTTTCCAGCGGAGCAAACTTCGGCTCCAGTGCGGTCGCGAGCTCCAGTAACCGTTCCAGATCGTGGGTTCGCTCCATCGGCCGGTCGCAGAAGGCGAGGTAGCCTTTCAACGCCTTCTCTCCGCGGCCTGCTGGCAGTGATAGGCGGCGGTATCGGTGACGGGTTCATCCAAGGCCAGCAGCGCCCGGGCGGAGCGCAAGTCGCTGTGCGCTTTGACCAGCCACGACCGCACCCATTCGCGCTTGGTGTCATCCATAGAGTTTCCGCCCCCGGTGGAACACCAGATAGTCAAGGGTGGAAGGCAGGGCGCGCAGCCGGTCGAATTCCTGGCGGGTCTTGACGAGCACATCCTTCGCAATGCCCAGGCCGCGGAGACACCGGTGCGCCCGCCTCATGCGCTCCACCGGTGTCTCGCTGCTCTCGGGCACGACCACCAACAGGTCCAGGTCGCTGCCTTCATCCGGTGTCCCCCACGCGTGCGAACCGAACAGCCAGATGCACTCGGGATGGAGCTCTTTTACCAGCCGGTTGGTGACCTCATCCAAGAGACTCTGGTCAACGGTCTTCACGGCCCGTGACCGTAGCATGGCCGGTGTTGGGATGGCAAGCGCGCCGAAGCGGCGGCGCTCGGCGGCCGTGGGAAATGCTGAAAGCCCGAAACAAAACAGCCCAAGGCAAGGCAAGTCCGCGAGCGGCGCCCTGGGTCAACCGCCCACAACATTGCCAGGCCCTGAAGGGGCGGCTTTCGTTCGCCTTTTGGCAGGGCGGGCCTGGACCCGGCCCGTCAAAGGAAAGCCCATCGAACCTGAACTCGAGCAAGGCGAACGAAGCGGCCGGGCAGCAGACGTCGGCCTCAAACGCCGGCGCAAGCCTGAGCCGGACAAGCTCGAAATCGAAGCGCGGGTGGAGACGGCGCTCACGGTGGGTGGGACGGCGGAGCGCCTGAGGATGGGCACGCGGGGCCATCTGAACCCCCTGCTGTACCGGCGGCGGAAGGCGACCCAGAAACAGCCATGATCAAGAACTGTCCCCTTCACTTGTACAAAAAGAATCCGTGTCATCTCTCTCATCCGTGGTGACAATCCCACTGTATCCTCCCAACGCCTCGACAGTTGCCAAACGACCAAGCTCAGCGACTGCCGCCGGAAACGCCCGGCCGGCTGCAAGGCCGCAAAGCGGGCCCGCCAAAATACCCGAACCGTCCAACTGCCCAGCGGGGCGGCAATTCGCTGCAGCGCACTGGTTAAGCGTTGACCTAGTCGGCATACAATCCGAAATACAAGAGTGCGAGTACAGCAATACCCAAAAGCAAAGCCGCCGTCCACCTGAGCCACTGCGGACGAAAAAGTGAAAACACGGACCTGAACCCTCTGAGATCTCCCAGCATCATATCCAGCCAAACACTTTTGGTGTCTCGCGGATGCTCACCACTGAGCAGTGCGACGAGACTGTTCACAAGCCAGGCAGCGCCCAGAGCGAGCAAAGCGAAAACCGCAATAAAACCGAGATCGCTCATACGCCTAACGACCCAAGCTCACCGACGGCCCCGCCGGCGGCGGGGGAGCGCACGGTGCGCTCACGAACTCCCGCAACGCTCGAACGCACGGTCCCGATCTGATCGGGATTCGCGGCAGCGCCTTGGTTAGGTGTCAGATTCATGCGTCTTGCTCATCGAATCGGCTGGTGCGGCACTCTCCGACTGACGGCGAGCCAACGCCACAGCCCACCTGCGACCGTTCACGAACAGAACGACTCCGACGATGAACGGAATGAAAGCCTGCGAAACATCGTAGCCACTGAAGGCCCGCTCGCCGTCGCGATGGCCGGAGGCTGCCGTCTTCAGAAAGTAGTGCGCCCAATTCAGAACCTGCGGCAAATGACTGGAGATGTAGAAAAGCCCGACCGCCATGAACGCGATGGAATAGCAATCAACCAGCGACATCGCCCCGAGCGAAAGGTCCTGCGAAACACCACGCGTGACGAAACGGGCAATAGGCAACGCGAGAAACCAGAGGAGAACGGCCGCGACAATCAAGCCCGCGAGCATAAGCCAGGGCAGAACCATATCCGACCGCGAGCCGTCGAGCGGCGACTGCTCATAAAGGCGCAGGAACTGAAGAATCTGGGGCGTCAACTGGACGGCGACCCGCAGCAAGAAATCCAGCGCCAACAGGCGCAGGGCGATCACAACGAGACTTTGAAGGTTCATAGCGCGTGCTCCTGACACCTAACGATCAAGCTTGGCGACGGCCCCGGCGGCGGCGGGGGAGCGCACGGTGCGCTCACGAACTCCCGCAACGCTCGAACGCACGGTCCCGATCTGATCGGGATTCGC
>JARKQH010000172.1 GCA_029974925.1 Verrucomicrobiota bacterium
ATGCTGCGCATTCTCATCCTGGCGGCCCGGAAATTCCGCTGGCACCTCGGCGGCGTGTGGGGCCGTTGGGTCCTGCGGAGCTATGGCGTCCACTTTGGTGAGGGGCTGCGGCTGGGTTCGCCGCCCATCATTCAAAAGCACAAAGAGGCGACCATCCGCCTTGGGCGCAATGTGGTGATCCTGAACACCCTTGCTCAGAATCCCGCCGGCGTGTTTCAGCCCACCGTCCTGGCCGCCTGCCGCCCCGGCGCGGAACTGATCATCGGCGATAACGTCGGCATCTCGGGCGCAACCCTGTACGCGTGGAGGCGCCTTGAGATCGGAGACCATGTGCTGGTTGGGGCGGGCGCCGTGGTTTACGACACCGACTTTCATCCCTTGGACCCCGACCAGCGCCGGAGAAATGACAACTCCCAAGTGGGGGTGGCCCCGGTGGTGATCGAGCCCGACGTGTGGCTCGGGGCCCGCTCGATGGTGCTTAAGGGAGTGACGATTGGCCGCGGCGCGGTGGTCGCAGCGGGGGCGATTGTGACCAAGAACGTGCCCGCCGGGACGATCGTTGCCGGAGTACCCGCCCGGGTTGTGGGCCACGCAACCGCGCGAGGCGCCGCCTCGCGTCCGTCCGCATGAAGTTCTCGGTGGTTACGCCCAGCTTCCGCAGTTCGAGCTGGCTCAAACTTTGCATCGCCTCGGTGGCGGACCAGGAAGGCGTGTCTTTCGAGCACCTGGTGCAGGACGCCTGCTCCGACGATGGCACTCAGGACTGGCTGCCTCACGATGGCCGGGTCAAGGCCTGCATTGAGAAGGATCAGGGGATGTACGACGCCATCAACCGCGGTCTGCGCCGTGCTTCCGGCGAGATTCTCTCCTACCTGAATGCGGACGAACAATATCTGCCCGGCGCCCTGGCGGCCGTCGGCAGAGCCTTTGATCGCCAACCCGAGCTGGACATTTTGCTGGCGGACAGCTTGGTGGTGGACGAGCGGGGCCAATTCATTTGCTGTCGCAAATCGCTGGTGCCGTGGGCGCTGCTGGCGTGGACCTTCGTTCCCATGACCACCGCCTCGTTGTTCTTTCGACGCCGCATCCTGGACGAATACAACCTGTTTTTTGACACCCGATGGCGTGGGATTGGTGATGTCATGTGGATGCGGGACGCCCTGCGGCTCAAGCTGCGGATTGGGGTCCTGCGCCGTTACACCTCCGCCTTCACCGAGACCGGCGACAATCTGAGTCTCAAGCCGTCTTTTTTGCGGGAGCGCCAGTTGACGGTGCGAATGCGGCCATGGTGGGCTCACTGGTTTCGCTGGCCGCTGCATCAAGTGCACCGGTTCCGGGCCTTGGTGAACGGAATTTACTGGGAAAGGCCCTTCACCTACTCGATCTACACGCGGGAGCATCCGGAACGGCGAACCGATTTCTTTGTGGCCAAGCCCACCGCCATCTGGTGGCAACGCCATGCCCAAGCGAAGCCGGATTAGTGCAGGCCATGGTTTTAACGCCCGTATCGTGGAAAACGCTCTTCGCAGCCGTATCCTCCCCATCGGCTCGCGAGATCAAGGTGCGGGTGTTGCTTCGGCACGGCCACCCGTTGCTGGTGCTGCCGTTGCGCCAGCGCGTTGCCCCCGCCGCGGCGCTGGCCCTTTATCCCGCCCAGACACCTCTGGCGCGGCTGGTCAAAGCGCTTTGGCAAATGACGTTGCGCTGGGGTTTTGCCCCCGGCAGCCGGCTGGATGCCTTTTACTGTGACCCGGCCGACCCGTTCGTCGAATTTCTCGCCTCACTGGCCGGCACGAGTGGGCTGCCCCCGTTCGCCCTGCTGGCGGGCAATCCGCTGGCGCCCGGGCGCCGTTTCCTGGTGCTGATCTTCGACACGGCGGGACGGGCCGTCGCGGTGGTCAAAGCGGGGGCGGATGCCGCAGGCGTCGCGCTGGTGGAAAAGGAGGCAGCGTTTCTGTCCAAGGCTGCAGAACGAACACGCCAACTCGCTTGCACCGGCGACGGGCGGGTTGGGGCGGACACGAATGCCCGCACCCCTGCGGTGTGCATGGGGATTCCCGCCCTGCGCGGGCAAATGGCTGCGGGTGCCGTGCATGCTTTTGCGACTGACTTCATCCCGGGAACCTCGCCCCTTCCTCATCAGGTCGGCGGCATCGTGCCGATCCTCAACTCTTGGTTGGATGTCGAGCGGAAGGTTTCCCCAGGCCAGGTGCCGGCCTGGCAACGGCTGGTCCAGGCCTGCGCAGGAGACCAACAATTTGCTGCCCTGGTTCGCTTGCTCAAGGACTTGGCCATCTGCCCGGCGGTTTTCCACGGGGACTTTGCCCCTTGGAACATCAAGATTTCGCCTGTGGACGGCTCCTGGACCGTTTTGGATTGGGAGCGGGGTGAATGGGTGGGGTTGCCGGCTTTCGACTGGTTTCATTATGTGCTTCAACCGGCGGCCTTGGTGCGCAAGGAAACTCCTCCAGCCCTCGCGCGGATTGCCGAAGGGCTGCTCGACTCCCCAGCTTTCGCCCAATACGCGACCGATGCGGGTCTTCGAGGGGTTGAGCGGCAATGGCTGCTGGCATACCTGTTTTATTGCCGGAATGTGCTCTGCCCGGCGGAGGGGTCGCCGCGGCTGACCGCCTTGCTGGAGTTGTGGGCCAAACAAGCCATGGGGTCATGAGCACGATGGAAAAGCCAATCAACCTGCCTCCTCCCAAGGACCCTGGTCTGGCCGCGCTGCTAACCGGCATTTTTCAGGCTTGGACGCGGGAGGGCGTCGTGTTCCTGATCCTGCGGAACTACCAGGAACTCCCGGCTGCCACCACCAACGACGTGGACGTGCTGGTGGGGCCGGAGCAGGTCGCAAAAGCCGAGGAGGTGATGATTCGGGCCGCGGCACAGTGCGGCTACCAGCTCCATAATCGCGTCGAGTTTGCCACCCTTTCTTGCTTTTTCTTTCACCCCGCGTCGCTAGCTCAAATCCAAATTGACCTCTTTTCCACCCTCAAATGGCACACTTTCAAGTTGTTCTCCGTCTCGGAAGTGCTTGCCCGCCGGGTGCAACGCCCACTCTTTGCCATTCCTGACCCGCTGGATGAAGCGCTGGTCAGTCTCGTTTATCCGCTGGTTTACCAAGGCCAGGTTCGGGAAAAGTACCGGGCGGGAATTCTCCGGGCGTTTCAATCCCAGACTGATCAAGCGCGTGCCCGGCTGGCGGAGACTTTTGGCGCGGAGCTCGCCGGCGAGATGGTGGAGTTAATCCTGCGCCAGGAATGGTCGGAGCTCGAGCGCCGTGCCCCCCGCCTGCGTCGGGCACTGGTGAAGCGCCGCCTCCTGCGTCATCCGTTCCAAACCCTGGCGTCGCTGTGGGATGACAGTCTGCGTTTTTTCAAGCGCCTGGCCGCTCCAGCGGGGCTCATGGTGGCGGTGCTGGGTGCGGACGGCAGCGGGAAGTCCACCGTGGCGCGCGAGGTGGTTCAGGCCCTGCAAAACACCTTCAAGCCGGGCAAAATGCTCGAGGTGCACTGGAAGCCGGTGGTTTTTTTCAGCAGTCGCCGGCGGCCGACCGGCCAGCCCAACCTCAACCCACATGGCCACGCTCCTCGCGGGCGTGTTGCCTCCCTGCTGTATCTCCTCGGCCATTGGCTCGAGTTCCTTCTCGGCGCTCAATTTCTGTTCCGCCCCGTTCTCTTTAGAAACGGGCTGGTGCTGGTGGACCGTTACCACTATGACTTCCTGGTGGACCCGCGACGCTACCGCCTGCAGGTTCCGCGCTGGCTCGTTAAGGGGCTTTTTTGGTGCATTCGCAAGCCCGACCTCGTTTTCCTCTTGGACGCGCCGCCTGAAATCCTGCAGTCCCGAAAACAGGAGGTCCCGCCTGCTGAAACCGCCCGCCAAGTCGCCGCTTATCGTGAGCTGGTTCGAGGACTGCCCCAAGGCCGTATTCTGGACGCCTCCGAGCCTATTGACCGCGTTGCCAAGGCGATGACCGGTTGCATTCTGGACCATCTGCGGCAGCGCGCGCAGCGGAGGCGCGGGCAACCCGGTTCTCCCGCCGGCCAACCATTAAACTGAGCCGTTGACAACCTGGGGCTGCGCCACGAAAAGCTGATGCGGGGGTTGCCACTTGAAACCTGTCGGCAATTTTCTGAGCATGAGTAACACCTGATGGCAAGCCGTCTGAGAGTGTTGATGTCCGCGTATTCCTGCGAGCCCGGCAAGGGTTCGGAGCCGGAGGTGGGCTGGCAATGGGCTCTGCAAATGGCGCGGTTTCACGACGTCACAGTCCTTACCCGGGCAAACAACCGCCCTTCCATTGAGCCGGTTGTGGAAGAGTTGCGGGAAAAACAGCCCGTCCCATCCTTCGTTTATCATGATTGCCGCCACCCATTCCTGGTTCTGAAACGCCGGTTCAAAGCCGTCAAGCTATACTACATGCTGTGGCAACAATCCGCGCACGCCGTCATCCGGCGTTTGCATCAGGCTCAGCGGTTCGAGCTCATGCACCACACCACCTTCGCGGCGTTCCGTTATCCAATCGCCATCACCGGGCACGGGGTTCCCTCCGTGTGGGGGCCGGTGGGCGGGGCCGAGTCCGTGCCGGCGGCGTTTCTTCCATGGGACCATCCGCCTTCTCTGGTTCCGGAGGTGCTGAGGAATCTCAGCAATGCGTGGCAGAGGCGCTTTCCTGTCGCGCTCCGCAGGCGGGCGCGGCTCAGCACCGTCGTGCTGGCATCCACTCCGGAAATGCAACAGGTTTTTGCGCGGCTGGGCATTCGGGCCGGCATTATGCCCACCATCGGCCTCAACCTTGCGGAACTTCCATTCCATCCGCGGGCCATCGGAGACGGCCCGCTCCGGATTCTTTTCGTCGGCAACCTGATTTCTCTCAAAGGGATTGATCTGGCGCTCGAAGCCCTTGCTCGCTCTGGCGTCAAGGCCACCTTTACCCTGATTGGAAGCGGGAATTACCTTGACACAGCCCGGCGGCTGGCCGGCCGCCTTGGGTTGGCCGAGCGGGTGGTGTTTCGCGGCCGGATGCCGCGGGTGGAGGTCTTGAAAACCTATCGGGATTATGACGTGTTTTTGTTCCCCAGTTTGCACGATACGGGGGGTTACGCGCTGATTGAGGCCATGAGCAATGAACTGCCGGCGATATGCCTTGACTGTGGGGGGCCCGCAGTTGCGGTCCGCGAAGGATGCGGCGTCAAGGTCCCCCTGGGCACGCGACAGACAGTGATAAAAGGACTGGCCGATGCGATTCGGTTTTACGACCAAGACCGTTCCCGACTCCTGGCGCACGGCCGGGCCGCTCGACAATCCGTCCTCCGCCACTACGACTGGCAGCGGAAAGCCTCGGAGATGGACGCGGTTTATCGGGCGGCGACCGCCCTTAGACCGAGCGAGAACTCGCCCATGCCGGCCGGCCTGCCCGGATCGGCGGACTGACCGGCTGCCGGGCCTGGGCGGGAGCGCGCGCCGGCTGGCAAATGCCGCCATTGAGGCTGACCCCCAGGCCAACAATCCCGGCGAAGATGGCAATGTCACTGTAAAAATTGCCGAAAATCAGCATGTAGTGGATGACGCGGGCCAGGAAATACGCCAACAGGAACGTGTTGATTTTCTTGAGCGACTCCTCCCCATAACGGTAGTTCAG
>JARKQH010000185.1 GCA_029974925.1 Verrucomicrobiota bacterium
CTGTCAGTGGACGAACTGGCCCTGATTCGACTCGCGGTGGTGAAGGCGCACTATTGGACGGCCCTGGTTCGCTGGCATGAGGCGCAACGCGCTCATGCGGCCCCAGTGGCCTCCAGCCCGGTTTCCGCTTCGTCTCCCGCCATGGAGGGAGCCCAAGTCGCCACGGTTGAAAAGGTCGGGCTTTTTCTCGACCGGGTGGCCCGGTGGCGGGATTTGGCGCGGCAGGTGTCTCTGTCGCAGTGTTTGGAAAGCATCCTGGCCGAAACCCATTATGCGGAGTGGCTGCGGGCGCAGGAGCGGGGCGAACAGCGTTACGCCAATGTCCGCCGGCTGGCGAACTTGGCGCGGCAATTCGACCAGTGCCACCGGCAAGGCCTCTTCCGGTTCCTCCAGTATGTCGAGGCGCAGCAGGAGGCCGGCGCCGAGCCGGAAGTACCGGTGACCATTACCCGGGACGCGGTGCGGCTCATGAGCATTCATCAGAGCAAGGGGTTGGAGTTTCCCATCGTCGTGGTGGCGGACATGACGAGGAAGTTTAATGAGTCGGACCTGTGCGCAGAGATTATTCTGGATGAGGAATACGGCTTGTGTCCGCAGGTCAAGCCGCCGCACGCGGGGCAGCGCTATCCAAGCCTGCCCTACTGGCTGGCCCGGCGGCGGCAGCGCGCCGAGCTGCTGGGGGAGGAATTGCGCTTGCTCTATGTCGCCATGACCCGGGCCCGCGACACCCTGCTCTTGAGCGCCAGTGTTCCGGCAAAGCGTTTCCGGGAACAATGGGCCCAACCCGATTCAGCCCCCGAGCCCGAGCTGGCGCGCAGCTTCGCGGATTGGCTTGCGTTCTGGTTTGCCCGGAATGCGACTCCAGTCCCGGAGGGGGCGACCAGCGGCCAAGGGGGAGGAGCGCGCTGGACAATATACGACTCAAGTCCGATTCCGGGGGGGGAGCGAATGTCAGTTGCGCCCAACGCCCGTTCGGAACAACCGGCGCCGGTGCTTGCGGCGCCGCTTCTTCAGCAATTGTTGGAGCGGCTCGGCTGGCGCTACCCCCACCTGCCGGCCACACGTCAGCCCGCGAAGGCCACCGTGTCCGAAATCCGCCGCCAGGCGGGGGAGGATGACGAATCGGTTCGCCCGTTCGGGAGCCGCGACCTGCCTCGCCCCGTTCGCGAACGCCGCCGGCTCGCCGGCGAGACGGGGGCCGATGTCGGCACCGCGCATCATTTGTTTCTGGAGCGGGTCAACCTCGAACGAGTGTCGAGCCTTGAAGCGCTCAAAGACGAAGCCGCCCGCCTGGTGCAGGAGGGCTGGCTCGCTCCGGAGCAGGCCGCGGGAATCGAGTTCGACGCCATCGCCAGGTTCTGGCAGTCGGAACTGGGATCGAGACTGCTGGCCCGCCGCGCGCACCTGAGGCGGGAACTGCCTTTCAGCGCCCGGTTTTCCACCGCGGACCTGACCCGGCTTGCGGGATTGCAGTTCGAACCCGGGCTCGAGAATGAGTTCATGGTGGTCCAGGGTGTGGCCGACATGGTGTTGGTCCAAGAGGAGGCGATCTGGCTGGTGGACTTCAAGACCGACAATATTGAAGCGAAAGAAGTTCGAGCAAGGACGGAGCTTTATGCCCCGCAGATTAGAATCTATGCCGAGGCACTCGCGGGCATTTACCGGCGCCCCGTGACCGAGGCTTGGCTCTATTTCCTCCGTCCCGGCAAGGGGGTCAAGGTCAGCCTTTCTTGAATATCAAAGGCGACGCTCGCAGGGGCGTCTTTGAACAGCGTCTGTTCCGGCCCGGCTTAGGTCCCCGGAGTTTCCGGCGCACTGGCCAGCGGCAACTGGGCTTGATCCCCGGCGACTGAATCCTCCGCCGCAGCGTCAGACGGGGATGCGGGGCTTGCTTGAAGGCGAACCAAAGGCGGGCGGAGCAAACGGCCTTGAAACCTGTAGCCGGTGGCCACCGTTTCCGCCACGCAAGCGTTGGGCGGCGGGTTTTCCTTGCCTTCCACCCACTGATGTTTTTCGGCGTTGAAAGCCTCTCCGGGCTCGACCACGAACGGCACCAACCCCACCCGGCGGGCGGCCTCGCGGCAGGCCAACTGAAACCGCGTAATCTGCTCGATCAGTCGGGGCTGCCCCGTCTCCACCGCGGCCCGATGCAGCGCAAAAACGTGGTCGAGGATGCGAACAATCACCTGCAACCAGTCCTGTTCGGCCCGGCGCAACTTCTCGACCTCCAACCGCAGGGTGGCTTTTTCGGTTTCATTCGCCCCCTTCATGAACTCCTTGAATCCCTGAACCTCCGCCGTCATTCGCTCTGCAATCGCCCGGGCGGCGTCCGCGGTTTGGTCAGCGGCCTCCTGTGCGATTTGCCAGCGGCTGGTGGCCCCGGAAATCTGTTCGGCGATTTTCGTCAATTCCCCAATTTGATCGACCACGGAGCTGAGCGCTCCCGCCTCGGCGACCTTAACCGCGGCACGATACTCCAGGACAAAAGGCAGGATTGCCATTCCAGCCCCCGCCAGCACGCAGAGGGTCATGAGCCCCAATCCGGAGCCCCCCGGCGGGTGGGAACCGTGGGTGTAAATAAGCCAAGCCAGCCCTAACATCAGGGCATCCCCAACGAAAAAAGGCCACTTGGCCAACTGCGGGCTGAGACGGTCACGCATGGACCGAGGATGAACAAAACAGATAAGGAACATCAAGCTCGGCAAACAACGGTTGGTGTCCAGGAAATGGACAAATCA
>JARKQH010000228.1 GCA_029974925.1 Verrucomicrobiota bacterium
CACCGGATCATTTCCGTAAGCTCCGGCCTGCAACCGCTGGAGTGACGCGCCGGTGCCCGCAGCGGCCTCCGGCCAGGGCGCCTGCGGCAGATAATGGACACGCTCGACTAGAATCGCGGGCACGAATCCAGCGTCCGGCCGGGTCGGAGGTTGCGGAGTGTCAGGCCGGCAAAGTTCCAGGTTTTCGCCCGCATTATCAAGTTTGCCGCGATAAGGGCCCATCAGGACGGCGTTCGTGCCGTACAAGGCCTCAAAGCGAGCCCGCTCCGCAAGGTTGCTGACGGGATCGAACGGTACAACCACCAGAAACCCGCCTGGTGAGAGAACCGTCTGCGGCGGGAACTCGAACGCAACGGCGCCGGCAAGCCGCCACCGGTTGGTGGGATGAACCGGATCGTAAAGCGGCAGGGCAACCGGCGTCAGATTTTGCAGCTCGATAAACTCGATTCCGGGAAGGCCACCGGCGTTGGTGCTGGTTGAAGGAGGATGGTACATGATTTCGGAAATAACCACCGGGCCGACCAGGGGACCGGCATTCGGGGCGCCGGTTCCGGTTCGGAACTGGGCGAGGCTGCCCGGGTTGGTGATCCCGAGGGTGGGGAATTGAAGGGCAACGAAGTCGGTGCCGACGCTGGTCTGGCAGGGTCCAAAGGAAACGCCGTTGGCGCTGGCGCCAAAGCTGACGGCCGTGCGATAACCGGTGAGGTTGCCTTGCGGATCGGCTTGGGAGAGATGCACCTGATCCCCGCGAGCGGAGTTGAGACTGAACAGCGGCGGAACGTCCTGTTCTCCGTCAGCCGGCCCGAATTGGTACTGGTAGAAGACACGATAGCCACCAGGGGGCACCACGCAGGGGCTGGGGATGCGAAAGCGTTTGAGGTCGTTCGCGCGGTCGCTGAGGAACCAGCCGCCCAGGTCCACCGCCGCGGCTGTGGGATTATAGACTTCGATGGCATCCTCGAAAGGCGGATCGGTATGAGCCAGAACCTCGTTGATGACGATATTGGCAAGGGGCAGATAATTGCCCTCCCCGGGGCTGGGTGAACTTGGGAAGCTGACGAAGTTGGCGGAGCCGTCGGGGAGCCGGCCGACGGATACGCCGCTGGCCTGGACGCCGAAGTCCACGACATCCAGCAGGTTCAGCGAAGGGTCATAGAGGCGGAGGGTTTCGCCAAGGGCGTCCAAACTGAAAGCCGCATGAGTGGGCCCTTTTGACCGGGCGCCGTCTGCGACGAACTTGAGCCAACTGCGGGCGTCAAGGAAGGTTAACGGCGGGATGGGCGATTTCTTAAGGCCGGTGACAGACGGGTCATCCGTCAGGTAAACGCCGGACAAGTCGAGGGGCAAATCGCCTCGGTTGTAAAGTTCAAACCAATCGTCGCCCGCCTGCGGCCGCGCCATCCACTCGTTGATGCAGACATTGGTCAGAGCGCCCAGCGCCGCCGGGCTGCCGTTGGGAAGGCCAGGGGTCGGCGAAGCCAGCAGCACCCAGTCGGCGCCACTCCTCCCAATGGATCGGTCTTCAAGTTGCGGGCCGTAATCGAGCGCGTCCAGAATCCGGCCCCCGGGGTCCAGCAGGCGGAGGGCCGCTCCGGAGCCGCCGAGCGCGTAGCCGGTATTGAGCGGCTGGCCGGCCGCGGGGGTCGGAGGCCGATTGTCGTCGCACCAAACAAGCAGGGTGGCGCCCGGCGCCAGCGTCACACCGGGCGGGAAAGTCCAGACTTTTTCGTCGTCGTCAAGGTCGGCAAGGACAAGCCCGCTGAGGTCCTGCGTTACGGATCCCGTATTGACGAATTCAACCCAATCGGCGTAGGTGCCCCAGGGGGAGAGCACCGCGCTTTGATTGCGAGCCAGAATTTCGTTGAAGGCGAGACCGCCTGCGGTCGCCAGGTGGTTGGGCGCACCGGGACTGGGGGACCCGGGGAAGGGGAGGACGCTCGGTTCGCCATCGGGATACCTGCCTTGGGAGATCCCGGCTTCGGGCTGGGCATAGTTGACGCGCTCGAGGAGGGACGCCGTTGGGCTGGACAACTCGATAAACCCGGTGTTTGGCAGCTTGAGCCCCAGATGGCTGGCGCCAGCTTTTTCGTCGGCCCACAGTTGAACAAATCCCCGCGGCGGGAGGAAGGAGAGCGAACGGTACTGGAACACGGTGGTCGCGGTGCGGAAGTAAAGCCCGCGGAGGGACACGGGAGCCTCCGCCGAGCGGTTGAAAAGCTCCAGCCAGGAATCGTTGCCCGTCAGCGGCACCGCCAGCCATTCATTGATGGACAGGTTGGTCGCGGCGGCAAGCGGCGCGGCCTGGTTGCTGGAACCCGGGGTGGGCAGGGAAAGGTCCCAGCCCGCCGGCAGGCGGCTGAGGGAGAAATCGGCCGGCTGCAGGCCGAAGGTCAGGGCGTCAACGTTGTTGGTCGCGGGGTCGAACAGGCGGAGCGTCTCCCCCTCCCTGTCGAGCGCGAAACCGGTGTGAAGACCCGGACTGTTGGTTTCCGAGTCGCACCAAACCACGAGGAAGTGGCCGGGATTGAGGGTTACGCCGGACGGAAACACAAACTTGCGCGGATTGCCCGAGTCCGTGAGGCTCCAGTTCTGGAGCGCGACCGGGACTGATCCGGCATTGAAGAGCTCGACCCAGTCGGGAAAGCTGCTGGCGTTGGAAACCACGGACAGGTTGTGGGCCATCACCTCGCTCAGAACGATGGAGGCCGGGGGGGCGGGTGGCGTGGGGGGAAGGCCGGGAGTCCCGTTCACGGCCGAGCTGGGGCGCCAGTTGGCGGGGGCGTCGGGATCCCCCCGCGGGTCCAGGATTTCCAGGGAGTAGCCCAGACCGTCGGGGGCCGTGGGCCAGCCGTTTTCATCGTCGTAGTTGACGGCCAGCACGGTGCCCAGGTTGCGATCGCGCAGGGCAAGGCGTTCGCCGCCGTTGGAAAGCGCGCCGCCAAACCAGCCGAATACCGCGACGGCGGGGTAACGCGCCCGGAAGGCGTTTGGATCAGCCGAGGAGGCCAGCAAAATTACGGCGCCGGGGTTCAAGATGGAGCCAGGCGGGAAGATATAATCAATGCCGGCGAAACTGAAACCACTGAGGTCCACGACTGTCGAACCCAGGTTTTGCAGCTCGAGGAATTCGAAGGCGTCGCCCCCTGTGGGATTATACATGATCTCGGTGATGGCGAGCGGAAGCCCGAGAGCCGCAACGGAAAAAGTGGCTTCGTTAAGGGCGCTCCAGGTGTTGTTGTGGAAGACCCGCGCCTTGAGCGTGAGGGTCGCGGTGAGGGTGAGGGGACTGGAGTAAACCATGGCGGCGGGTGCAACCTGCCCGGAGAAGTACACTCTCGGGTCAACGCCGTTGGTCGTGTAGTAAATGGTGCCGGCGCCCCCGGGGTTCCTCATGGCCAGCACGAAACCATCCGGAACGGTCCGGCTGGCTAGAAGCGGGCCGGAAACCGAGCCTTGGCGGAATTCGGGGGCATCCACCGCCGGGTAAAGGCCGGCCGTGCGGAGCTGGGACAGGAGCGTGGCCGTGCGGTGGAGGAAGTAGGAGTTTTCCAAACGGTTGTTCTCGGCAATCCAGTGTTGTTCGCGCGTGTAAAGCTGGTAGGTCCCGTCGGCATACGGATGCACATCGCGGCGGTAATCGCCCCACCGCATGGATTCCAACACGATGGGGTTGTCGAGGAGCGCTTCCCATTTTTGCCAGCGCTGGATGTTGGCCAGCGGCGTCAGGACACCCTCGGGCGCAACCAGGTGCCGGTGGGCGCGGTCCGCGAAGTCAAGCCGGAATTGCGGGTTGTCATCCAGCTTGGTGTGGAGGCCGCTCGGCACGTCGGTGCTTCCGCCGGCATTGGGCACGCGGTTGACGTTTTCTTCCAGCAGGATGCATTCCTGGTCCCAGGGAATGTAACGGAACCGGCCGAGGTCCCCGGCCACGCGCGGGCGGATGGCATACCAATTCTTCGTGTTGCCCCAGTCCTGGTGACCGACGAAAAAGTGCAGCAGGGTGTAGTCAATAAACTGGGAAACGTCCAGGTACTGCTGGAGGCGGAGATAATTGGCGTTGTCGGCGAGGTTGGTAATCGCCAGCATCGCCTTGTAGGCCACGTCAGACCCGGCGCGGAGCAGGCCCTGCTCGTAGATGTCGTGCCCGGCCGGGGAGGGATAATGGGTTTGGGCGAAGGTTTCAGTGGGCTGCTCGCTGAAGTCGTACGTGCCCCAGTAGAGGCCGTTGATGAAAAGGTGGCAATAGCGGTTGCGGGGGGCGGGGTGCCCCATGGCGCGCATGGTCTCCTGCGACCAGGCGTAGCGGGTCCGGGTGCCGCGGCTGCGCTGGTACGCCCCGTTGGCGTTGTTGGCCACATCGGACCAGTGCCGCCAGCTCGAGTTGAAATCGGCGCGCAGGAGGAGGTCGTCAAATTCTTCGGCCGCGGAACCTTCAAAAAGCGGGTACTTCAGGCTCGATTGGCCGTAATCGCCCGTGAAATTCAGCTTGAAGCCGTGTTTGGGGTTCTTCAGCGGGTCCCGGCTTGCGTTGCCGTGCATCCGAAGCCCGGCGTCGAGGGCGAAAGCAGTGGTGCCGTCGGGGAGAATCATCTCAATGGAACAGGCTTTCTCCACCACGGGGGTCTTCTGCTGAACCAAAGGGTGAAGGCCGCCCGCCCCGAACATGTCCTGAACGCTCATGACAATCGAAACCCAGGGCAACTCGCGCAGGCCCTGCCGGAACCGTTCCAGTTTTTCGGGAGCAATGGCCGAGCCGGGGTCGTCGGGGTTAACCCGGAGGGGGTCGAGGTCCATGCCATAATCGGCAGGAATCAGGTTGTCGGGGAAACCGGATTTGACGCCCCAGTTGGAGGGAAACCCAGGCGGGGCATCGGGCTGGTTCAGGACGTAGTCAAGAAACAAATAGCTATGGGTCACGGTGCGGGAAGGCAGATAATTGGGCGCAAAGCTGGCCGCGCGCACAATCACGGTGTTGGTGATTTGGATGGGGGCCGAATAGACCTGTCCGGAACTCTCGGTGGGTTCGCTGCCGTCGAGCGTGTATCGAATGCTGGCAACCGGATTGGTCACGGTCAGGAGCAGTTGGAAGGGCTGATCGTAAACGCCGCGCCCGACACTGAAGTGCGGCGGCGGGAGGACGCCCTCGATGGCGCTTATACCGTTGGGGGCTTGGGGAGTGGGCGAGGCGAAATACTGCCACTGGCCGGACGGATTGAGACCATAAGAGTGATCTTTGCGTTGCTCCGGGTATTCGGGGGCCAAAGCGCTGACAATGCCGGGCGGTTCCTCCGCGTTGCAAAGGGCCAGGTACTCGCCAAACGGATTGAGTTTGAAGTTGGTGTGGAGGCGGCTGCCGGCGTCCGTCGGGCGGCGGTCCTTGCCCGAGGCGTAAAGGAGAAGGTATTGCCCCGGCTGGAGCACCCGGGTGGGGAAGGACCATTTGCGCGGCCGGCTGGCACTGTCAGTGAGGGACCAACCCAACAGGTTGACGGGATTGGTGCCGCGGTTCAGGATTTCGATCCAGTCCTGAAGTTCACCGTCTTCGTCATAATCCAAAGCGCTGTTGGTTGCCGAGTTCTCGGCCAGGAACTCGTTGATCACCAGGTCCCCCGGCAGCAGGTGCGGATTCAGGTGGACCTGCCAGTTGCCGCCCGCAAAGGGGTTGGCCGCAGGCGAGGTGTCCGTGATGGCATGGCCGGGCGCCCAGGAGAACGTAACCGGCCCGGCGGTGGGCGAGGGGAAAGCAAAGCGGTAAGGACCGCTCTCGACGCCGGAGACCGTCACGGCGGGAAGACCATTGACAAGCAGATCGGCGGCGTCAACCCCGGCGACTGGTTCGTCGAAAGTGACGACGACTTCGGTCAGGCGGGAGACTTCGGCATTGGGAACCGGAGCGACCTGAACCACCTGGGGGCTGAGCCAGTCAGCCAACAGGTAGTTCCAGGAAGCGCTCGATGCTTCCGAGTCGAAGGCGTTGCCCGCTTTGTCCGTGATCCCGTGCGCCGCATCCCATTCGAGGGTCACCTGACCGGCCGGCGGTTGCGTGAAGACAAACAGGTAGCTGTTGGTGCCCGGGACGCCAAGCACGGCCGCGGCGGGCTGGTCGCTGACCCGCAGGTCGCCGGCATCCACGCCAAAAACCGGCTCGGAAAAATCCACACGGACTTCGGTCAAAGTGGAGACCGAAGCGTCCGCCGGGGGGAAGGTGCCGGCGAGGACGGGCGGGACAAGGTCGCGCATGAGTTCGAGGCTGGCGTTAAACCGGAAGTCGGAACTGGTCAGGCTGCTGTTGAAGGCTTGGACGGCGAGCACATTGGTCCCGCGGATCAGCGCGCCAACGGCGGTTGAAGTGAAGGTTTCGAAGGTCCCCCCTTCGTGGCTGCCGGAGGCGACATTGGTGTAGTAGGTATTCCCCACACGCGACCGCGCCACTTCCGTCCCGTTGATCCAGGCCACAAAGCCGTCATCAAAATCGGCGCGGAGAGTCAGTTCGGTGATTTGCGCGAGGTTGGTCAGAACAAACGACTTGCGCAGGTAGATGCAGCTATAGTTCGACCGCATGTCGCTGAGTAGCGTGCCGCCAGCAAGGCCCTCGCCGAAATGGAACGGGGCCGCATTGGTGCTCCAGGTCAGGTCGTTGAAGTTGGTCAGCCGCCAGGCGGTTACCGGGTTGGAGGCTTCACTGGTCCCTTTGAACAGCCGCCAGACCGAATTGGTGGGCACGAGCAGTTCCTGGCCGCCGACGCCTGTGGAGAAAAGGATTACGGCGCTGAAGCCGATAAGCCTCGCGATGCCATACGCCCTCCCCCGCCCTGAACACGAATTCCGATCCGGAAAACCATTCTCCCGCCGGTTCGCCCGGGCCATCGCAATGCTGCTCATGTGTACTACAATATAAACTAGCCTAAACGACACATTGCGTCACCTCGAAACGGGCCCCGACTGGCCTTTTTCTCGATGAATCAGCCGCCCTGCAGCCAGTCCAGCAAGCCGCGCGCGGCGGTCTGGGGCGCCGGCAGACTTGAAACATGCGGTCGAGGTGGTGCGGGCAGGCCATTGGTCCTTACTGCACCAAACGCAGACGGTAGAAGCCGGGGCCGGGGGACGAAGTGTCAATGTCCACCGTGATTTCCGCGCCAGCCCCCGGCAGATCGGGGCCGGCGGGTGACCACGGGCCGGCTTCGAGGGTCGGCTTGAATTCAAGGCGATAAACACGGCCAGGATAGCCAAACCATGAAAGGCGCAAGGTTCCCGGCGCAACTTGGAGCCGCTCGAGCGTGGGCGGTCCGAGGACCACCACCGCAAAAGTGGTCGTGGCACTCATCGGCGGCGTGCCGTTGTCGGTCACACGAATGGTGACCGGATTTGTGCCGAGGTTGGCGGGACCCGGCTGCCACAGAAAATCCCCGGTGGATGCTTCAATGGTGGCGGCGGGCGGACTGCCCGGTTCGAGGGAGAAAAGGAGGGTCTGAGGCGGCAGATCGGCATCCGCGGCGACAACTCGAAAGGCGAGGGTTTCACCCAGGTAAACATAGCGGTCGGGCAAGCCGGGCAGACTGGGCGCGGTGTTGGGAAGGAAGTTGTTGGTGCGCGGCGTGGCGACCGCCATGGGGACCAGTTCCGAACCGCCATCGGGGCTGCGGCCCATGCTGACATCCGTCGCCTGGGGTCCGAAGGTCACCACGTCCACCACCGCGCCATCGGCGCCAAACAGACCAATGGCCTCGCCCTGTTTATCCAGTTTGAAGTTCACGTGCAGATCGGGCCGGTTTGTATTGTTCTGGCCCGTTTCGCCGTCGGCCCACACCAGCAGGAACCCACCCGGCGGCAGGACGTAGCGCCCCGTCGCGGGAACCTGATACTGAAACTTGTTGGTAAGATTGTCGGTCAGATAAAAGCCGCCGAGGTCCACGGCCTCCGGACCCGCATTGTAAAGCTCGAACCAGTCTTCGAAATCGTTGTCCGCCGGGTCGGCCAGGGTGCGGGTATTGTCGGCCATCCATTCGTTGATGAACACCTGAATGGCAGGGCTGGCGGGATTGTTCGTGGCGCCGGGCGTGGCAAAAAAGAGCTGGCGTTGATCAAAACTCTGGCCGTCGGGGATGGACCCGAAGGTACGGTCCGCCTGCAGGCCGGCGTAAGTGAGAATGTCCAGAACCTCCAATTGCCCTTGGGAGGAGAGGCGGCTCAGGACCACGTCGCCGGCGCCGGGCGGCAGGGTAAAGTTGGCGTGGAGTTCGTTTGACGTGGACAGGTGGCTTTGGCCATCGGCAAAGACCACTTTGAACCCCCGCGCGGGGATGACCGTGCCTGTGGGGAAGGACCATTGCGCCAGGTTGGTGTAGTTATTGGCCAGAAAGAGCTGGGCCAGCGAAACGGCCTGAGTGCCCGCGTTGTAAAGCTCGACCCACGGCACACGCTGCCCAAGGCCGTTGGTCGGCCCGGAAAGGTTTTCCGCCTGAATCTCGTTCAGGAACAAGGGCGGGAACGGGTCCAGCGACGCGGCAACGCTGTTGGGCGCGCCGGGGGTCGCCACCGCGAGCGTCCCCGTGGGCGGGGCGGGATTGGTCGTGATGCTGGGAGAGGAGTTGAACCGGACGGTCAACGGCCCGCCGTTGGTTGTCTGGAGGAACCAGAAGCTGATGGTGTACTGGCCGGAGGTCAGAGTGCTGATGGTTTGATAGACCGCGTTGCCGCTGCCCGTGCCGGCGGCCGTGGCCACCATTTTCAAACTCGAGTTGCCGCTGTGTTTGATGGTCGTGTCGAGCGTGGATTGGGCAAAGTTGGCTGACAGGGTCCAGGTGCCCGCCAGCGGCGATTCAAAATCGCCGTTGACGACGCGATTGGTGCCGCCCGCCTGGGTGACCGACAAATCGTCGAGGAAAATCTCGCCCGCCGAGCCGAGATAAAGCAGCAGGGTTTTGCCGTTGACGGTGACGTTGGACGAGACGAACACCCACTGCGGCTCGGGCGGGGTGTTCGGCAGAGCCATGGCCCAGTTGCCGGGACGCCAGTTGTCCTGGGCCATATCCCGCAACTGCAGCGAACTGCCCCACTGACTGGCGGCGGGCCACCCCCGGCCGTTGCGATACTTCACCCGGGTGACTCGTTCGCCCGACGCCGGCCACAGCAAGGTCAGCGTCTCGCCGTCGGGTTGCAGCGTCCCGCCAAAGGCCGCATAGACCGGCGCGGCCGCGCCATAGGCGGCGGCGAAG
>JARKQH010000231.1 GCA_029974925.1 Verrucomicrobiota bacterium
GGCGAGCAACTGCCGCGAATTGAACATCTGGTGCCAATAGTAATAGTGATGGGCAAGCAATCCTGATTTGGTCTTTTCCCCGGATGGAATCTCGCTTTTGGGATAGGGAAGCGTTTCCTTCTGCGCCGTCCAAACCGATTCGCACTCGGCGAAGCGAGCTTGGTCTGCGGGCGTATGCCGTCTGTAGAACTTGCCGCTCTGTTTCCAGACGAGGTTCTGTGTGGGGGGCACGTACGGTCCGGTATAAGGCGCGTGTGTCTGTTCGGACTCATCTTCCCCGTCCTCCGCTGGCGGTTCATTGTCGAAAAACAAATCGCCGGCTTGGCCTTCGCGTTTGTTGGGGTCGTTCGTCGGGTCGCAAGCGGCGGAATAGGCGTGGAGGCTGTAAGCGTGCATGGGGAGGCGCTGGTCTGGCGGCAATGACCGGATGGATTCGATGATGGCGTCATTGTTGCCGCAGTGCGGGCAAACGAACCTTCCCTTCTCCGAGACGTTGCCTTTGCGTGGGTCAAACGTGTGACCGGCGGGGCTTGTGATGGTCCCTTCTGCTGGGAGTTCTCCGCGCCATTGGAATACTTCTTCAGTCTTGGGACACAGGAGAACCGTGAGGGGCACTTTCTTCCGCTTCTTCTTCTGCGATGAGAGGCGAGGTTTTACATGGTGGTAGCAATGAGGGCAACAAACCTCTCCTGGCTCGACGGTTCCAGTTTTGACGGTGGATTGGCTCCCTTGTGGGCTTCCTTGGCAGACGTAGATGCCGCCGCCTTCGTGCGCATAGGTCCAGCGGGTGTTCGTGCGACCGACGCCCGCCGAATAACCGGTGCTGTGGAACATGAGGCGCGGGTCCGCCACGAGTGCCGCCGGTTCAATTTCCCAGTCGAAGGTTTTGTTACAGTTCGGGCAGGTGCAATCGGGGTAGTACCGGACGCTTGGACTCTTGGCGGCAATGATGTAATCGGAAAACAGGGGGATCTGCTTGCGGCAGGTGGGGTTGGTGCAGATGGCGGACTTGACCCAAAACGTGTAGATAATGTCGGAATCGGGCAGGCCGCAGACTTCGTCTGCGGTCCACGGCGGCGCGGTCTTATAGAGGTCGAGCAACGTCTGGCGCAGTGGCTTACCGGACCAAGGAACCGTCCGGTTGGCGAGGCGCTCAAAGGCGGCGTCGAGTTCCTGAAGGTCCACTGGTTCGACCTCTGTTTTCACGATGAACCAGGCCACCGGATTCAGGTCTATGCCGATGACCTTGCAGCCAAGGCGGAGCGCCTCGACAACGGTGGTGCCGCCGCCCATGAACGGGTCAAGGATGACTTTGCCGTTGGTGTCGGGGTCATTGGTGTGGTCCTTGTAGAACTCCTCCATGATGTTGGTGCCTGCCGGCTTGAGGGCGCCCAAGAGGATGGCCCGAAAGACGCAGGAAGCGCGGCGGGCGAACCACTTGTGCATCTGGTAAATGGGTTTGAACGAGTTCCGCTCCGGCACGGCGAGACGGTTTATCTCGACGATGGGGAAATCCTCTTCGATGGCGCGGCGAGGGGGCGTGGCCAGTGGATGGTGGATGGTGGATGGTGGATGATGGCTCACGGCGCAAGCTGGGTTGATGGATTACTGGATGGGTGGATTGATGTCAGCGGGCTTGTAGGCGATGACGCCTTGGACTTTGTCGAAGTTGGCGTCGGCGGTGGCGATTTCGTGGATGCCGAGCCGTTTGGCGACGGCCAGGTTGAGGGAGTCGTTGGTGAGGAGGCCGTGCTGGTTCTGCAGTTCCAGGGCCACGAAAAAATCCTCCTGGCGGATGGGTTCGACGTTCAGCTCCCCGGCCAGCAAATCGCGGACGTCTTCGGCATAAACGCGGAGTTGGCGGACGAGTTCCGGACGGCGTGCCAGGGCGCGAGCCGGGTTGGAACCGGTGAGACCCTGTGTGCGGGCTTCCTCCACCATCCTGCGGTGGGCGACCTCGGCCAAGGTCACGGTGCTGATGGTTCCATCCACAGCCTTGCCATCACAGCGAGACAGGAAATGCCGGCAGGAAGGCGATTTGTGGTCCAACGCGTAGAGGATGACGTTGGCGTCCACAAAGACGCGGCTGCCGTTGAGGATGTCGTCGAGGTTCATTGGTCGAAGTAGTCGAGTTCCATGACCTCTCGGAACTGCTCGTCCGTGACCTTCAATGGTGGACGCTCCAACAAACGCGCCAGGCCGGATTTTCGCTGGCGCGAGCCTTTGCGCCGCTGGAGATAGTCCGTCAGCGCGTGCTGGATGATGTCGCTGATAGGCCGCTTGTCACGAGCGGCAACGATCTTCAATTCGCGATAGACTTCATCTTCCAATTGAGTTCCAACTTTGACTTTCATGATGGTTTCAGTGTGCGTTTAACGGGCTTCGAGTTCAATCCACGGGACCAGGACTTCCATGAGGGAAAAGCCGCCATGCTGATAGAGTTTGCGGGAACTGGCGCCCTGGGGCCGCGCCCGCAGCCGGCCGCGGAGCATGGCGAGGCGGTTCTGGGGGCAAATTTGCAGGTCGGGGTGCCAGGCGGGGAAGAATTCGTCCGGGGCGAATTCCTTCATGCGGGCCTGGCCAAGCAGTTCGGGCGCGTCGGATGAGCGGGTGGCCTCGAGCGAAGCGCCAAGAAAGATGTAACCGTGGTCGCTGGTCACGACGATGGGCACGCCACGCGGGATGGCTTGGGCGGTGCATTTCCAGATGGTGGGGATGTAATCGCGGTGGAAGGTGGTGAACAGCGCTTCGGTACGGGCCTCGTCGTTGAAAAAGAGGCGGTCGGGATAGGTGGACCAGACGAGCAGGTTGCGGCCCTCCGGGAAGACGTGGCGCGTGTTGGGTTGATCGAGGTAGAACGCCTCGGCGTTCTTCTCGGCGAACTCGGCACGGCCCCGGAGTTGCGACGGGCCGAGGCGGGTGCCGAGGACCCGCTGCTCGACGAAATGCATGGTGTCGGTGGGCAGGCAGGTGGCGACGGCTTGCGTGGACTTGACTCGCAAGCTGGAGGCTTCCGCCATTTGGAGGAGGAGCGGGATTTCACGGAGGGAGAGGCCGTCAAAAATGATGGCGGCCTTGGGCTGAGTCAAGGGCAGCGGGGCGTCGAGGCCAAGCCAGCCTTTGACGGTGGGAGCCCGGAAGGACTCGGCCTGCAACTCATCCCAAACCTGCTGGGCACCGGTGGCGACCAACTCCTCCAGCCGGCAGACCGCTTCCTCGCCGGTGCGGAGGTATTGGTCCGGCGCGGTCTGACGGTAGCGGTCGCCGGTCCAAACGGTGTCCATCAGCCAGGACTTGATGGCGGGCAGACGCTCGCCTTCGGCGAACAAGCGGGCTGGTGGGAAGTGAAGGTTTGGCATAGGCCGGAAAGTTGTCAGGCGGCGGCGGGTTCGATTCCGAGCGTGAGCCTGCAGGAGCCGGGCGTGAAATCGGGCAGGCGCTCGACCATCTCCTCGACCTGGGCCTTGGTGAAGGGGCCGCTGAATTCGAGGGCCGCTTCGCCAGAGAATTTGCCGGTGCCGGTGAGTGAACCACGGAGGAAGGCCGGCAGAGAGCCGACATCCAGCGTCCGTTCGTCAAACGTCAGGGCAATCTTTGCGCTGATGATGCGGCAACCGTCCTGTTGGTCGAGCAGCCGGGCGATTTCCTGGCGAACCTGCTGCCGGGAATTCAGGAACGTGGTGGCGAGCGTCTGAACGGCTGCCGTGGCGGTGGTGCCGGATGATGGATGAGGGATGGTGGATGATGGCGATCCGGCCGGATTGCTGGCTGGCTGGATGAGTGGATTGGTGAGTTGGGGTGTGGTGCTGGTCGGGGCGGTTATCTCGAACGGCTCGGAGATGACGGCGTCGCCGAGTTGGTCGCCGGTGAGGCGCGGGCGGCGACCGCAGACGTTTTCCGCCGGGTGACGCAAGCCGATGACGTTGCCCTGTTCAACGAGGCCGTGGATGGCCTCGTGAAACACGGTATGGCTGAGGAGCATGGGGAAGGTAAGGGTGTTGCGGTAGTCCGCTTCGACCTGGCTGACCTTTTTGCCGATGATGTCCGCGACGCGCGCCGTCAGGTGCTCCTGAAGGACCGGCGCCGGGTAGAGCGTGCGAAGCAAGTGCTGGACAATCTGCTCGCGCGTCGCGGCAGCGGGCAGGTTCTCGCGATTGACCTGGCACTCCGCCGGAGTCTGCCCGAAGGCGGTTATCTGAACATGGACGAAGTTGGTTTTCTTCAGGTAGTCCAGCGCGTTCTTCTTGTCCTCGGCGCCGATGCGCGAGAACTCGGTCCCCTTGGCGGCGTCGCCCGCGTTGCGGGCGAGGTAGTCGGCAGCGAGCCAACTCTTGGCGTATTTCAGGAGATCCGCATTGTTGCGCAAGTCAACCTTGTCGTCGCGCGGCTCGATCAGGACGACGGTGTTGCGGCGCTTCAGGCCGAAATAGAGTTGGTGGATTTCCGCGGTTTTGAGGCGACGAGGCGCGGCGACGAGGCGGATGCCGGTCTGCGCGCTGGCATCGAGGGCCTGCTGGGTTGCGGCCGGGTCTGAGAAGACGATGACCTCCGGGTCGCGCAGAATGTCGTTGGCCCACCAAGAGGCAATCTTGTCCCACGCTTCATTGTCGGAAACGGAGATGGCCCGCAAGTTGACTTTGGCATGGGCGTTCTCCTTGGTGTCGAAGAACAGGCTGCCGGCGCGCTCGTGGAAGTAGGAACCGAGCTTCTTGAAGTTCGTGAGTGAGATTCGGTAGCTGTTGTAGTCCGCGCCCGGATTGATGACCTGACGGGCGAGCTCGTCCTCGGTGATGCCGGGTTGCTTGGGTGAAGGCGCAAGACTGGCGAGCAGCGTGGCTGATGCGATCCGGTCGGCGAACGGATTGGCGCGCAACTCGCGCAAGTTGGACTCGGCGCACGTGAGCAGGTTTTGCGACGGGTCAAGGTCGGCCAGCCAACTGCGAAGCTCCGTGTCCTGCAAGCTGGCATCGGACAGCGTCAACAGATGGGTGGCGTTGCACCGGCTGCGGACCAGCGCGGCGAGGAAGCCGAGCGCGCCGCGCGTGCCCTGGAAGCCGCCCTTGGACTGGCGGACGCGGACCAGCGCGACGTCGAGCAACTCCGGGGTGAAAGGGAAGGACTCGCGGAGTTGGTCGGCGTAGTCGGGAGGGATGTCTATGGTGAAACGCCGCCAGGTATTGAGGTAGCTTTGGACGATGGCGGTGATTTCGGGGGACGGAGCGAGCGGCGACTTCTTGAACAGGCGGTGAAAGAGAACCTTGCGCCGGTCGGCGGAATCCTGGAAACGAAGCTCCACGCGCGGCACGCGCTTGAGGGTGAGGCCGGGTTCCTGGTTGCCGTCGTAAACGGAGGCAATCAGGAGGATGTTTGACGCGGCGCGGTTGGCTTCCTCCGAAAGCATCTGGAGGAAATTCAGATTCCGCTGCCGGAGGGCGGGGTCGCTGATGGAGCGAACGCCGCTTTCCAGTTCGTCGAAAATGAGCACGAGCTTCTTGCCGCCAAGGGCGGCCCGGAACTGGTTGATGTCCGGCGGCTGGTCGGCACGGAACTCGACGTGGAGTTCCTGGCCGATGACACCCCAGAGGGACTCGAGGGGAAAGTCGGTGAACTTGCGCCAGATGACGCGCGTGCCCTCGGGCGCGCTGAAGGCAAGTCCGTTGTCGGTGAGCCACGCCTGGCAGTCGGCTGGCGACGTGACCAAATGGAGTGGGATGAGCAGACCGTGTGATTTGCCGACGCCCTTTGGCCCCTCGGCCAAGAACAGGCCGGTTTCCGCATCGGCGGAATTCAGCCGCTTATTGATGGCCTCGACCAGTCGCCTGATTTCTCCTGATACGAAGGTGGATTGAAGAAAGTCGCGGGCGCGGGATTCCAAGGCGCGGCGTTTCGGGTCGGCGACGCGTTCGATGTCAATGACACCCTGCAATCGTCCGGTGAGGACTTCGTCTCTCGGCTCAAGTAGCTGTTTAAGCATGTTGCCAAGATATCACAGTATTTCTAGATGTGTCAATAAGTCTTTTCACGTCTTGACAGAATGTTCAAATCGTGGCAGTGTTCCAGCACAAACCCTGACAAAGTCGGGGCTCGGTTGTAGATAACCCAACCAGCGCACGTTTTGCCAGTTTTCAGATTTTTTCTGGTGTAAGTGGCTGATTGACAGGACGGAATTTGCGCAAAATGCCGGTGGGCCGACCTACCCCCTTGCCGGGCGCGCCCCGATCCGTGGTAAACTCCCGGCATGTTTCTCAAACGCCGCACCCGCATCAAAGACGGCAAGACCCACGCCTGGTATTCGGTCTGCGAAAGCCTGCGCGTCAGCCGCGAGCGCGTGGTCCAGCGCCAGGTGCTCCATCTGGGCGAACTCAACACCACCCAACTGGACTCCTGGCAGCACTCCCTTGACGTCCTGCACGAGGACGGTCAGCGCCGTCAACTGCACCTCTTCCACCGACCGCGACCAGTCCGCCCCCGACGATCCCGACGTGGTCGAGGTCAAACTCTCCTCCTTCGCCGTGAAGTCGCCCCGCCGCTTTGGCGACTGCTGGGCCGCGACCCAGCTTTGGGAAGACCTCGACCTCCACACCTTCTGGCGCGACGCCCTGGCCAGCGACGCCGGCGACGTGCCGTGGGGCAAGGTTCTGCAACTGCTCGTCGTCAACCGCCTGCTGGCCCCGCGCAGCGAACTGTTCGTCCGTGAAAAGTGGTTTCCGCAAAGCGCGATGGACGTATTGCTCGACACCGACGCGCGCACTGGACCGAGCGCGACCCGGCCCAACTGTGGCAGACCTACGCGCAACTGACCGAGGCGGAGGCCGCCTTCTGCACCCTCAAGAGCGAGGTGAAAGGGCGTCCGATCTGGCACTGGACCGAACAGCGCGTCGAGGCGCACGTGCTGGTGGCGTTTCTGGGCGACTGCCCGTGCGTCTGCTTGAAAAAGAAGGCCCAACGCAGCGCCCCCAGCCTGACGCCCTGGCAGATCCTGGATCAGTTGGGGCGCATCGCGCTGGTGGAAGTGTGGTTCGAGTTGCGCGACGGGCGGCGGATGTGCCTTCCCCGCATCCCGGCACAAGCCGTGTTGCTGGCTCAATTGAACCGGAGTTTGCCGCAACAACCCCCGCCCCGCGTGTATGCCCAAGACCTGCCGGCGCCCGGAACGGAGGTCACCGGCCCTTCGCCGGCCGCCTGAGTTTGTGTGGCCGACTTGAAGCCCTTGCGCCACGCAAGTGGCCGCAAATCAATCCCAGCGTTGCTCGCCGTGCGAAAGTTGGGTTAACGCCCATGCCTGCAAAATCTGTTTAAGAAGTCAATCGCTAATTCTGCGTTCCCGGTCAGCTCCATGGCCCTTTCGCGGATGCAAGCGTGGTTCTTGGAGGGAGGCCCGGGAGCGAAGACGGATGGGGCCGGCGGGGGCAACATCCGGGGCTGCGCGGCGGGGGGGATTCCCCAAGCCGGGGTATTTTGCCGCTTGGATTGGCGCAACTTTCCGGTAGATTGTGGTTTATACTAAACACAGTCTGGGTTTATGCCACAGTTCTCATATAAAGCCCGCCGCCGCACGGGCGAAGTGGTTGAAGGCGTATTGGACGTCGCCGACCGGTCGGCGGCTTTGGTGCAGATTGAGCGGCTGGGGCTGTTTCCGGTGGCGGTGGATGCGGCCAAGGGGGGCGCGGTGGCGGTGGCCGAGCGCGGAGGCAGGGAGAAATTCAACTGGCGGGCGTTGCTGCCGCCTTCGATGCAGGCGGCGTTGTCCCAGAAACGCAAGCCCAAGCTCCAGGAATTGGCCACCTTTACCCAGCAGTTGGCCAATCTGCTCAATTCCGGCATGCCGCTGACCGTGGCGCTCAACAGCATGACCCATCTGGAGTCGAAAGGCATTTCGGCGGATGTCAGTCGCGAATTGCGGCAGGACGTGATGGAGGGCCGGAGCCTGTCGGACGCCATGGCCAAGCAGCCGCGCGTCTTCTCGGACCTGTATGTCAACATGGTGCGCGCGGGCGAATCCAGCGGGGCGCTGGTCGAGGTGCTGCGGCGGATGGCGGACCACTTCGAGCGGTTTGCCCAGGTCCAGGCGAAGTTCACTTCGGCCCTGATCTATCCGGCGTTTGTCGCGGTGGTGGGCCTTGGCATCATGTTCTTCTTCATGACCTACATGCTGCCGAAGTTCCTGAGCATCTTCGAGGGCATGAACGTCACGCTGCCCATGATGACGCAGATTCTGGTGAGCATCAGTCACTTGTTCTCGGGCTATTGGTGGCTGATGCTGCTGACGGTTCTGGCGGTGGTCATCCTGTTCAAGCGGTTTCAATCCACGCCCGAGGGGCGGCGAAAGATTGACGAATGGAAGATGCGGGCGCCCGTGGTGGGCAAGGTGGTCCGGCTCAACCTCTTCGGCCAGTTCGCCCGGACGCTGTCCACCTTGCTCGAGAACGGCGTGCCGGTGCTGACGGCCCTGAAAATCACCGAGCAGGTGATCCCGAACATCGTGGTCAAGGAAGCGATTGCCAAAACCCGCGAGGAGGTGACGGACGGCAAGACCATCGCCCAGCCGCTGGCGCGGAGCAAAATCTTCCCGCAGTTGATGGTGGACCTGGTGAAGATCGGGGAGGACACCGGCGACGTGCCGGGGGCGTTGAAGAACGTGGCCGACACCTACGAAAACGAGCTGAGCATCGCGCTGCGAGTCATGACCAACATGATTGAGCCCGTGATGATCATCGTGATGGCGCTGGGCGTGGGGTTTCTCCTGTTGAGCGTGCTTTCGGCCATGTTTGCCATCACGGCCAACATCGCCCGGTAATGACCCCGTCCCGTTCCCATGTCTGTTGGCGGCCTGGCCGGCCTGGTGCGGGGGGCGGAGGCGGAGGCGGAGGGGGGGCTTCCAGGCGCCTGGCTTTCACCTTGATCGAGCTCATGGTGGTGGTCGGGATCATGGGAATCCTTTTGACGACCGGCGTGCCGCTGGTCTATCGAATCGCGCACAAGGAACCCATGCGCCAATCGGTGAGCGAACTGGTCAAGGTCTGCAGCTACGCCCGCGCCCAGGCCATTCTCAAGGGCGCGCCCGTCGAGCTGGTGTTTCATCCCCGCGAAAAGGTGGCCGAGGTGGCCGGGGCCGGAGGCGCCACCGTCCAGGCCGCCAGTGGCGGCTCGACCCTGATGAGCATGCCCACGTTTCTGGCCCAGGAACGGTCCGCGCGGATTCACGAGGATGTGATCATTGAAATGCTCGATATTAATTTGCTCGAGTACAAGGACGAGGAAATCGCAAGGGTGCGGTTCTATCCGAACGGCACATGTGATGAGCTGACCGTGATTTTGCAGTCGCGCGGGGAGTGGAAGAAGCTCTCGCTGGAGGTGACCACCGCCCTGGCGCAAGTGGGGAACGTGCGATGAACCCGAGGCATGCCCGCCAGGCCGGTGGGGAATCTGCGATGCCGCAGCGGGGCACCCGACGCCCGCGCGCGGGCGCCGGGCCAAGTTGCCGCGCGTTCAGCCTGATCGAGGTCATGATCGCCATGTTTCTGTTCTTCATGGCGGTCTTCACCATTTTGGCGCTGGTTTCCAACACGCTGCGCAATGCCCGCGCGCTGCAACAGCCGCCGATTGACGCCGGCATGGCCGCCGCCATCTATGTCAACACCAACCGGTTTTTCGAGGGGAGGGTATCCGGCGATTTTGACGACGTGGAGAACCTGAAGGACTACTCGTGGGAAGTGGAAACCACCGAAGCCATGACCAACGGGCTGTTGCAGGCGGACGTCTGGCTGAGCCGGCGGGGAATGTCCAAGCCGGTGGACCGGCTGCGCATTCTGGTTTTCGACCCGAACTTCCGGGCCTCACCCATCGGGCCGCGGCCGCCGAGATGAAACGGCACGTCCCCATTCCCTCGCGCGGCCTCCGGGCTTTCACGCTGGTCGAGATTCTGATTTCAATCGGCATCCTCGGACTGGTGTTGGTGGCCATTTATTCGAGCTGGACGGCCATTCTCCGGGCGTCGAAAGTGGGGCTGGATGCGGCGGCGGCGGTGCAGCGCGCGCGCATTGCGATGCACACCATCGAGGACGCCCTGCTCTGCATTCAGTCCTTCGCCGCCAATCAACCCTACTATGGGTTTTATGCCGAAAAAGGGCGGGAGGCGACCCTCAGCTTTGTGGCGCGGCTGCCCCAGTCTTTTCCCCGCAGCGGAAAATTCGGCGAGCTGGATGTGCGGCGGGTGACATTTTCGCTCGAGCCGGGGGAGGGTTACAGCGAGCAACTGGTGTTGCGGCAGGCGCCGCTGCTGACCGAGTGGGACGTGGACGAGAAGGAGCATCCGCTGGTGCTGGCCAAACATGTGAGGGAATTCTCCCTCGAGTTTTGGGACTCGCGCAAGAACGACTGGGTGGACGAGTGGAAAGAGACGCAAACGAACATGATCCCGCGTTTGGTGCGGATTTCCATGCGCATTGCGGACAAACCCAACGCCCGGCCCGAGCAGGACACGGTGGTGGCGCGCGTCGTCAGCATCCCGTCGGTTTCGGTGCTGCCGGCCTGGCAGGCGCCCATCGCCCGGCCCGGCGTTCCGGGAGCTCCGGGCGCTCCCGGCGTGCCCGGGCCTGGAGGCGTGCCGCCCGGCGGAGTGCCCCCGGGGAGCCTCACGCCCGGACCGGGTCCCGGGATGCCGCCCGGAGGCGGAAGGGGGCGGCTATGAGAGTGCGGCGGCATACCGATGAGCGCGGCATCGCGCTGATCATCGTAATGATTTCCATCTTCGTGCTGACCATGCTGGCGGCCGGTTTCGCCTACTCGATGAAGGTGGAGACGATGCTGGCCCGGCACGCCAGCAACGACGCGGCGCTGCAATGGCTGGGGCGCTCCGGAGTCGAGTATTGCCGCTGGATTCTGGTGCTCCAGGCCACCTGCCCGGCCGAGCCCTACGACTCGCTGAATCAGTCGTGGGCGGGGGGCGCCGGCGGCCCCTGTTCAACCAACGGGCCGCTGGCCGAGCTGGAGCAGGAGGTTCACCTCGGCCAGGGCAGTTTCACCTGGAAGATCACGGACCTGGACGCCAAGGCGAATATCAACACCGCGGGCGAGGGCATGCTCGAGAAGGCGCTGATGTTGATGGGGGTGGACGCGGCGGAGATGACCCCCATCGTCAATTCGATCCTGGACTGGATTGATCCGGATGACCAGACGCGGATCGAGGGCACCGAGTCGGACTATTACGAGCGCCAGCGGCCTCCTTACCAGGCCAAGAACGGGCCGATTGACGACATCTCCGAATTGTTGTTCATCAAAGGCGTCACCCCCTATCTCTATTGGGGGCCGGCCTCGAGCAACAGCCCGCCCAACCCGATGTTGGAGAAGCTGAATCCCTTTGGGTCGCGGGATCAAGGGCCCAGCTACCAGGTGGGGCTGGTGGACCTGTTCACCCCCATCTCGTCGGGCAAAATCAACATCAACACGGCTTCGGCGGAGGTGCTCCAACTGATTCCCGGCGTGGATCCGATTATTGCGGAGGCGATTGTCGCCGGCCGCCAGGGGGAATTTGATCCGACAGGCTTGACCGGGCCTTACCGGACTGTGGCTGAGGTTCGGCGCATTCCGGAGGTCAACATGCTGGTCCAGCGCCAGATCGAGCAGTTCTGCGACGTGCGCAGCCGGGCCTTCCGGGTCGAGATCAACGCCCGGATCGGCGGCTCGAGCCGCACCTTTTACGCCATCGTGGTCCGTCCGACACCCCGCGAGACGCAAGTGATCAATTTCTATTGGAAGTATTGACCCGGCGGTTTAGCGGGTGACAAACAGGTCCTGGTCGGGCCATTCAGCGACGGCGTCGGCCGCGCGGTGCAAGGCGGCGTCAATGGCTCCATCGGGGGTTTTGTTGTCTTCAGAACGCTGATTGAAAAGGACGGCCCAGCTCAACCCATCCCAACGCCGCACCAAGAGCGTGTAGGTGCCCGGCAGGCTCCCCGCATGCCAGTAATTGGCCTTGCCCTCCCTGCCAACGGGGCGCACCCCCCAGCCGCAGGCGTAATAATGGGCGGCGAGCGAGCCGCCCGTTTCACGGCTTACCGGCGCGGGCGGGGGCGCGTAGAGGGCTCGCCGGCTTTCATCCCGCAGGCAGTTTTCGGCCGGGGGGGCATCCAGGGCGGCGGCAAACCGGGCGAGGTCAATGGCCGAGGCGAGCCAGCCTCCGTGGGAGTCCATCGCTTCAAGGCAAAAGGTGCCGTAGGGAACGGGCACCCGCCCGGGAGACCCGGCAAAGACGCTTCGGCCCTTGCGGTTGCGGGGGGTGTAGTATTTGACTTCGCCCGCGGCCCGCAGGTGTTCCAGCGACGCCCCCAGCCGCATGCTGCCGATGCCCATCGGTTTGAGCAGCTCCCGGCGGACGTACTGCTCATACGAGAGGCCGCTGACCTTTTCGATCACGCGTCCAAGCACACAATAACCAAAATTCGAGTAGGCATACCGCGTGCCCGGGTCAAAATTCAGAGGCCGCCCGAAAACATAACGGATAATGTCGGCCTGCCGCGCCGGAGAGGGCACGTCCAATGCCCGGGCGATTTTCTGGGATTGGAACATCGGGTCGCTGCTGATGGCGCGGTCCCAGCCGCCGGTGTGCTGAAGGCATTGCCGGATGGTGACGGTCCGCAGTCGGGGATCGGGTTTGGCGTTTTTCTCCAGGAAAGGCTCGATCTGGAGCAGATCGAACACGGGGGTCTCGAGCTGCAGGCGGCCGCCCTCGATGAGTTTGAAGATCGCCGCGGAGGTGAACGGTTTGCTGATGCTGGCGATTCGGAACAAGGCCCCGGGGATAACCGGTTCCTGCCGCTCGCGATCCCCCCAGCCGTAACCGCGCGCATGGACCAGCTTTCGATCCCGGACCACCGCCAGGGCTCCGCCCGGCACCTTCCGTTCGGCCATGAAAGCCTCGACCTCGCGGTCGAAAGCCGCGGCGACCGACAGCCGGTCCTTGCCGAAACAGGGCCCCGGCCAGCCGGCCAGCACTGCGGTGAGGAACCCGCTCTGGGCCAGGAACCTGCGGCGGCTGAGGGCCGCCCGGTGTTTGGGGTGCATCATGCCTCCCAGCGTCCAACAAACTCCTGGGCCGCTCAAGCGGAATTCACGCGGCGGACCTCCACCGGCTTAGGGTCACGGGCCGCAAAGGCCCAACCGGTGACCGCCAGCGGGCTTGGGTTGGGGCGATTCGCCACCGCATCGGAGTCAACCCCGCGAGCCCCCGCCAGGCCGTCGCTCGACGCGCTGTCCCGGTGAAATCTGGCGATTTTGGGCTTGCCATTGGAGGGGCTGGTGGTAGAGTTTTGGTATTGATTGCACAAATGGCAAGTGTGCCGATAGGCTTGTACAGATTGTTCATGAATAAGCTCCAACCGATGAGGGTGTCTTGAGCCGCCCTTTTCCTTCACGCCATTCTTCCCAGTCAGGGTCTTTCATCAGGGTCAACGGCAAAATCCGTGCCCGCGAGGTGCGCGTCATTAGCGAAGACGGCAAGCAGTTGGGAATTCTGTCCCTTGGGGAAGCGCTGACGCTGGCGCGGTCGCGCGGGGTTGATTTGGTGGAAGTTGCCCCCAACGCGACGCCGCCGGTGTGCCGGCTGGTGGATTACGGAAAGTTCCGCTACGAACAGAACAAGCGGGAAAAGGAATCCAAAAAGCACCAGCACGCCACCAAGGTTAAGGAAATCCAGCTCAGCCCGAAGATTGATGCGCATGACCTCGAGGTCAAAGTGGGCCATGCCATTGATTTTCTCTGCGAGGACATGAAGCTGAAGGTGACCCTCAAGTTCCGCGGCCGGGAAATGGCCCACACGGAATATGGGTTCCAGGTCATCGAGAAGTTCCTGGCGATGATTGCGCCCTACGGCCACCCGGATTTCGAGCCCAAGCTGGTGGGGCGGGGCATCAACCTCATGATCAGCCCGCTGCCACGAAACAAGCGCGCCAAGCATCCCAAGGAGGAAGCTTCCGGGACGCCGTCAGCGACGCGCCCCGAGGCCGCCCCTCGTGCTCCAGCCCCCACCCCGGCGGAGCGAACGCCTCAGCCGCGGCCGGACCAGGCTCCTGCCACCAGCGGGTTCAACAACAATCCCTTCGCCCAGCTCGAAGTCAAAACCTGAAGGCCGTCGGCCCGGGCGACTGTTCGGGGAGCGGCAGCGAGGAGACGACGGTCGCGCGGGGACAGGGGCATCAAACCGCAACGTGCGGAAGGTGACACGCTGAGGGTTGGCGGGAGGAACACACCCCGCGTTTCAGAGGCCGGGAGAGAGTCTTCCCAGTGTCGAACCAACGCCGCAAGTCTGCCGGGCCTCCGCACCCGGCTCGGGCGAGCCTTGCGCGTTTGCACAGCGACAAGTTTGACGGGGGGAAGACTGCAGGCTTTTCGCGTCGCGCACCTACCGTTTTAGCCGGAAGAAGCGGCGTTCGGCCGTCAAGAGGTTGGTAAAGGGACTGACGGCGCCTTGGACGGGCGTGAACGTTGCGTCCAAATCAGCGGCAGATTCGAGGTGAAAGGCGGGATCCTCCCAGCGCAAAATGACACGGCCGGGCTCCGGCGTGATCCAAAGCCGCGGCCGTTCGGGAGGCGCGTCGGGGACCACGGCGGCAAAGGTTAGTCCCACGCGCAAGTCGTCCACCCACAGGACGGCGCCCAAACCCGAATCCTGGCGGAAGGCGTAGGAGCTGATCTTCACCGGCGGCTGGGAGTCCGTCGCCTCGACCCCCGGGTCGGTCTCGAGGGCCGGGTCCACCCAGAGGCGGGTGGTGGCAGCATCAATGTCATAGCGGCTCACCACCCGGTAGGTGACGTTGGTTTGGAGGTCCTGCGCGAGTTCCACCACCGTTTCCGAGCCATTGGCAACGCTGAGACGGTAGCAGCCGGGCGCGGCATTGGTCGTGCCTGCGAACACCCGCCCCCGCAGCGTGCTGGTGCCGTCCGCAAAGTGGGCGAAGTATTCCGGGCGCGGCTTGGGCAGCGTTTCCACGCGGAGTTTGAAGCTGGCATACAGCACCGTGCGGTTGCTCCGTTGATAGGGCCCGCCGGCGAGCAAACCCAACACGTCCTCGGTCTGGGCGCCGCTGAGTTGGAGTTCGCCGGCCAGGACCGCGCACTGGCCGTTGCTGCCGGACCGATGCGCCCATAAAAAGCCGGAATTCGTCAGGAGCGAACCGTCCGCGTAGTCGAAAGGCTCGTAAAAGACCACGGCCGGATCGGGCCGGACCATCAGCGCAAAGACCGCGCTGGCGCGGTTGGTTCCGTCGCTGACTTCGATGGTTACAGGCGTGTTCCCGGCCCGCCCGGCCGCGGGAGCGAGGGTGACGGTGCGATCCGCGCCGCTGCCGCCAAACGTCAATCCCGAGGGCGGCAGGAGTTCCGCGTTCCACGCGCAGCCTGTGACCACCAGATTCCCCGCCGGCGTCTCCAGGTCGCCGACCGTGAAGGGAACCGGCCCGGCCGGCGAGTTGATCAGCGTGTGGGTCCCGGCCAGGCCGCCGATCCACGGCGAGGTGTTCCACGGCAGAACCGTGACGCGAAAGCTGGTGCTGCTCCATTTGCCGCCGGAATCATAAACATAAACCGTGATCGTCGAGGTTCCCGGCTGCTCTCCCGCCGTGAGGGTGACGGTGCGATGACCGGTATCGCCCGCAAACACAATGTTCCAGTCCGGCACCACGGCGGGACCGGACGAGGATTCGCTCAGGACCAGCGCGCTGCCGGCCTCCTCGAAGTCCCACACCGTAAATTCAATGGGGCCGGAGGATTGCCCCACGCGCAGCACCTGGTCCGGGATGGCGGAGATGCCGGGAGCGGTGTTGGCCCCCGGCAGGCGGATGCCGTTGACCGTGACCAGGTCGAAGCGGATCGTGCCGCTGCTGCTGTAGCTGGAGCCGGCCGCCGTGGGCAGGTAACGGTTGGTGCCCGCGCCCGTGGCCGTGCTCTCGAATTCGGTGACGATTTGAAATCCAAACGCGGGATTGTTGGCCGCCCCGGCGACGGCGCCCAGATCGGCGACCACATTGCTCCAGACCCCACCCGTGGTCATTTCGATCACGCGGCCTTCCAGCCAGGTGTATCCGTCCACGGTGTAAAGCAGGCGGCAGTACCGGCTGGCCGTGTCGCTGTGCCGCTGCGCCCAGCTCAGCCAGACATTGGTATAGCCGCTGGTGTCCACCGAAAACTGGACGCCGGCGGTGCGGTTGTTGGTCGCGGCGCCCGGGTAACTCGTGGTGTGCCACGCGGTATTATCCGGCTCGGGGTCCGCCGCGCTGCCGCTGGAGAAGGAGGAGGTGATTCCCCCGATCGGGATCGCGGTGCCCAAGCCAACCGAGGGTGACAAGGCGCCGGTTGACGTGCTGCCATCCGGCGGGCGGGAGTTGAAGTTCCATTGCGCGACAATTTCGGCCTGCACAACGAGGGCGGGGGGTAACAACGCGACTCCGATGATCGAGGTTCCTTTCATAGCAGCTCATCCACGGTTATGGGTTTGAAAACACGCGACGTCCCTTTCCGGCCATCAGAAGAAACGGACCCGGCGGCTGCTATCAAGAAAAAGAGTGACGATAGAAGAATGGTTGACCGTCACCCTCAGCGGGATTGAACCCGGCCGGCCGGCCAAAGTTCCCCAAGGGATGGGAAGCGCGGCTATTGCCGCGGCGCGGCGCCGTCGGACCGTCCGGCAAAACCGGCAAGCCAAACCGCGATGGCGTCGAGGTCGGCGCGGGTGGAAACCGCGGGGTTGGTGTTGTAATAGCGGTTGAGCATCAGGGAAAAGATCAGGCGCTCGCCGGCGGCGGTGGTGACGTGGCCGGAGAGGGAATTGGCCCAGCGCAAGGTGCCGGTTTTGGCGCGGACGTTTCCCGCCGCCGGGGTATCGGTCATCCGCCGCCGCAAGGTGCCGTCCACGCCGGCGATGGGGAGGGCCTCGAGGTAAGCGGCGCCGGCAGGATGGCTGTGCATGTATTGGAGCAGCGCCACCGTGGCGTTGGGCGTGGTGAGGTTGTTGCGGGAAAGGCCTGAGCCTTCCTCGAACAGCACCTCGCCGCGGGGAATGCCGATCTGGCCCAGGAACCGGTTCAATTCCCGGATGCCCAAATCCTCGGAAGAAGTCCGGGACGGCGTGTCGGCGGTGCGGAAGTGCTCGCCGAGGTGGGCCAGGAGGAGGTCGGTATAGAGGTTCTGGGACGGTTTTTGAATCTCGCGGGCGATGTCGCGAAGGGGCGGAGACTCGACAAAAGCGATTTCGTGCAAGTGGGCGGTTTCGGGCAGGCTCGCCGGCCGGGTGAGCCAGTTGCAGGACCGAATTTTGCCGGAGACTTTGACGCCGTGGCGCGCCAGCGCCTGGCGAAACCAGCGGCCAAACAATCCGGCCGGGTCATGAACCGTCAGGTCCTCGGTCAAACCCGGGTCGTCCACGGGGATGCTGCCGGTCACATACACCAGGTTGTCCCCGAGCGGCCGGTAAAACGACAGCGCGCGGCGCTCGCCCGCAGCCACGGTCCTGGTGCGATTCTCGAAGCGGAGGTAATCGGTGGGCGGCGACAGCGTGAGCTGGCAGGGCTCGCCCAGCCTCCCGGGCTTTGCGGTCACTTGGAGAATATTGTCGTTGATGGTCAACGCCGAGATTTCGGCGCCGTAGTAGTACTGGGCGTCATCCCACGACCAGCCCGAGCCGAACTCCGGTCCCCGGATGAAGCTCGCATCGGCCACCAGGTCGCCGCTGACCCTTCGAACCCCGGCGTTGGTCAGGGCAAAGACCAGCGGTTCAAGCGCCTTAAGGATATCGCCCCCGTTCAACCGGGCATTGAGGGTGGGGTCGCCGCGGCCGTAGAGGATCAGGTCCCCGCGCAGCGTGCCCCGCCGGCTGGGTGGCGTTTGGGAGTAAAGCGACGTGCGGATGCGGTAGTCCGGCCCCAGCCGGTCCAAACCGAGGGCCACCGTGTAGAGCTTGGAATTGGAGGCCGGGCTGAACAGCATCCGGCTGTTGTGCTCGAACAAAGTGGCGCCAGATTCGAGGGAAACGATTTTCACGCCCCAGGAAGCCGCGGCGAATTTGGGCTGGGAAATATGGTTGCTGATCGCCTGGGCCAGGGCTGCGACTGTTGCGGGAGGGGGAGCGGACTGCGCAGCCTGGCCAAGGTGCAGACTGAGAAGCAGCAGGCCGACGCCGAAACGAGATGAGCGCAAGGTTATCATGTTAGCCGATGATGCAGGAGGTTGAGCAATAACGATAACGAAGTCAAACCACGACCCACGAGCCGCTTCCGCCTGAGGATTTGGGATGCTCGCCCGGGTTGCCGCCCGGCTTTGACATGCCAATCGCAGCGTCCGGCGTTCCTCCAAGCGGAATGCGGCCCTCGGCAGCGACGGGGTTGCGGCGAACGCATCACGGCCCTGAAAGGGCGGGGTTGCACCCGGTAATCTTTGAGTTAGAGTAAGTTGTTAGTCAAAGCGGATGACCTCCCCGAGATCGCTGGCCGGGAGAAGGACGGGGGTGGAAAAAAATCCAAAATGGGGCGTTGACATGCGGCCGGGATTTTGGTTGTATCTGCGTCCCTTTTGGCGGGAAGATTTTTATGTACGCTGTATTCGAGACAGGAAGCAAACAATATCGGGTCAGTGCCGGGGATACTCTCCAGGTGGAACGCTTGGAGGTGGAAGCCGGCCAGCCGGTGACTTTTGACCGGGTGTTGCTCGTGAATAACGACGGGCAGGTGAGCGTGGGCGCGCCGACGGTTGGCAACGCGACGGTGGTGGCGGACGTGGTGGAACATATCCGCGACCGGAAGAAGGTCACCTTCAAGATGAAGCGGCGGAAAGGTTATCACAAGACCATCGGGCACCGGCAGCCGTTGACGGTGGTCAAAATCAAAGAGATCAAGCTTTAACCGGAGAGCAGTTTTATGGCACATAAGAAAGGTCAAGGCAGCGTTCGCAACGGGCGCGACAGCGTCAGCAAGCGGCTGGGGGTGAAACGATTTGGCGGGCAGTTTGTGACGGCGGGAAGCATTCTGGTGCGGCAGCGGGGCAGCCGGTTCGTGGCGGGGGACAACGTGGGGACGGGCCGGGACTGGACCCTGTTCGCGCTGGTGGACGGCAAAGTCAATTTCGACCGGAACGGCCGGCGGGTGAACGTGGTGGCACAAGCCGCCGCGCCCGCCAGCAATTAGCTCCGGTCTGACGGATTCCGGGCGAGGCTGCCAGCCTCGCCTTTTTTATTGGCGCGGGCGGGCGCAGCCTGGGAGCCGGGATTTGAAGGAACTGGAACGGCAAAGGCCGGATTATGTTTATTGACGAGATCAGGATTTACGCGCGGGCCGGACATGGCGGCAAAGGCTGTGTCGCGTTCCAACGCGAGAAGTTTCGTCCCAAGGGCGGCCCCAGCGGCGGCAATGGCGGGCGGGGCGGCGACGTGATTCTGGAAGCGGACCACGATTTGAACAATCTGATCGCGCAGTTTTATCAGCCGCGCTTGATCGCGCAGGACGGGCAGGGCGGGCTGGGCAAAGGGATGGACGGACATGCAGGCAAGGACCTGGTGGTCAAGGTGCCCTGCGGCACGCTGGTCTGGGCTTTGGGCCCCGCACAGGAGGCGGCGGCGGTTGGTTCGGACACGGAGGAAGAAGAAGAACGGCCCACCCTGCGCACCTCGGCTTCCCACCGGCCAATGTTTCGCGCTTCGGCGGGGGTCGCGGCGAGGGAAGTGGATTTGGGCCGGGAGGAAGGGGAGGGCGCACGGCCCGAAGACCGGGAGCTGCGGGGCGAATTGCTGGCCGACCTGACCGAGCATGGTCAGCGCTTTTTGCTCTGCAAAGGGGGGCGCGGCGGACTGGGCAATCGCAACTTCGCCACGGCCACGCGTCAGGCGCCGCGGTTCGCCCAGCCGGGCGAGCCCGGCGAAGAAGGGCATTTTCTGCTGGAATTGCGGATGATGGCCGAGGTGGGCCTGGTGGGCTATCCCAACGCGGGCAAATCCACGTTATTAACCGCCATCTCGCGGGCGCAGCCCAAGATTGCGCCCTACCCGTTCACCACCTTGCACCCCCAAATCGGAATCGTGGAGTATCCGGACTTTTTCCGGCTCACGGTGTGCGACGTGCCCGGGCTGATCGAAGGCGCGCATCGAAACGTGGGGCTGGGCCACAAATTCCTGCGCCACATCGAGCGCTGCAAAATGCTGGTGCTGCTGCTGGACATGGCGGGCGCCGATGGGCGGGCGCCCTGGGAGGACTATGCGAGTTTGCTGCGCGAGCTGGAGTTGTACGACCGGTCGCTGACGGAGCGTCCGCGCCTGGTCGTGGCCAACAAAATGGATGAGCCGGTGGCCGAGGCGAACCTGAAGACCTTCAAACGCCGCGTCCGCAAAACACCCGTCCTGCCCATTTCCGCCGCGCTCGGCGAGGGCGTCGAACGGTTCAAGAACCTCATCCGCGAAGCGGTCGTCCAGGCGGGCGCCGCGGCGCCGGCGTAGCCGCAGCCCCGCGTGGCGCGGCCGGCCGGCGAGGCAGCGGCCGTGCCCGGGCAACCGCGGCCTGGCGCGACGCGCCGGACCGCGGCCGCGCAGCGTGCCGGCGTCTTTTTCACTTCGCGCGGGAAAACAGCCGCCGCAAAAAAAACGGATTTTATTCCTCGAACCCTTGTCAGCGCGGGCCCGCGAGTTTATCCTCGCAAGCATGATGCGGCGCGGCTTCGGACCCCAGAGGCAGAGCATCAAGGCGAAATTCGCTGGCGCACTCGCCAGCCGAATGATCCCACCGATCACTCCCCAACCAGGAAAGGCGTCAGAACCATGTATGAAGAGACCGCACCTCGTGGCATCTCCAGTCGTGACCTCCAGCCTTCAACCCGGCCCGTCAGCGAACCCGCCCCTGGCGGAAACGGCGCATCGGGAGCCGTGCCTTCCCGGCCGGCTGTCCCGCGGCGCCCGCATGCCCGCCCGGCCCGGCGGGGAGTGGTGGCGAAGGCGGAAGCCCGGCGCCGGCCTAATCTGCTGATTTTGGGCGCCTCCGGGCACGTGGCGCAGGCGTTCTTGCTGCGGCTGAGCCGCCAGCGCGCCGGTTTTGGGCGCCTGCTTTTGCTGGATCAAAGCGCGGAGGTGCTCGCCAATGCTCACCTGGATCACGAGCGGCTGGATTACGGTTTCCTCCATCGCCCGCTCAACTTTCCGGAAGACGAGGTTTACTACCGGGAACTGCTGCGGCGCCATCAGATTGATCTGGTGCTGGACCTGACGGATCAGGATACCCTGCCGATTCTCCGCGCCACCGACGCGGCGGGGGTGTCGTATGTCAATACCGCGCTCAACGACGCGCACTGCGGCGTGGCCGGGATGCTGGAGCGGGTCCAGCGGACCGCCGAGTTCACGCGCCGGGCGCCGCACATCCTGAGTACCGGCATGAATCCGGGCATCGTCAACATCTGGGTCTGGCACGGGTACCGGCACTACGGGACACCGGCCCGGATTGTGCATTTCGAGTACGACACCTCGACCCCCGCCACCGGCTGGCGGCCGGTCATTACCTGGTCGCGAAAAGAATTCCTCGCCGAAACGGTCTGGGAACCGACCGGCGCGGTTGTCGAAGGCGAGCTGGAGCTGCTGGCCTCGCCCGCGATTGCCCACCGCGAGAGTCTCAAGCCCATCCTCGAGCCGGTGCTGCGTCTGCCCTCCTATCCGCGCGGGTTCCTGGTGCTTCACGAAGAAAACCTGATCCTCGGACGCCAGCTCGTGACTTCCTCGAAATATCTTTATGCGATTCATCCTCGCACCATGGATTACCTGGAGGCGGTTTGGCGGGAGCGCGGGACCGTTGCCATTGACGATTTGGAAATCGCCGACAACGCCACCGTGCCTCTGACCGGCGCGGACACCATCGGCGTCTGCCTCGATTATCCCGAGCGGCGGGTCTATTACCTGCACAGCCTGGCCAACCCCCGCGTGCGGGGCGCCAACGCCACCTGCGCGCAGGTGGCGGTGGGCGTCGAGGCCGCGCTTCACACAATCCGCTCGGACCCGCTCGAGCCGCAAATCCACTTCGCCAGCGACCTGTACGACACGGCCTATTCCCAGTACGTTTTTCAACACCTCGACGTCGCCCAGATTGTGTTCGAGAAACAGGACGCGGCGCTGGCGCTCAAACGGCGGACGGCACGAATCGGAACGCCGGCGGGCATCCCTGAGGCCGAGCTGGCGGTTTGAAGCTTTCAGTTGGAAGCGTTTCAGCTCGACTTTTGCCCTCGTTTTTCATAAAATCCACCCGTGTGAGAAGCCAGTCGTGGTTCGGGACGCCAGGGCGGGGCGCGAGCCGGCGCCTCTGCCTCATGGGCGCGGGGGTGTTGTTGTGTCTGCCGCCCGGCTGGGCACAGGGGGTGGTCATCAACGAATTTGTCGCTTCGTCGAATGAACGCCGGCTGACCTGGGATGCGGCGGGTGTGCCGCGGCTCGGCACGGGATGCCGGTGGGTCGAGCTCGAGTTCAACGCGTCGCATTGGAGCAACGGCTTGTTGCCGGCCGGCTACGGCTTTTCCGGCCTGGCCACCGACCTGACGACCCAGATGAAGGACCTCACCCCCTCGCTTTACCTTCGAAAAGAATTTGAAGTTTCCGCGGCGCAAGCGGCCGCCGCGGCCCCGCTGATCCTGTCCGTCCAATACAATGACGGCTTTGTCGCTTACTTGAATGGCCGGGAGGTGGCGCGCGCAAATTGCGGCCCGACGAACCATTTCGTCTTCGCCAGCGAGCCCGCCTGCAACGTGAGCACGACCGCCACCCTGGTTGAGTTCCCGCTGGGGCCCGCCGCGTCGTGGCTGGTGCCGGGACGCAATCTGCTCGCCCTGCAGGCGCATAACGGCGAGCAACCCTCGACGACCAACGACCCCTCCCGGATTGTCAAACACCTGCCCACCCCCGAGTTCCGCATCAACGCCGGCCTCCGTCTGGCCGCCGGCACCAACACGCCCGCCGCGGACTTCATCCTGCCCGGCGCGAGCGGCGGGTCCTGGAAATACTTCGCCGGCCGGGCCGAACCGTCCGGCGGACTGGTGGACTTCGGCCTTCTGACCCGCGTCTTTACGCCGCCCGACGATGAGGAGAACGAGGACTACTCGCAGCCCTCCGCATTTTCCGACTGGGTCGAGCTCCATAACCCGGGGCCGGCCAGCACGAACCTGTCCGGCTGGAGCCTCACCGATGACCCCGCCAAACCCGGCAAATGGCGTTTCCCCACCAACACCATCCTCCCGCCCGGCGGTTTTCTGGTCGTGCTGTGCGACAACCGCGACGAAGCCAATGCGCCGGCCGGCCCCGCCGCTTTCCTCCACACCAACTTCCGCCTGAGTGATGAGGGCGGGAAACTGATGTTGTTCGACCCGCAAGGCCATTTCATTGACGGGTTTCAAACCAATTACCCGGAGCAGGTTTCCTTCGCCGCCTACGGCCGGCGCCCGGACAATCCCGGCGTTTTTGGCTTCCTCACCACCGCCACGCCGGGCGCGGCCAACACCGGCCCCGCCTACGCCGGACGAGTCGAACCCGTCGAGTTCCAAAACGCCCTGGGCACCAACCTGCCCGGCGGGATTTATCTGAACCAGGCGTTTCCGCTCTATCTCCGGCATCCCCTGACCAACGTCATCATCCGCTACACCACCAACGGCACCGAGCCCACTGAATGGAACGGCTGGACCTACACGCAGCCTTTCCTGGTTGCCCAACTCAATGACAAGACCGGCATGGTGGTCCGCGCGCGGGCCTTCCTGCCGGGTTATCTCCCGTCGAAAACCCGGACACACACCTACATCCTCCGCCGCCCCACGGCCCTGGTCACGCTCCCCGTCGTCGCCCTCACCGGCGATCCCGGGCGCGACTTCTACGCCCCGGACGGCTTGCTGGCGATTGTGGGCGGCCAGTATCTCTCCTCCGTCTGGCATGCCACCGGCCCCCAGTCCTACGACTGGGCGCTGGGCAACGGAACCCCCTTCGAGCGCGAAGCGCGCCTGGAATACTACTTTCCCCCCGGCATTTACGCCACCAACCAGCAGCCGTGGCGGGGGGAGGTCGGCCTGCGCCTCAGTTCCAGCAGCTACTCGCGCCCGCGACTGAAGTTCACCACCGTCGCCACGAGTTCGCCCTGGAACCCCTCCAGTTCCGTCGAGAAACCCTCCTTTAACGTCTATTTCACCGGTGATTTCGGCTCGGGCCTGCTCGATTTTCCCCTGTTCACCAACTACAACATCCGCGAGTTCGAGCATCTCCGGCTGCGCGCAGGCAAAAACGACATCAAGAACCCGTTCGTCACCGACGAGCTGGTGCGCCGCCTTTATCTCGACATGGGCCACGTGGGCGCCCGCGGCCTGTTCTGTTCTCTTTACGTGAACGGCGTGTACAAGGGCCTCTACAACCTCTGCGAGCGGTTTCGCGAGCAATTCTTCCAGGCCCACTACCGCAGCGACAAGCCATGGGACGTCAATTACATCCGCTCCTGGGTGGACGGCGACAACACCGCGTTCAACCAACTGCTGGCCGCGCTCGATCTCAATCTCACCAACCTCGCCAACTGGTTCGCCGTCACCAACAAGATAGACGTCGAAAACACCGCCGATTACTTCCTGCTCAACATCTATTGCGCGATGTGGGATTGGCCGGGAAACAATTACGTCTTCGCCCGCGAGCGATCCTCCGGCCCGCTGAGCCGTTTCCGTTTCGGAGTTTGGGACGCGGAAGGCGCCTGCAAGGCGATCAGTTCCGGCCATCCCGTCACCTACAACACCATCACCAACGACCTGATCGTTCCTCCCTCGCATAAAAACTACAATCTCGATCTGCCCCGCGTGTTCCGGCGCCTGTCCACCAGCCCGGAATTCCGCCTGCTCTTTGCCGACCGCGTAAACCGGCACCTGTTCAATGGCGGCGTGCTGGACGACCGCGACCCGGACGGCGCCGGGCCGGCCAAACCCCGTTTCCTCCAGCGTCTGGATGAACTGCGCCGTGAAGCGGACGCCGCCGTCACCTATAACTCCGGCTCGCCCATTGCCCTGACGGCGTTCAACGCCTGGATCAACCCAACCAATGGCCGCCGCTCCTATCTCCTGGGCTCCGAACCCGGCCGGCAAATGCTCCGGGATGCCGGCTTCTGGCCGCTGACCGAGCCCCCCGTGTTCAGCCAGCACGGCGGGGTGGTGCCGCCCGGCTACAGCCTTTCCATGACGTCATCGGTCGCCATCCCCGGCCAGACAGCCGCAATCCATTACACGCTGGATGGCTCCGACCCGCGTCTGCCCGGCGGCCTGCTCAACCCCGCGGCCAGCCGTTATACCGCCCCCGTCGCGCTGACCGAGCTCTGCACCGTCAAGGCGCGCGCCCGGAACAACCTCACCGGCGAATGGAGCCCGCTGACTGAAGCCACGTTCGCCCCCGCGGCCGTTCCCGCCTCCGCCGCCAACCTCGTCATCGCCGAAATCATGTATCATCCGCCCGATCCCACCCTTGCCGAGGAAGCCGCCGATTTTGACAACGCCGACGAGTTCGAGTTCGTGCGTCTCATGAACATCGGCGCCGTTCCGGTGGACCTGACCGGCGTGCGGTTCACCGATGGCATCCTCTTCGATTTCACCAGCGGGGCGCGGCGGTATCTTAACCCTGGCGCCAGCGTGCTCGTGGTTGTCAATCTGGCGGCTTTCCAGGCCCGTTACGGGCATGTCTGCGACGATCTGATCGCCGGCATGTATGCCGGGCGGCTGGCCAACAGCGGCGAGCGCCTGCTGCTGGTGGACGCCCGCAACTCGACCATTCGGGATTTCGCCTACTCGGATGATCCCCCCTGGCCCCTCGCGCCCGACGGCGACGGTCCGTCGCTGGTTCTCATTGATCCGGCCAGTAATGCCGATCACGCCAATCCGGGCAACTGGGCCCCGTCGGTCATGCCCGGCGGCATGCCCTCGGGCACGGTCACGCCCCAATCCTATGCCCGCTGGCGTGAGCTGTATTGGGCCCCCGCCGCCGCAACCAACGACGTTCTCTCCGGCCCCGCCGCGGATTACGACGCCGACGGCCTGGCCAACTTCGTGGAATACGCCTTCGGCCTGGACCCGCGCCGCGCTTCCTTCCTGCCCGCACCCGTCCCGGCGCTGGAATGGATCGGTGACGAACTGCGCCTCACCCTCAGCTTCCGAATGGCGCCCGGCGCGGCCGACGCCCGCCTCGACTGGCAGGCCAGTTCCGACCTGGTGCACTGGGCCGAAGCCGGCCCTCCCTTGGAGCTGCTCGAAACCATCCCGCACGCCGACGGCTCGGCCCGCTGCAAATACGCCGACCCCGGTTCCGCCCTCGACCGCCCCACCCGCTTCCTCCGCCTCAATGGGGTCAGTCCTATAATTTTAGCGTCGCCTCCCAACAGGTAATCCGGGTGAAGCAAGCTGGCGAGATGGCCGGCAACGATTTCGCGGGGGTGGCCGGCGGCCGGCTCGGCGTCAGGAGGGAAGGTCTTTGCCGCTCGAGGTGACGGTCAGTTTGCCGTGTTTGACGCCCTTGGCGCTGATCAGTTCGTCCGCGATTTTCTTGATGGTTGAAGCCTGGCCGCGGACCACGAGGACCTCGAGACAGTTGTGGTGATCCAGATGAACATGGAGGGTGGAGATGATCACCGCATGGTGGTCGTGCTGGATGTCGGTGAGGGTGGCCTGGACGTGCTGTTTATGGTGGTCGTAAACCAGCGTGATGGTGCCCGCAATCTCCTGATTTCCCAGGTTTTGACGATGCTCGACCAGCCCGGCGCGGATGAGGTCCGCCACCGCCTGGGAGCGGTTGCCGTAGCCTTTCTCGCGGGTCATCTGGTCGAGCTGCCGCGCCAACTCGCGCGGAACCGACACACTGAAACGGACGACCCCGCCCGATTTGTTGTCTTTCACGGCCCTGACGCTACCAAAACCTTTTCGCCCGTCAACGTGGGGGGGGCTCACGGGCTCTTGAACTGGAGGCCATCCCGGTTGGCATAGCGCACGATGACACCGTCATCGCCGGTCCGCCGGTACCAGGTCAGCTCGCTCATGGGCGCGTGGGCGCTCTGGCTGCGCGCGCTTCGGGGCCGGGGCCCCAGGCTCCAGACCGCCCAGCGCACCGGGCTGTCGGCCGGTTTGGAGTAAAACCGGCCAAAATCACTCTTCAGCTCGGGAAAATTGGTGGGCACCCAGAGGGCGTAGGCTCCGGCCGGCTCGCCGTTCAGGAGCAGCGGACCCGGCGCGGCGTATTTGTAAGTATGCGCCGGGTCGAAGGGGTCCTCGAGGTTGGCCTCGCGGCCGCCGGCATCGCTGCGCGGCAGGTAGCGGCCCTCGGCCAGCTCGGGCGGAAGCTGGCACCAATGCTCGCGCAGGTCCGTGTTGCAATTCTCGCGCACCGGCGGGACGCGGCCCGCATGGTCGTCGGCATACATGTGCAGAGCCACGCCGATTCCGTAGAGCTCAGCATGCACCTTGGCGACTTTGGCCTTCTCCTTGGCGCGGCTTATCGCGGGCAGAAGGAGGCTGGCCAGGATCGCGATGATCGCCACCGAAACCAGCAGCTCGATCAGCGTGAACGCCCGGCCGGACCCCGTTGCTGAAGCTCGCGGCTTCATGACCGGAAGCTATTGAACTCGCTGCAGCCGATAGAACCGGGTCTGCGCCTCGGCCGGGTCAAGCATGACGGTCCAGCGGCCATTGACCAGGGCGGGGACCTTGGTGGCCGGCTGCCAGGGACCGGGGGCGCCGAGAATGTTGGTATATACCAACTGGTAATTGGCCAGGGACCCGGGCCAGGTGATGACCGGGGTGGAAGCCAGGGTCAGCACCGCCGGTTCAGCCGGCAGGACCTGCTGGACAAACAGTTCGTAGCCGTTGGTGCCCTGGGCGCCGGAACCGCTTTCCTGGTTCAGAATGCCGATCGCATCGAAAACCCCGGCGGGAGGCGGGCCCAGGCTGTAACGGGGATGCCGCAGTTTGAAGAAGCGGTTCTCGCCGTCTGTCACCGCGCACAGGCGGCCGCCCCAGGGATTGGCGGGGTTCCACCCGTTGGTCTCCAGCAGCGTCAGCCCGTTGAGCCGCACGCGCATGCCCTGCCAGTGCTCGCCGCCCGTGGCGCGGGTGGGATCAAAGATATCCTCGAAGGTGGCGGGGTTGTTGTCATTGGTGCGCACCAGCGAAGCCAGGGAGAGGACCTCGGGGGCGGGCAGGCCGTAATTCGAAGCCACCAGCGAGAGAGTGAAGTCATACTCCGGCTCGTTGCGGTGCATTTCGTTGATGTTGCGTTTGCCGCCGAAGAAGAGCGAGCCATTGGCCGTAATCGAGACCAGGTCGCCTTTGCGAAAAGCATGGCCGGTGGCCGGATCGTGGTTCAGGCGGGCCATTTCGGCCAGCCACGCCTCGTTGCTGTAGCTGAACGAGTCGTCTCCCGGCGAGCGCCGCAACGCATAATTCTGCCCCATCCAGCAAACGGTGCCCCCGCGGTCGCCGGGCCAAACCGCCTGCACCACCATCTGCCATTCGCCCCCCATCACCCCCGCCGACGCGGGCTGAAAGTTTGGCGTCGAATCCAGCATTTCGTCCGGGTCGGTCAGCAGCACGCCCACAACGGTGAAGGGATAGGCGGGGCTCCAGGCGCTGGCGCCGTTCGCGTTGACAGCCTGGAGATTCCAGTGGGTTTCGGCGTTCAGGCCGCCGGCGCACAGGGCGGCGGCGAGGGCCGCGAGCGCCAGCGCGCGCCGGCCCGGTGACAGGCTGCGGTTTCGCATGTTCATTTCCATCCACTCATTCCACTCCTCGCGCGGCTTCCGATCTGCCCGCGGCCCGGCCGCGCGCTTGACGCGGCCGCGGGTATGTGTTACGAACACGACAACATTTCATACTCTTTGAAAGTGTTACGCAAGACTAAAATCGTATGAATCAAACATCTCGTGGGGTGGGATGCCCCGCCCGGCTGGCCGCCGCGGCGGCCCTGGCGGCCGCCGTCCTCCTGGCATGCAGCCCCCTCCCTGCCTCCGGCCATACCGGCGCCGGGGTGATCGTGGACACCGACATGGCGGCCGACGATGCGCGCGCGCTGGCGCTGCTGCTCACCTCGCCGTATGTCCATGTGACGCTGGTCGTGACCAGCGACGGCGCCAGCCCGCCGGATGTGGGCGCAACCAACGTGTGCCGCATACTGGGGTTCCTGAAACAGACCGGCGTGGCGGTGGGGGTCGGCCGGACCCTCGGGGCGCCCGCCCCGGCGTTCCGCTCCAACGCGACGGGCCTGGACTGGGAGCGTCTGGGTCCCCCGGCCATTCCGCCCGGCGGCCTGCGCGGCGCCCAAGAGCTCATCCGGCTGGCGCTGCGCAGCGCCCCCTACGGCAATCTCTATATCTGCCTTGGCCCCCTGTCGAATCTGGCGGAGGCGCTCGAAGCCGAGCCCGAGCTGGCCCGGGCCATCAGCCTTGTCCTGTGGTACGGCACGCCGCCCGGCGCCGCCCGGCCGGACTGGAACACGCAACGCGACCCGGCGGCCTTGAAACGCATTGCCCGCGCCGGCTTGCGTGTCGAGGCCATTGGCTGGCCGGACGGAACGGCGGCGCCCCCGGTGGACGATTCGTTGCTCAGTGAACTGGCGCTGATCCGTTCGCCCGCGGCGGACCTGATTCTCCGCCTGCATCAGAGCGGTCGGGGCGCGGAGCTGGTTCAAAAGCGGCATCTCAAACTCTGGGACGACCTGGTGGCGGTGCGGTTTTTGAATCCATCGCTCGGGACCATGGATGCGGTGCCGGACCAACCGGGCTGGTCGCAGTTG